>JBOGOU010000461.1:0-20927 GCA_050748205.1 Pyrinomonadaceae bacterium | reverse complement strand
GGCCTACACTGACGGCTCAAACATCATCATCGCCGCCTCTGCGTCAGACGCCGACGGCACGGTCACCAAGGTGGAGTTCTTCCGAAACGGCACCACTCTCGGCGAAGACACCACGGCCCCATTCAGCTTTGCGTGGAATGGTGTCTCCCCCGGCGCCTACTCGTTGACCACTCGCGCGACGGACGACCGCGGGACAACCACAGTCTCAGCACCGGTGAGTATCAACGTCGTCAGCTTCGGCAACGCGCGGCTCGATCCGGCCAACCGCACAGGTGGCGCGGGCGAAGACCCGCTCTCACGCAATTTCAACTGGAGCATTCCGCTTGTCGGTTTACCCGGTCGTGCCGGGCTCGATCTCGGACTCTCGCTAAGCTACAACTCACTCGTTTGGACCAAGAGCGGTAGTTACATTTCCTTCGACGACGACCACGGCTTGCCCAGTCCCGGTTTCCGGCTCGGCTTTCCAGTTATTCAATCCGCGTATTTCAACTCAGAAGTGGGCAAGAATGCCTACATGCTAATCACACCCGACGGCAGCCGCACTGAGCTGAGACAGGTGGGAACTTCGGCGCTGTATGAATCGGCCGATTCGTCACATCTGTTGCTCGACACCGGCGCCAGCCCCTGGATTCTTCGCACGACAGACGGTACAAGACTCAAGTATCTGTTGAAGGGGAGCGACTACCAGTGCACTGAGATCAAGGATCGCAACGGCAACTACATCACCGTCAACTACGATACGTCCGGGCGCATCGACACGGTCATTGACACACTCGCACGCACCATCAAGTTCAACTACAACGCCAACGATCTAAGCACGATCACCCAGACCTGGACGGGACAAACAGAGCCACACAGATGGGCGTCGTTCACCTACACCGACAAAACCATTCAGACCAACTTTTCCGGCCTAACCGTGGTGGGGCCTCAGAACAATACAAGCATTCACGTGCTCAGTGGCGTGACGCTGGCTGACAACTCACGGTTTGACTTTAGTTACACCTCGTGGGGTCAGGTATGGAAAATCAGCAATTTTGCCGCAGACGTCGACACACATCTGCTTAACTACCGCGCTTACAATTTGCCAGGCTCGGACCTATTGCCAACTAGCGCGCAAGACAATTGCCCGCGCTTCACTGAACGCCGTGACTGGGCTGAAAATTGGAACCGCGGTGGTGCCAATGGGCTGGCAGGTCTGCCGGCCGGAGCAGAACAGGAAGTCATAACTGCTACGTGGACTGTTCCCGCGAGCGCATCATGGAATTTGCCGGACGGCACGCCGCAGTCGGGCACAATGGCGCAAGTAACCCAGCCTGCCGACGGCACCTATAACAATATCTATTTCGAGGGCACGGCTGGAACGTCGTCGGGTTGGCGCCGTGGCTTGCCGTCGCTGGTTGAGACTTACGGCAAGACTGATCCCGCTCAGGGCGGTAATGCGATCAAACAGAGAAGCTCCGTTACTAAGTGGACTCAGGACGACACGATAAAGTCGTACCAACTCAATCCGCGCGTGGAAGAAACGAACATCTACGATTTCGATAGTGGGGCCCAGATTCAGAACCACGCGCGCACGACTATCAGTTATGAGGCAGTCGCAATTGGCGATGGTACGAGTTGTCAGCTCCCGATCGATGTCACTGAGTTTCAGGCCAATGGGACCACGCCGATGCGACGCACCCATACCGTTAACAACAATACCGCGACTTATCTCAGCCGGCGTATCATCGGACTGCCGAGCGAGAAGGCCGTTTACCAGGTTGATCCGAACTCTTTGGCTGAGACTCTAATGTCGAAGGTTGGCTTCACGTATGATGGTTCCACTTCGATCCAGGGTGCCGATCAGCCCGTGCAACACGACAACACAAACTACAGCGGAGGTTTCTTTTCCGGCCGGGCGAATCTAACAATAACGACTCGGTTTGACGTCAACAACACATCGCTCTCCACTAATTCGACGTTGTTCTACAACACTGCGGGCTCCGTAGTGAAGAGCGTGGATGTTGTTGGGCATCAGGTGCAGGTGAGTTACGCCGATCAGTTCTACGCCGACGGCACTACTGCCGATCCGTCACGGTCGTTCAGTACGCTGGCGTATCCAACGACCATAACCGATCCTGATAACTATACCTCGCAAGTACGCTACAACTACGATTTCGGCGCCGCCACTTGGAAACAGACTCCCCAGCCAAATACCACGCAGAATCTTCCCGGACCGCAGCAGAAGATCGCCTACGATAGCCTTGGCAGACCAGAGCGCATTACAAATTTGATGAACAACGCTTATGTACGTTACGAATATCCCCGCAGCCGGAATCGCGTGGACACCTATGCCACAATTCAGGAAGGCGAGGGCGAGGCGCATTCCTTCAACATTCTGGATGGGTATGGCCGCAAGATTGCGAGTGCGTCGGCTCATCCTGGCAGCGTTGGAGGTTTCCGCGGCCAACTTGCCCTCTACGATAACCTGGGTAATGTGATCAAGACTTCTAATCCCACGGAAACAAGCGCCAACGGAACGCCAACGCAGTGGGCTGCGACTGGCGACGACACGGCCGCCGGGTGGCTCTACACCGGACAAACTTACGACTGGAAAGACCGGCCGCTGGTAACGACGAACTCTGACAGCACGTTGAAGCAAGCAAGCTATGCTGGTTGCGGATGCGCCGGTGGCGAAGTAGTGACGCTCACGGATGAAGTCGGCCGACGGCAGAAAGCTTACAGCGACGTGTTAGGCCGCACGATAAAGACCGAGATCTTGAACGCGGATGGGAGTATCTATTCGACGGCGACCAATGTTTATAACCAGCGCGATCAGGTGATATTCGCTTATGTCTATCAGGGTCAAGCGACCGGCGACGGCTCTTGTCCCTCGGGTACGTGCCAGCAAACCTCGATGACCTACGATGGCTATGGCCGCTTGAAAACCCGCCACAATCCTGAGCAGGATGCGAACACTGAGACAACTTATGAATACAACCCCGACGATACTGTTCAGACAATAACTGACGCTCGCGGCGCGATCAGTATCTTCAGTTATAATAACCGCCGTCTCCTTACCGACGTCAGCTACGCAGCTCCCACAGGCGTAACGCCGACGTCAAGTGTCTCATTCGCTTACGATGCCGCCGGAAACCGAACCAGCATGAATGATGGGATGGGTAGCAACACTTACGGCTATGACCAGCTCAATCGGTTAAATTCCGAGACGCGCTATCTCAGCCAGCTCGGTCAATCCTTCACACTTGGTTATGCATACAATCTTGGCGGCCAGCTGAGTAGTATTACTGAACCATCTCAATTTGGTTCAGCTGTTCTCTATACGCACGATCAGGCTGGGCAAGTAACGAGAGTCGGTTCCGAAGGCGGCGCGCCAACCTATGCTAGCGGAATCTCTTATACCGCGTCAGGTGCGACTAAGCATCTTGACTACGGTAATTCGCTCAAGGTTGATATTGCCTATAACAATCGCCTCTTGCACACACAATTTGACGTTACCAATGGCGGCGGTTCAAGAGTAGCAGGTTGGCAATACCAGTATGCGAATGACGGCAGGTTAAGCTATTCCCATGACTTGCGTGATGACCGCCTTGATAGGTCTTACATCTACGACCGCGCAGCCCAGCTTATGGAGGCAATGTCGGGTTCCGAGGCACGCGGCAATTTTGCTTTCCCCTATACCGGGCCATACAGGCAAACCTACGGGGGCGATGTATGGGGTAACCTGACGGATCGCACAATTCGCGTTCATGGCGTCAACGGTTCTCCAGCCACGGTTTTCTATCACGATAGTTACGTGAATAACCGCAACACCGGAGGCAGCAGTCAGGCCTGGATATATGACGCGGACGGCCGCCTAACCAATGACCGCACCCGGCAATACTCTTTCGACGCCGCGGGAAACGAGATTTCCAATTCCCAAAATAACGTCTCTCGCTCGTTTGATGGCGACGGAGAAGTTCTCAAGAAAACTGAGAACGGTGCCGTGACTTACTATTTGCGTTCCCGCGCGCTGAACCAGGTCATCACTGAATTGAACCAGTCCGGACAAAAGCTGCGTGGCTACATTTATCGTGGTGGTGAAGTTCTAGCAAAGCAAGAAGCCGGGCAGGTACAGTGGAACCAGGATGAGCCGTCGGGCACTAGCAGCCAGTGGAGCAATGCGAGCGGTGTTACCTCGAGCCGTGTTGAGACCGATCCGCTCCGAACCCAGGTAGACGAGAATGGCGGCTTCACCGGGGGCGGCGGGTTTAGCTCTAATCCCATAGGCTTCTATGGCGACGGGAGCAACATGGGCGGAGGTTGCGCGGCTGGAGGCGCTGGTGCTTCGTGTACCAGCATGTTCCGTTTTCAGATGTCACTGTCATGGATTTCGGCTTTGACATTTGGACTGCAAATCAACACGTATACTTCAAACACCAGCTATAGAACTCAGGTCCAACTTTCGCACACCTCGTCAAGCGTAACAGCCGTTGGAGACGTACGCTCTTACAATCTTTCTGGCGGCAGTTATCAGTTCCATATTGGCATGTCGCCAGTGACCACAACCACGCTTCAAACGAGCTATGTGTTTCTCGGGAATGCCCTCGGTTATTCTCCGGGTGGATATTACGGGGGTTCGCAGCAGAATCCTGCACCGAATCCCCCCTGTAATGCTACGGCCGTCAATGCTGATATGGGTGAGAGTGGTGACGGATGGTATAGGTATCCATCAATGGCTCAAGATCCGGGTCGCCTAAATTTCGGACAAGGCGGAGTAGTAGCAGCATTAACTAACCTGGGGTCAGATTGGTATCAGCGCCACCCCGACAACCCAATCGGAATCGGAGACCTAAGCCAGTTTGGAGGGGCACCCAGCGGGCGTCACCCACAACAAGGCCATCCTGACGGCATTATTGCTGATATTCGACCCATGAGGAATGATGGCGTTAGCGGCCCAACAACCTTCCTTGAGAGAAACTACAGCCAACAGTTGACCCAGGACTTGGTTAATAGTCTTATCGCGTTGCGCGATCAATATGGAAATGCGGTGGTTACCGATATTCTCTTCAACGATCCAGGGATTGCAGGCACAAGAAGAGAGCGCGAGCACATCGATCCACGAACGGGACGGCGTCGTCGACTTGTTCATGACAATCATTTACATGTGACGTTCCGTCGAGGAATCGGATGCCCTTGAGTGAAGATATGATTACTCAAACAGTCAACGAATTGCTGCTCATAGCCTTCATGGCTGCGCTTTTACATTCCGGAGCCTGCCAGGTTGGCGGGACAATGGGAAGAACAAAGGTGACCGAAGAGCAGGTGGCTGCATTGCTGGAATCGGAATTTGGGGGACTATTCAAACTTGATACTCGGACCATCTCTCCGAGCTATATTGTTGGCGACTTTAATGGTGATGGCACCGAAGACATTGCTATCCCAGTTCGGCTAAATCTCCAACTCAGTACGGAAGACAAGACAAAGCCGCCTTTCTCGTTTGAAAAGGCGCAAGGTCCGGGCCCCAGTACACTCGGCGAACAAGGCCATGAAAGCGGACTCACAATGGGCGATTTAGCTCGCTACAAGGAGTTACCAATACTGGTAATTATTCATGGATCAATGAAGGATCGTTGGAAGAACAGCCGGCCGGAACAAAGATTTGTGGTTGTCGATGCTTGGCGCCTGGGCAAGAAGGTGATGAGCCTGAACCACGGGAAGCTCAAACCTACTCCGTATGGAGATGAGCCACAAGTAGTAGAGCCTCCGCGGCTCTTGGGAGACGCTATCTTAATGCTGGACCCAGCGAATGCCGGCACAGCAGTGTATTGGGATGGAGCGAGGTATCGCTGGTATCCAGTTGATGAACCGCCCTCATAGAGATCAGATCCGCAGGATCCGCAGCCCCTCCGACAGCAATTCCAACGGTAGGCCCATGCGTGGGCCCCGTTTTTGATGCCATTCATCATAACGATCGTCGCACTGGAGTTGCCCGAACGGCCATTTCCAAATTTTTAGGTAAAGCTAAGGAAGCTGGGTTAATCGCGGTAATTGATCGGAAGGCATTTCGCGTCAAGCAATCGAAAATCATGCCACGAGTAAATTCGGTCAAGCGTGATCGGCGCAAACGCGAGAGTCGGAAGTCACAGGAGCGATCGACTCGAACCCCTGGCACGCGAGATACGCGTCAGGCCGCAGGTTTATGGAGGCTGTTGACAGCAAAGATATTTGTCTCCCTTCCGTTAACACTTATCACTGCCCTGGCAATCCTGAGCCGCAGCAACTTATGGTTGGCAATCTGGGATGGGGCTCAGTCACGCGCCTGGGACGGGACAGGCCACTCCGCGATAGCACAAATCTACGATCACTCAATCTTCCCCAACACATTTGGATGGACCAATGCGTACTTTGGGGGCATGCCGTTTCCAAATTTTTACCCGCCAGTTTTCTATTGGTGTGTTGCTTTCATTCATCACACACACCTCTTATCGCTTGCCAGAGCTTTCAAGCTAATGGTAGCAGGGCCCATGCTGCTGATGCCGGTGGCCATGTACCTGCTGGGCTGGTTTCTTTCCAATAGGAATCGTTTGGTGGCTGCTGCTGTTGCACTCAGCAGCGTACTGCTGCTAATCGACTTGCGCTTTATGGGAGGGCTGCTTGCCGGACTTGATTACTTCAGCACCTTCCAAATCGGACTCTATACACAGCCGCTTGGATTCATCCTACTCATTGCGTGGTTCATCGTTTACTCGAGCTTGGGCCAGCGAGACCCTGCGGACGAGACGCAATCGCACCCAGTCCGACGACGTCGGAGATTTGCTGTTTCGTCGCTACTGCTCGCTCTCACCGGGCTGGCAAACTTCTTCAATGCCACGACCGCCATCGTGCTCATTGTAGCGACCATTATTTGCGACGCAGCCTACTACAAACGGGCAACTAGCGCAGATGAGAAGCGAGAAATACGGAGGGTTTTGCTTGCACACTGTCTGTCGCCAGTCGTCGGCATGTTCTTAACTCTATTCTGGATTATCCCTTTGCTAAATGAATATCAGTATTTTGTTACGCGACCTTATATTGCGGAGACAAGCGCGCTTTTCACACCTGCTCTGATCGCTTGGTACGCCGTCGCGCTTATTGGCAGTGTTCTCTGGCTGCGCGCTTCAATTCACGCGGACGAATTTGAAAGCTCATCTGTGTCGAAGCGAACGTTATGGTCCTATCTGACTGCGTGCGCGATGCTTGGTGCCGCGGTGATCCTCGCCTCAGTATCCACTCCCGGCTGGTTTCCGTTGCAGACGCCTCGGTTCCTAGCCACGCTAACTTTCATGCTGGCGCTTCCAGTTGGTTACGCGCTCGCCTGGGGCTTCCGCAGTCTGGCGTCGCTACTTGACGGACTAAGGGATACGGCACCTGACATGAATTTTACGCAGACACGTTATGCGAGCTCAGTGTCGGTCGTCCTTTTTTTATTGCTTGCCCTAAGTGCGCCAGGTGTGAGTTGGGCCTATTCATTTTATCCGGCGGGAGCTCGGAAGAAGATTGATGACGTACTCGACTTCGCTCGGCAACATCGAGATGGACGTTATCTGGTGGAAGTCATCAATCCAAAACGAGGACCTGCCTGGACGGAAGCAAGTTTTGATGCGCGCGCGATCAACTCTTACCTCGGGTCGCAGGGAAATGAGACCATCAGCGGAGTCTTTCACGAGGCATCGCCGAACTCGCTCTTCACGCTTCCCGTCGTAAATTCCTTCTCAAACTATCCCGACAGTTTTGGAGTCAGCTCAATGCTGGCGGATGACCTGGACTTTGCGGCGCAACCGCTATCAGAGCACATCAAACGCGCACAGTTCCTGGGCGTGAAGTACCTGATCATTCGCACGCCGGCAATGAAAGAACGGGTCAGCAAAGAGATTACTTCGGCGATTAGGCATGACATTGGCTGGTGGGCTGTGTTTGAGTTGCCGGGCTCACCGGTGCCAAAGATTCAAGCTTTGCTATACAAGCCAGCGTTGGTATTGAGCAGTTTCACAGTCAAGGCCCGACGCCGCAACGAAATGAGTTTCATCCGTCTGGCGGAGGAACAGTTTGCCGATAATTGGTTTGACGTATTCCTGGCGCGGTCAGAAGAGGTGAAGTTGGATCGACTGACTAATCTGAACGACTTTGGCGCGCTCATCGTAGATACCTACGACAACAATGATGAGACTGCGGCCTACAACCTCCTTCGCAACTATTCTCAAAGTCATTCTCTAATCCTGCTCGCAAGCGATGCAAGCCTCTTTCAACGCATCAAGGCTGGCCAAGCTGAGTTTCCAAAGCTACAGATAATCGAGCGCTCAGCAGAGGACCCGGGCGAGGTGCTCGAAGCGGCCGCTCCAAGTTACCACTACCAGTCCAGTTCCATCCGGCGGCAGTGGCAGGCGGTGCGTAGAATTCTCGAGGGTAATCGGGAAACGGTTGATGCAACGTCAGGTATAGTCAATGGCAGGATTGAGCAAGGCATGATCAGCATTGACTACGGCAGCGGATCGCAGCGCAAGAAGGTTCCAGTGCTTATCTCGACGACGTTCCATCCCAACTGGCGCCGTGATGATAGAGAGATGATCTACGGGGTGGCGCCATTTTATATGCTGACCTTTGTCGATCATTCTGTTCGGCTAGGATTTGAAAGGCAGAGACTGGATAGGGCGGCTTTATTGATCTCAGCCGCCACGGCCGTGATTCTCGGTATCCTTGCGTTCTCGCCATCCTTCCGCCGTTCTAGAACGCATTAATTCGTCTGCCCCTGAATCAGGTCTGAAGGCCTCATTAGAATCTTATCCTCATACCTTGTCCGACTTCTCTGGAGATCTCGCGTCCTACCGCCGCGATTACGGCTGCGTCTCGGCGGAGTTTGGCTGCTTCCAGACCTGCATTGCGGATTTGACCGGCAGCATCAACCTGGCTAGCGTATACCTGCTTATTGGCACCAAGCTCCAAGCGATAATGATCAACGCCAGATCGGGCTTGGGAGGCTCCACGCTGGTAACCACCGATCGCTTGGCCAGCCCCAGCATTCACGCCGGCAACTTAGTCACCAGCTTGTCTGTCGATCGCAACCTTCGTGTCGTTCTCGTCCAAGACGTCAAGAGTTAGCTTGAGGACATTGGAGGGTTTGATAGCAACATTTCTGACGATACCTCCGCTGTAAAAACAGCTTCAATTCCTAGTTCATGGACTGACTGAATCACCACACACAGGTTATGACAAAGCACCTTGCATAGCGCTTCGTTGATCTGGGCAGTCATACTTTTACTTCGAAGCCTTTGGCCAAACTTCGCCTTGATCATACTAAACGTCGTTTCCACATTTGATCGTTTATGGTAGTGCCCCAGGAATTCTTCGCGATGAAAGTTGTAGAAGTGGAACATTCGCGTCCAGAGACTCGGACTTCGGGCCGTAGTTGGTTTGGATTTGAGGTGGTTGTCCATGACCGCAATGTAGCAAACAAAGAAAAGAAGGTGGACGCGAATATTGTGACCGACATCGTTGCTGATTCTTACGAGTTGATGACGCCTGGTGAAGATGAGATCACTTTGGTTGCCGGAGATGCCGACTATGTTCCAATGATTGAGAAGTTAAGAGCTCGGGGATTCACTTTTCATGTGGTCTTCTGGGATCATGCTTCGCGCGAACTCAAGGATGCGGCAAGCAAATTCATATCTCTGAATCCCTTTTTGGAACACCTGAAACTATAGGTTGCCTGAGAACACAGAACGAACTGCGTTGGAGCACGGACGATCAGCGAAAAAGCAATGACAGCTTTTTTCGTTTGTAGTGTGGTCAAATTGATTTTTGGGGCAGAAATGCCGTTTGCCTCATAAGTCGGCCCATAATCCTACTTTTGAGGCAAGGCCGACAAGAACATAATATATATTATCAGACGCGGGCGGTATGCGTGATGGGATGAGAAGCTGCCGCCTCAGAACGTTTGTTCCCTTTTACGGGACGCGCTTAGATCCTGGAGATCCGCGTTGCCACTGCTATGCTCGGCCCAATAGAACCGCCCGGCGAAACAGTGGCGATGTTACCGGTCGAGTAGGACGACCGAAGAGTTGTTGAGTTTGCACGCCCGCGAAAGCAACCCCGTCAGCCGCTCGCGAGGGACAGCCGGAACGCGACCATCTCCTCGCCGTTGCGCACCAGCAGGATGTCGCCTACCAGCACAGGGTGGTTCCAGGTCTTGCCCTTGATCGCCTGTATCCGCGCCACCTCTGTGAACTGGTCGGGGGTCGCCCTGACCAGCGCCAGTTCGCCCGCCTCCGACAGCACCAGCAGCAAATCCTGATCGGGTAACAGGACAAGCTGGCCGTGGCCGTAGCGTCCGCCCTTCCACTTGCGCTCGCCGTTCTTGAGATCGATGCACGCGAGGCTGCTGCTGTCGAAGCCAAAGGCATGGTCCTTGTGAATGACGAAATCGTTGAAGTACGGCTTCAGCCCGATCGATGTCCAGCGCTCTTGGGCGGTCCATCCGCCGGGTCCGTGTGAGACCGCGACGCGGCGCACGCCGACTTCGGAGCCGAGTCCGGAGCCGCTGCCGATCAGGACGTCGCCGTCCGCAGTGACGGCCGGCTGCACGATGCTGTCGCCCTCCCACACGTGCTTCCAAAGCAACGTGCCGTCGGCCGGGGCGACGCTAATCGCGCCTTCTCCGTTCAGCAGCAGGACCTGCGCAACGCCGCCGATCGTCGCCAGATGTGGCGAGCTATAGCCGCTGCCGCCGGTCGGGCCGAACCAACGTGGATTGCCGGTGACGATGTCGTAGGCGGCGAGCGCGCCGGCGGCGGCGACGATGACGACGTCGCCAACCACCAGCGGCGAGCTCGCGAAGCCCCAAATCGGGACCTTCGTCTTGGTGTCGGACGCGGCATTGCGTGACCAGACGACGGAGCCGTTGCCGGCGTCGAGCGCGTTCAAGATTCCGGTCCCACCGAATGTGTACACGCGACCGTTACTGAGCGTCGGCGTCCCGCGCGGACCGGCGCCCGCGTTCGACTCCCAGAAACGGGCCGCGTCGCGGTGTCTCCACACCGGTTTGCCGGTGGTCAGGTTGTAGCAGGATACAACCTCATCGTCGCCGCGCTGCTCCTGGGTGTAGAGGAGATTTTCGCGCACCGCGAAGGACGACCAGCCAGGTCCGATCGGCCGGCGCCACAGCGCGACCGGCGGCTGCCGAGACCAGTCGGTCTCGATGCGCACGCCGCCGCGAATGATGCCGTCGCGCTTCGGTCCGCGAAAGCCAGGCCAGCCCGAGTTCGTTTCCGCTCCTTCGTAAGTGCCATGACTAGCCGCGCGTGCCGTCGGCGAGTTGGGAGTCTCCGCGGCTGCTGGATCCGACGTGGGAGTTGTCGGTTCGTCGCCGGCTTGGGCCAAGAGCCGTTCCTCGGGTGTCTTGGTCCACCGCCAGTGCAGATCCGAATCGGCGTCGGCGGTGATGCCGCCAGTGCGGATGAGCGTGAACACGCCACAGGCGAGCAGAATGGAGGCGACCATCGACGCGCGCCGCAGTCTGGTGGAGAGCCGACGGGTGGCAACCGCCCAGGCGACGAGCGCGAGACTCAGGACCGGGATGGCGTAGATCGGGAGCATCATCCCCATCATCCCGCCGGCAATGGACTGATGAACGACGCGCTTTGTCGCGATGACCGCGACGACCATCAGCACGATGGCGCCTACGCGCTCGGCCCAGGGCGCCCGGCTGAAGAACAGCCACCAGACGACGACCGCCAACGCGCAGGCGAGTCCGCCAAGCACCGCGAACATGGCGGCGTCGGGCGCGACGATAGGAACGACGAACCAGAGCAGCCACTGCAGCACCACGGCGGCGACGCCGGGCCACAGCCGGAGCGGTTTTTGAGAAGTCGGTTTGTCGGTCTGTGCGTTGGCCATATCAGACCAATACGCTCCTCAACAGGCTGTTTGTTCCCTGGTTTCTTGGCGGGACTTATTCCGCTGCAAGCGCTTCAGATCCTCAGTTAGTTCCCTTTGGCGAGATCCCAGAGCGTGAGTGTTATCATCGCTTGCTGACAGGACACAGGAGTCTTCAGAAATCAGGGCAACTTGACGCTGTTTCATGCCGTGCCCTACATTACGTGCGCACAACATCCAAAAAGGGATTTCTTAATAGTGGCCATAAAAATTGAGAATCAGCTCGAGAGAAAACTGCCCGAGAGCGCCGTGGCGCATATTGAGGCTGCTTTCGAAAGCCTTCCACGTGAGCATACCCGCGGCATTGAACGCATTAGACTCGTGGAATTCATTTCCGATCCCAGACTCAAGAACACCTTTCAGACCTCCGAACTACCCGGACTCTACCATCCGCGCCAGGGTCCCAAAGGCCCCTGGCTGGAAGTGGCCATCGGAGTGCTGCTTCCTGCGAACAAGCCGTTCCACAAGCGAATCGTTCCTCGCATATCCTTCAAGGGTAATCTAACCGCAATAGTATTTTCCCTTGTCGGCCAGCACTATCATCTCACGCTTAGGCACTCGCTTAAGAAAACCCAACTCGAACCGGCGGTGCGCCTTTATACCGAGAAGCAACTGAAAGCCTGGAACGAGAAGAAGCACACTTTTCGAGCGCGGCTATTCAAGCCCTTACAACCCACCCTCGAGCGTTGGGCCAAAGGTTTGCAGAAACGGGCGGCGGCGGAAAAGAAAAAGGGTCTCGCTTCGAAATGAGGGCCAGGAAATTTCGGATTGCGGATTTCGGATTGCGAATTTCGTGTAATCAAAATTCGAAACATTTCCAACTCCGACGTTTTAGACTCAGTTAGGGTTGGACGAAATCCGCAATCCGCAATCCGCAATCCGCAATCCGCAATTTGAGATTAGCCGGATCTGTGGTTACCGCTTTCAATGTTCTTCGCCGCCGACTTAAGCGCTGCGGCAACTTCCCTAGTATCTACGTTGGAACGGCGAAAACGAACTTCCAGACTGAATTCTTTTCCCGGTGATACGTACTTGAACGTATAGGGCTTAGCTTCGGGAGTGATCCTTGGGCCCATTTCCTGGCGCCTCACTTCCCTTGCATCATCTCGTGTGAGGCCACGCGAAGTGATTTCCTTGGCGAGCCTTCTCATTCCCTCTTCGTCTGGCTGGCGCACGATCTGTAGCAGCACTGACTTTGCCGATACGTCAGCCTGGCGGCACAGTTCGCGGACGTCTGCGGGGATCGCGGCTATCGAAAGCGCCTCCGTGACAGTACTCCTGCTCTTCCCGACTTTGCGCGCAACGTCCTCATGCGTGTAGCCAAAGCGCTCACACAACGCCTGCAGGCCGTCGGCCTCTTCCCAGACTGTCAAATCCTTACGCTGCATGTTCTCAATGAGCGCGATCTCGGCGACAGTGCCTTCATCAACTTCCATTTCCACGCATGGGACTTCTCTTAACCCGGCCTGTTGCGCCGCACGCCAGCGGCGTTCGCCCGCGATGATCATCCAGCGGCCGGTTTGGCGCGAGGGCTTCACCAGCAATGGCTCCAACACGCCTTTCTCGGTTATCGAGGCGGTGAGTTCCGTTAGGTCCCCAAACTCCGTGCGCGGCTGGTCCGGATTCGGATCGATCTTGTCAACGGCTACCATGCGCCCGACGGCTGCTGGTTGATGCTGCGACAATTCCTCGACATAGTGCGCATCGTGACGCATTTGCAAACCGGTTGGCAGTCCCCTTTTAGACACGGCTGAGTACCTCTTCACAAAGTTTTGCATATTCGGTCGCACCTGATGAGTTGGGCGCAAAGCTGAAAATAGATTCTTTGTAAGCGGGCGATTCTTCCAACCGCACGCTCTTGGTGATCACCGTCTCGAATAATTTCGCACCGAAGACTCGTCGAATCTGGTCGTGCACCTCTCGGGCCAGCGTAGTTCGTTTGTCGTGCAGAGTGACAAGAACTCCCAGCAGCTCAAGGTTGGGATTGGGACGAGCTTTCACCTTTTCGATGGTCTCGAGCAGATCGTCGGTTCCTTCCAGCGCAAAGTAAGACGATTGAATTGGAACCAGAACATGTGAGGCTGCAACCAACGCGTTCACGGTAATCAGGCCCAGCGTCGGCGGCGTGTCGATGATAATCACCGGATACTCTTTGCGGAACGGTTCCAGACGGTCTTTAAGGCGGAACGGAGCGTCGAAATCCCCGACCAACTTTGACTCGAGCTTGGCCAGAGAGATTCGGGCCGGCACGATATCGAGATTCTCTACTGGCGTCCGGTAGATGGACTGCTCGACGGGCGCAGTGCCGTCCATCATTAACTCGTAAGCTGAGCGCTCGACAGTTAACGGATCCAAGAAGGAAATAGAGCTGTTTGCCTGGGGATCCAGATCTAGAAGGAGGACACGTTTTCCAAGCCTGGCGAAGGCGGCGGCCAAATTGATGGCCGTAGTGGTCTTTCCTACGCCACCTTTTTGATTTGCGATCGCAATTACCATTCGTTGCACGAGGGCCGTGGTACTACTCCGGGCTAATCAACATCAAGCATTGCGTTTTGATGTGGCACGCGCATCTTGCGCGTGATTCTACGGGCGAGACGCCCGTGCCACTCCTTACATCGGGAGATCGCCGGCTTCGCCAATGACGTCCGGCCATTCTTCTTCCCCGACCGGCGACTCTTCCCCTTCCTCTGATGGCACCGTATTGCGCGACGCGTTGATCACTTCCATATCCACGTAGATGGGGCAATCCGCGCGCAGCGCCAGCGCGATTGCATCGGAAGGCCGGGAGTCGAGTACCATCCGATTGCCGTCACTGGTTCGCATCTCAATTACCGCAAAAAATGTATTGTCGCGCAAGCTGGTAACAACCACCCGTTCAACCTGAATGCCGAGCTGAATAATCAAGTTACGCAAGAGATCGTGGGTCATCGGCCGCGGCGGTGCGATCTTTTCGATCTCCAGCGCGATCGCATTGGCTTCATATGCCCCTACCCAAATCGGCAGCATGGTATCACTCTCGATATCCTTCAAAATAATAATTGGAGTACCACTATTCGGATCCATCATCAGAGCTCTGATCTTTACCTCGATTTCCATAAACCCATTCCTCTTTTGCTCTAGATGCCCTGTTGCGAACCACTCGTCGGGTTATCTCCCCCGACGCGATACCTTCGTTTTGAGGACCTAAACGCCGGGAACCCGCTTCGCAGTTTCAATTTAACTGTTGTCCGTAAAGGCTATTGGATTTGGCTTTGGTAATCAGCACATTCACAATGCCGCCCTTCTCAGCTGCGTCCCCGCGAAAATTAACAACCTTGTGACAAGTTGAATGCCCGGTCAAATCTTCCTTTGAACGCGCGCTCTCGCCTTCCACCAATACACTTACACTTCGCCCAATATAACTCTCATAGATCTTATTCTGTAACTCGCGCTGCCTAGACTCAAGCTCCAGAAAACGTGTCTTCTTCTGAACGTCCGTCACGTCATCAACCAACTTCTCCGCCGGAGTACCCGGCCGTTGCGAATACTTAAAGATATAAAGCCCGTCGTACTTGCATCTTTCAATTAGCTTTATGGTGTCCTCGAAGTCCTCGTCCGTCTCGCCCGGAAAACCAACAATGATGTCGCTGGTTAACGACAGACGTCGCTTGGATTGCTTAATAGCGTCTACTCTCCGGATGTAGTCTTCTACTTTGTGGCCACGCCGCATGGCCTTCAACACGCGATCACTTCCCGACTGCACCGGCAGGTGAATCCAATCACATAGATTTGGATACTCCTCGATCGCCGTCACTATATCAGGGTGAAAGTCACGAGGAAACGAAGTTGTAAACTTAATTCGCTCCATTCCAGTTTCGGCAACGGTCCTGAGCAGACGGCAGAAAGGTGTTGCCCCGGGTCTCTGCTCGAGTCCTTCTCCGGAGTTCGGCCGGTAACTATTCACGTTTTGCCCAATCAGGTGAACTTCCTTATAGCCCAGGTCACGCAACCGGATGATTTCATTTGTAATGTCACGGGCTGTACGGCTCTTCTCACGGCCTCTGGAATAGGGAACGATGCAAAACGAGCAAAACTTATTGCAGCCCTCGATGATCGGCACGAAAGCGACGTAAGGTGAGTGTCTTTCAACCGGGGACACATCCCACGATTCCCCTGCGCCACGATCTTCCAGATCGATAACCGCCCCTTCCCCTCCCTGCAAACGCTCAATCATTGAGGGAATGCGATCGGTGGCTCGCGTTCCTATCACCATGTCAACGGACGGAGCTCGATCGAAAATTGACCTTCCCTCCAACTGCGCGACGCATCCCATCACGCCAATCAAGGTTTTTTCCCCAGATTCTCTACGAAGATCGGCAACCCGTTTATACACTTTTCGTTCGGCGCGCTCGCGCACGGAACATGTATTCAACAGTATGACGTCTGCATCTCCAGCTGAAGCGGTAAGGACGTAGCCAGCCTTTCGCAGACCCGTGGCCGCTCGCTCGGTATCGGCGACGTTCATCTGGCATCCAAACGTCTCTATGTAAACTTGCGTTTTCATCACAAAAGAATCGCGTGCGCCTGCAATGTCCGGTAGTCTATCAGAAATCCGGGGCCAGGTGCGATAGCGCATACTTTTTCGTAGTAATGCAGTTTAGTAATGAGAAGTGAACTTGACCCCTAAATATGTCAACTGTAGTATGCCCTCACAAGTTTTACCGTAACCCTAAGACACTGAGAGGTTCCTCATCATGTCGTTTAATAAAGTTATTCTCGTCGGCAACCTGGGCCGCGACCCTGAGCTGCGTTACACGCCGCAGGGAACACCCGTTTGTAGTTTCACAATGGCTACAAACGAACGGCGCAAGGACAAAACCGGCGAGATGCAAGATCACACCACCTGGTTTCGTGTCACTCTCTGGGGACGGCAAGCAGAAACCGCCTCACAATACCTCACCAAGGGCCGACCGGTTTACATCGAAGGCAGACTGCGGGTTGAAGAATGGACCGACCGCGATGGTAAGGCGAGGCACACTCTAGAGGTCAATGCGACGGACATGCAGTTCATCGGCGGTGGCAGAGGAGACGAAGCGGCGGTTGCAAAAGCGGCTGTTGGCGGACAATCTACTACCGAGCAACCAGATCTGTCTGACGACGATATTCCGTTCTGAGTTATGACTCTACGTCTTACGCTATTCCCCACCGGCCAAACTGGCGAAGCTTAGCGTAACGTTTGGCAAGCCTTTCCTCCTGGCTGCAGCTAACGGCCTCAGCCAGTCGTTCGCTTAGTGCTGCGTCGAGGTGCCTGGCGGTCTGGTCGTAGTCTGTATGCGCCCCACCGGGCGGCTCGCTGACGATTTGATCCACTATCTTTTCTTCGAGTAGGTTCTGGGCCGTCAGGCGAAGCCCAGCGGCAGCCCGATCGGCAAGTCCGGCATCTTTCCAGAGGATTGCCGCGCAGCCTTCCGGTGAAATGACTGAGTAGATGGCGTTCTCCAACATCATTACCTGATCGCCAACACCAATGGCCAGCGCTCCACCAGATCCACCCTCCCCGATGACCGTAACGATCACCGGCACCTTTAGCTTTGCCATTTCACGGAGATTGTAGGCAATGGCTTCAGCTTGACCTCGCTCTTCAGCATCAATACCTGGATAGGCGCCAGGCGTATCGATCAGCGTCAGAATTGGTCGCCGAAACTTTTCCGCGAGTTTCATCACGCGCAACGCCTTACGGTAACCCTCGGGTTTGGGCATCCCAAAGTTCCGATAACTGCGTTGCTTGGTGTCCCGTCCCTTTTGATGACCTATCACTGCCACGGGTAGGCCATGGAACCTCGCCAAGCCACAGATGATCGCCGGGTCGTCCGCAAATCGGCGATCTCCATGCAACTCCACGAATTCTTCGAACAATCGCTCGATGAAATCAAGGGTGTAAGGGCGATCCGGATGCCGCGCCAATTGGACTCGTTCAAAGGCCGTCTTCGCCTCTAGCGGAGTCTCAGGCGTCGTCTTCTTGTCAGGCTCTTTCTTGTTAGCTTTAGCCATCTTCGGTAGCTTTGCCTCAAAAGTCATACGGTACTGTCGCTTCGGCTTTGCCGCCGGATGTGAGGTGCGGGCTCTGCCCCGCCGGAAGCGGCTTTCTTAGGTTTGGGGCTGTGCCCTCCTCGGTTTGGGCTTTGCCCTGCAAATAAGGGGCAAGCCCGCACCAGGGGCGTAGCCCAAGCTTTGCCGGTCCAACTAACGGCGCAAAGCCCACGCCTCACATCCGGCGGCAAAGCCGAGACGTCAGCAGTTCCGCACTTTTGGGGCAAAGCCAATCTTCGGTCAGTTCAACATTATCAGACCCGGCTCGGTGCCTGGGACGCCCTTTCAATCCTGATCATACAGCCAAGCTCCTTAAGTGCCGACTCAAGCTTGGGAGAGCGCCCCACGCGCAGCGCCGGATTCACCTTTACTCTGACAATCGTGTCAGCATTGATCGTCGTCTCGAGCGCGACGTCACAAGCGCCAGGATGTGTACCTATCAAATGGAGAATGGCGTCAAACAGGCTCTCACAATCATCGCTGGCAGGCAGTTGGAAGACGACCAGCTCGCGATTCTTGAGAATGTCGTCCAGACTTTGAACCTGATCCACGATCAACGTTGGGGGGTTGTCCTCACTGAGCTCCAGCCGGCCGGTAATCAACACCGGTGACTCGTTGTGAAGCATCTCAGAATGTTTGCGGTAGGTTTCGGGCCACAGGACACACTTCGTTCCTCCCGCTTCGTCTTCGAGGCGAAGCAGTGCAAACCGGTCGCCCTTCTTGGTCGTGCGCGATTGTAAGTCGCTGATGATGCCGCCGATGCAGATCCGGCTGCCACTAGGCAGCCCAGGGAGTTCAATGGATTTTGTGGCTTTCAAACTCTGCAGCAGCGGCACGTAGTCTCCGAGGGGATGACCGGTAATATAAAACCCTACGGCCGCCTTCTCGTTCGCGAGCAATTCCGAGAGCGTCCAGGCTTTTGAACGAGGTGGTAACTTTTCAACTTCCCCAAAATCTTCCTCCGTGGTTGCGAAGAGTCCGTTCTGCCCTTGTAAACGCTCGCGCTTTGCGCGCTGGGCTCGCGCTAAAGCCGGATCGATCGAGCTGTGAAGTGCAGCACGCCATTCGGTCAGCTCGCGTGTTTCAGATTTCAGAGAATCAAACGCGCCCGCGGCAACAAGGCTTTCCAGCGCTCTCTTGTTGAGAGAGCCCTGCTCGATGCGCTCCGCGAAATCAAAGAATGATCGGAAGGGTCCGGGCTTCCGGGCTTCTATGACTGCTTTGACGGTCGTCTGCCCTAAGCCCTTAATGGCAGCCAGGCCATACCTGATCGCGCCGGCGCGAGGCGTAAAACCTGAATAGCTCTCATTAACGTCAGGTGGCAGCAACTGAATTCCCTGAGCTCGAAGCTCTTTGGAGTACTTAAACACCTTAGCCGCATCCTGCGCCTCGCTTGATAATACGGAGGCATAAAAATGTTCCGGGTAATGTGCCTTTAGGTAAGCAGTTTGAAATGCCAGGTAGGCATAGGCCACGCTGTGACTGCGGTTAAAGCCGTAGTCGGAAAATTGCGCCATCAACGAGAATATTTTCTCAGCCTTGTCGCGCTTAATTCCCCTCTCTACCGCGCCGCTGATGAACTTCTCTTCGTGGACTGCCATCTCCTCTCGCTTTTTCTTGCCCATTGCCGCGCGCATCAGATCAGCTTCGTTTAACGTGTACCCGGCGAGCTTCTGCGCGAGCTGCATGATTTGCTCCTGATAGACGATGATTCCGTAGGTATTGCTAAGTATCTCCTTCATCTCGGGGACCAGGTAGCGGACTGTCTTCTTACCGTGGTGCCGCAGGATAAACTCATCAACCATTCCCCCGTCCAGGGGTCCGGGACGATACAGTGCGTTCAACGCCGCCAGGTCTTCGACACCCTGCGGCTTGAGTTTCCGACAGATTTCCTGCATGCCGGAAGACTCAAATTGGAAGACCGCGTCGGTACGACCCTCCGCGAAAACCGCCATTGTTTTATCGTCATTAAGCGCTAAATCCGGCCAGTTAATCTCTTCACCAAGCAGCTGCTTAACTGTAGTTAAGCAGTCATTTATAACGGTTAAAGCGGTAAGCGCTAAAAAGTCCATCTTAAGCATGCCGGTCTTTTCCAAGTCAGACATGACATACTGCGTGGTCAGCTCCTCCTTCCCTGAGACGGCTATTGGTATTAACTCCTGCAAGGGGACTGGGGATATTACGACGCCGGCCGCGTGTACAGACGAGTGCCGGGCGCATCCCTCCAGGCGCTGAGCGATCTCCATCAGTTCCTTAACATTGGGGTTGGTTTCAATCTCCTTCCGCAGCTCCGGAACCTGTTCCAGGGCTTGGGTAAGGCTGACATTCCTGCCCCGGACCGGCGGAGGTATCATCTTCGCGATGCGCTCGACTTCAGCGTAGGGCATCTCCAGAGCGCGACCCACATCTTTTATTGCCGCCCGGGATGCCAGCGTACCGAAGGTGATGATCTGGCAGACGGAATCGCGGCCATAGAGGTCGGCGACGTGGTTGATAACGTCTGCGCGTCCTCTGACGCAAAAGTCGATATCGATGTCTGGGAGGGATATGCGGCCGGGGTTAAGGAATCGCTCGAAGATGAGGTCATACTGTAAAGGATCTACATCAGTAATTTCGAGGCAATAGGCAACCAGGGAACCGGCAGAGGAACCGCGGCCAGGGCCAACTGGAATAGAGTGTTCCTTTGCATAGCGAACAAAATCCCACACGATCAGAAAGTAGCCCGCGAAACCCATCTGCTTGATCATCGCGATTTCGTTGGCAAGGCGCGTCTGATAATCGGGGAGGGGGTGCCGCAGTTCCCCTCGAGACTGTTGTCGCTCCCAAACTCGCTGCCGCCGGCGCTCGAATCCTTCCCGGACAATCATTTCAAAATATTCATCCGGCAAAGCTGCTTCGCCGTCTGGTAT
>JBOGOU010000460.1:0-6742 GCA_050748205.1 Pyrinomonadaceae bacterium | reverse complement strand
GAACCGCGAGCGGTAGCGACCGGATGCTGCCACTCAACTCGACGAACACCACTCAATTACGGATTGCAGCGCAGCTTGAATGCTAGCATCCATTGGCTACCGCAAATGGTTCTGTGGCTGAGTGGGGTATTGGTCTTGAGTGTTGGCATCCGGTCGCTACCGCTCGCGGTTCCGTAGTTGAGTGGTGCTCGTCGAGTTGAGTGGCAGCCTCCATTGGCTACCGCAAACGGTTCTGTGAGATTGAGTGGCGCCAAGACCAGGACCTGAGGCCGAAGGCCTTTGTTCGAAAATTCTTTTTTTCAATCCATCCAGTCAAGCAATCCGCGCCTGCAGCAGCGTCCGTATATCGAGTGCAGTTCGAAAAAAATCTAACTTCAACAAAGGATGGGAAGCAGTGAAGAAATTATCTCTCATGCTACTGCTTGCAGTGGCAGCAATCGGAATCGCAAACCGCAACGCTTACGCGCAAATGATGGACAAGAATCCGATGGTCGGCGGCGCCGCGATGTTACGCTCAATGGACATCGTTGATAACGCCGTAAATTCGGCCGACCACACAACACTCGTTGCCGCAGTAAAAGCAGCGGGGCTCGTTGAAACCTTGAAGAGTAAGGGTCCTTTCACAGTTTTTGCTCCGACAAACGCGGCTTTTGAAAAACTGCCTGCGGGAACGGTCGAAACCCTAGTCAAGCCGGAGAATAAGGAAACGCTTACAAAGGTCTTGACTTATCACGTGCTCGCCGGGAAATTTGATTCAAAGGCAATCGCCAAAAGGATTAAAGCGGGTAACGGCAGCGCGCAGTTCAAGACTGTGAGCGGTGGAACTCTTTGGGCCAGGATGGACGGCAACAATCTCATCTTGAAAGACGAGAAGGGCGGCACGGCGACAGTGACCATCGCCAACGTCTATCAGTCAAATGGCGTGATTCACGTGGTCGACACAGTCCTGCTGCCAAACTAACTCACTAGTTAGTTGGCCTCGACCACGCCTGAGGGCGCTTTCCAGTCTCAGAAGCGCCCTCTTTACTAAGGTTGAAAGATTGATGAATTAGCCAGGCGGAAGACATATTCAACGCTGACCCATTGTGAGACAGGCCGTCCGTCTTTTATCGCGGGTTTGAATCGCAGTTTGCATGCGGACCTGATCGCGCTTTCAGTGAGACCTGCGGGCAGGCCTTTCACTACCCTCACGCGACTAATTTTGCAGGTTGACGATAACACCACTCTCAGAATGACGAATCCCTGCACACCGATACGGCGAGCTTCCTTCGTGTAGCTGGGTTTAGGCTTTTCAGTGATCGTGGCGCGTGTGTCGACTGACTTTGAAGAAATTATCAATTCGGCTTCACCGTCGTCGAGGATTCTGGCCAGTGTGCCATCATCTGTACAGCGGTAATCTTGATTCCTTTCGGCAGTTACAGGTGGCGCGTCAGCCTTCGCCGGAGTGGTGGGAATCGCTTCCTTTGTTTGCTGCTCCACGACAGGTGCCGGAGGCTTCGGCTCTTTCACTCGCCGGCCCGATTGAGCAGAGACCGGCAAACTAAACAGCAACAAGCTAAAGATTGATACAAATACTCTCATTATCGAATTCCGGAAGCCGTTGCTTAATCCCTGCGATCGCGTAAGGAGATTCTAACGCACGGCGCCGCCAGAAGGGAAAGCTCACTAAACGAAGGGGACGGTAGCGAGCAGATGCTAGCGCGCAAGCTGGACCCACAACTCAGTTGGCTATTGCGTAGGCAACTACATTGGCCACGCAGGCAGGGCGTTCAGGTAATCTTTGTTGATTCCCTTCAGCCAAACAAAGCGGTCGTCGATTTTCGCGGGCGCCACAACTCGGGCCGCAACGACACCGTAGATGATGCCGGCGAGAAGAAACAAGAATCCTATCAGCGCATACGTGCCGTCTTCCGCCACAAATGATCCGGCGATTCCGAGCACTCCAATTATCACCAGCAGCCAGGTCACCAGCAGGGCCTTACGTCTCTTGGCCATGTGCACCTCACACAAGCCAACTTCCACAGTGGCGGTCTTGCGCAGGATCATCGCGATGATGAGATATATCAGCAACGCGACGAAGATCACGATGTAGAGAGCCGGATGATGCCAGCTTAGCTTGCGTTTTAAGCGCTGACCGTGTGCCGGCTCGTTACACTTAACACAACGGTCGGGCAAAGGGGCCCCCTTGCTCATCACCAGCGTTGATTTATCACGCCAGACCCCAGGGTTGTTAGGATAGAAGCCAACCGACGGCGGCGGTGGCAATACGTATCCATCTTCGGTGACGGGGCGTGAGGTTTCTGAAGCGGGTTCGGGTATTGGGGAGCTGTTAATCAGAAGAGATGTGCCGCAGCGCTTGCAAATTGCATCCGTAGCAAAATTTACCAGGCCGCATTCTTTGCATTTTATGGATGACATATCTCGGTGGATCAAAGGTGCGCGCGGGTTTTCAGCTTATTCTTCCGGCCCAGTACAGTTTGGTCCATGCAGAGCGGGAATCTTTGCGCTGATAACTGGATACTTCGGAGCTTCATCGATATTGATTTGTGTCCAATGCGCGTAGTGCTCGGGCACGTTCGTGTCAGCGAAGATTGCTTCCACGGGACACTCAGGCACGCAGGCGTCGCAATCGATACAAGTATCGGCGTTGATGTAGAGACGATCTGGCAGCTCATGAAATGCTTCGACTGGACACACTGCGGCGCAATCCGTGTACTTGCAGTCAACACATAATTCCACTACCACATAGGTCATAGGGGAAGCTCCTTTCAACTAATTGCAAATGTTTATATGTAACGCGTGGAATGTCAACTGAAAATTTCACAGTCAGATTGGGAACATATGAAACCGAAGCGCGTCTAAATAGAGTATGCGACGCATAATTCTGTATTTCATTACTGCGACAATAGCATTCACCGTCGGGGTCGCCGCTCATGTTGGTATAAATGCGCTTGGCGCTTTTGCGGTTGAAAAGTTTTATAACGACGCGCAAATGACAGAACTCGAGCGGACCACTTTAATCTCAAATTCCGGGTATGTTCCGACAGGCGCACATGATTGCAGTTATTTGCTTATCACGGTCACCAACAATGGCACTCTTTATTTGAATAGCGAAGAGGCAGGTACGCTAAACGACACTGCTGCTCTGACTGCAATGCTTAGAGGAATATTTGAGATCCGAGAACAACTTCACATAGCGACGGCGCTTCAGTCCCCAACTTACGAACACGGGCAAGTACTAAGGGCTGTCTATATCAGGGCCCCTCGTGAGATGACCTACGGTGACCTTGTAGATCTAGTTCAGGCAGTAAAAGACGCTGGCGCAGAACCGATCGGATTAGCGGCAGACCGGCCATACCGCTCTTACTAATTAAGAGCCGCTCGATTCTCTCTTTTTAACCGATCCTGGCCCATTAATCGTCTGATTTACCTGCGGGTCACCGTCGTAGATCACCTGAGATGGACCAGATACGGTAACATTCAGCTCGTCGCGGGCAAAGACTTCAACCCTAGACACCCCTTTGGATTCAACAGCGGCTCTGACTGCGCGTAGCTTGTGAGTGTCAATCTTGCCGGCGCCGTTGGTATCAATTTCTACCACCTTTGTTTCGCCCGAAACGATGATCGTCGGTGCTCCATTGGAACCAATCTCGAACTTATCGTTCTTCAGACCTGAGATCTTTATCGTGCCGGCGCCGTTTGTATTGAGGCTGTCAATGTTGGCTACTGAAATCTTTATGTTTATCGGATCGTGAGTGGAGTAGGAACCCGAATTTTTTATGTGCAGCACTCCGTTTGAGACCTTGGTGCTCACCAGCGGAAGCAAGTTGTCGTCACCTTCGATCTCCAGGCTCGGGGCCTGTTGACAAACGACTTCAATGTCAAAAGCGCCGTCGGTCGAGATGGACGTGAACGGACTTAATTCTCTCTTTTCACTCTTGCGCACTCCTGATCCTGGCACGCCACCTGAAAACTTGCCGGCGTAATGGCAGCCGGCGAACATCAATGCAAGCAGTACAATCAGAGACAGTCTTTTCATTTTTTCCCTGGTGAATTCTCCGCGACCTTCGCCCAGAATGAACCTCATCGCAAACGCTCCTCGCGCGAGTATTCGAGCGTGCGGGTCGTGTTTTCGGTGACGCTCGGAAGCGGCTCAGCCAACTCCCGTGGCTGCGGAGCACGAAACTCAGCCGGCATCGCTGATGGTGTTGGTAAGGCTAAGATTTCCTTCGTAGAAGCCGTCAGCCGGCCCAGTTGTCGGTAGAGAAAAATCTCGGTCAGAGCAGCGACAAAGAAAGTAAGAAACATGAAGAGAGCTATTAGATCTCCTTCAAACTGACCTTCCCTTTTCAGGGCTATCGGTCCGCCCAGCATCATTCCCATTCCGCAAACTGCTACTAGCACCATCGCTGTCACCAAAGCACCGATGGGTCCGGTCTTAGAATCACTGCGCTCCTTAAGGCTCGTGCCGCAGCGATTGCAAAAACTGAGTCCCGGCGCCACCTGGCTACCACAGCCTGAGCAGTACATAGGTGATTCCCTTCAGTCTAAGAGGAAGTAATTTGACGATTTACAGAATTTACAAGATTTAGCTCTGGCGGTGAACGTATAAACCACTCA
Organism: Pyrinomonadaceae bacterium; assembly: GCA_050748205.1. Taxonomy (GTDB): domain Bacteria; phylum Acidobacteriota; class Blastocatellia; order Pyrinomonadales; family Pyrinomonadaceae; genus PSRF01. The sequence continues at coordinate 2,122 of JBOGOU010000460.1, read as the reverse complement.
GGTTCGGACTCAATGACTCGAGACGAAAAACTTTTCGAAGACCGCTTGTAGAGCCATCCTGTAAATCTTGTTTATCCTGTCTATAGAAACGCAAAATACGGCGGCATGACGTCCGCTTCAACACTTTAGAACGGCGGCCGGCGCGGTTATGTTCCGCGCAACTCGCTTCCGCGAGCCTTCGCAAATCACCGCCGGGGCACATAGGTTAGCCAGAAGTAGATTGCCTGACCTACTCCAATGAAGAATCCGATTATCGCTCCAAATAGCTCGATAGTCTTCAGATGGTGAGCAGCGACCGAAAGAACCAGCTCCTCGAGCTTTTCATTAGGGTACTCCGAAACCTTCTTGCGTACGAGGCTGCCGACGTCAAATTCCGCAATTGCTGTGGGCAAACGTTCGCGAGCGGCCGCAGTGATTCGTTCCACCAGCGCTGCGCTCGCTCGTTTCACCGCATGCTCGGATACGTGATCGCCAAGCCGGCCAATGGGCGCTACCAGCAGTCGCTCAACTTGAGAGGTCAAGATGCCATTAATAGTTTGGGCCGTATCGTCACGCGATAGAATATCGAGCAGGCTCTGCGTAAGAAAATTCTTGAGCCGTGAAGCAGAGTCAGGGTTGATTCGATCCAAGGCGGAGCCGAGCGTCTGCGCTCGCAAACGTTCGAGCGCTTCCGCGACGTACGCAGATACTGAACGCGACAACTCGGGGCTTTTCACCAGCTCCAAAATTCGATCGGCGACTTGCGTCTTCATCAACTCAAACTTTTCTGGTTCTATCTGGCCGATAATCTCATTCAAAGGCCGCGCGAGCAGGTTGTCGATTGTTGAGTTCAAAAAGGCTTCGGCTTCCTGTTCGAAAGCCGGCCCGCGCAGGTATTCCTCTACGCGCTTCGGCAACGTCTTGTTAACCAGATCGTCTACTTCGCGGTGGATGCGCTCGCGCGAGATGAAGATCTTCTTGAAAAGCGAGAGCTGCTGGTAGTAATCGTCTACCTCACGCTTGATCAAAGCCCCCATTTGCTTGCGCGTATTTTGGCTCGTGGCAATGTCTGCCAGGTGCTGAACGATTGGCGGCACCTGCTGATCGATCCGCTCCTTGATGAATGCTACTGTTTCCGGCGTGAAGGTGTCTGCCAGTGTCGCATTGCTGCGAGCCAGGTCGTCCAGACGTCCCGACAAAAATTCCCGCACTTTGCTTTCGAATACTTCTTCGCTAACCAGTCCCTGAAAGCGCTGTTCAACAAACCTCGCGATTTCTTGCAGCGCACTTTCACTCAAAGCCTCGTCGATCCGCCGGGCAAGCAACTGATCTATTTGCCGGTCGACGAAGCGCGCGATGGCTGCGGCCGTCTCTTCGCTCTTAAGGATCGCGGCGATGTGTTCAGCGAGCCGGTATTGGAGAGCGGAGATAGTGTCTAGGATCGGAGCACGGGCACCAGAAGGCAAGGCGTCGATAAACGAGGGATAAACAGTCGCCAGGAGGTCCTTTGTATAGGCGTTTACAAAATCCTCAACCTTGCGTTGGAAGAACGTTGTTTCAAATAGCGCATCGAAAACCGTTTCCTGCGAGACCAGCTCGTTACCGACGGCGTTGCCGATTGACTGGGCCAGACGTTCACGGTGACGGGGTATCATGCCCTGCGGCCAAACAGTAATACCCAGCAGTTTTACCGGACGATACGGATGAAAAAGCATCCAGATTGCGAGCCAGGCTGCGCCATAACCGTGTATCGTGGCGATGACAATGATGGCAAGGCCTATAAGAAGTTTGAATGTGAAGGGATCGATGGCTACCTCGCAAACGCCAATCATTAACAGGAAACCAGTTCGGACGCTAATGAATTCTAGCAAATGCATTAATCCGAGTGGCAGCGGCTGTGTGAAAACCCAAAAAGGATCTAGGGTAATTTGCAGGTCAGGAAGGCGGACCCTGTCCCCGCCTCAATGTGTGAAAGCTACTCAAATCAAAAAGGAATCACTCAGGTCTAGAAGTCTCGCAGGTTGGGAAGGTGGGCTTGCCCCCGCCTCAAGTTTGGCAGCCATTCAAATCAAAAGAGAAGATTCAAGTCAGAGGATCTCACAGGTCAGGAAGGTGGGCTTGCCCCCGCCTCAAGTTGGAAAAG
>JBOGOU010000459.1:0-4225 GCA_050748205.1 Pyrinomonadaceae bacterium | reverse complement strand
GATCATTGCTGATACCAAGCCGAATTTATTTGTCACGGTGCACGAAGGGACGGGAGTGCTTGCCTCAGAACCGATTGTGTTGGTGAGGACGGCACAACCACAACAGACCGCAAGTCCTCAATGAAGGAGCTAGGCCTAACTACTACTTGCGAGCCTTGCTCAGTTTAGTAGCGTCTTTCTTGATCTGACCGCTGAGTTGAATGAGACTCTCCAGATCCCGCCGCGCATTTTTTAATTGTTCAGCATCGACCGTGTTGGGAGTTTCGATAATTGGATTAGTAACAAAGCTTCTGATTTGTTTGCAGAGCTTGACTAGTGCATCTTTGATTTGCGAGTCGTTGAATTCCTCCGAGTTTTCACTTGACCGAGCGTCTGTTGGAGGCCTGTGAAGGGCCAGCGTGGACTGCAGCCGGCTGGCTCGCTTCCTTATCTCGCCTGTCGCTTCAGAAACAAAGTGATAATCAAGAGCCTTATCAGACGAAACAGCACGCACGATTTCGTTGTGGAGAGTCAATATCCGGTTGAAATCCTCCTCGGTCTGGGCCATTAATGCTTCGATTCGTTTTCGATCGGACTCGACGGCTGGTTGATTTCCAAAATTCCGCAGTTGCCATTCACGTTTGCTCATGTCTTGCTGGCGTGCGCGATCCGGATCTGTTCTACGATCAATGGGAGGGGGACCCGGAGCCTGTTGCGAGAAAACGGGAGCGGCTAAGGATAGCAGGAGGGTGACCCCGATTAATGAGCATTTATCTGCGGTATGCCGATTGTCCATAGCAGACCTCCCAGTTTTTTCCCGGGCACTAGTATAACGCCCTCCCAACCTCCCATACCAATTTTTAGACGGATCTTGGCGCTTTCCGGCATTAATCTGTTGCGACTAGGCTCAATTGGGAGAGAACGTTAAAGTTAAGAGTTACTGACTGTAACAAAAAGGTATTGACTGGAAGTGAGGTCTGTACTACTTATGCTCTTTCAATCCCTCGGCAGAATTCTGGCCCTGATCCTTCTACCTTCATTCCCTCTCGAAGCAGCGAGACTCCTTTGCGGGTAAGCCGGTATGCGACGAATAGACTTAAAAAAGGCAAATGTGGCCCGGTCCAACACGATTCGCGATATTAATCGCCAGATCGTGTTGAACTATGTGCGCGAAAGAGGTCCAATCTCCCGCGCCGAGATTGCTCATGAGACTGCCTTGCAACGCTCAACAGTGTCCCTGATCGTGGAGGAGTTACGAGTCAATGGACTTATTGAGGAAGGAAACGGCGAGTCGACGGGTGGGCGTCCGCCGATCCTGCTCTCGCTCCGGGCGGCCAACGCTGTTGCCGTCGGTGTCGACCTTGGGACAACCCGAACAATCGTCGCCACCAGCGACTTGGCCGGACGCGTATTGCAACAGGAAAAATTCGACACCGATCCAGACGCCAATCAGACGACTAAACTTATCATCGACCGGACACACAAACTGATTAGAAAGAACAAAGGCACGATCGAAGGAATCGGGGTAAGCCTGCCTGGATTAGTAAACCCGAGTGGGAGCGAGCTATACATACCTCATTTCAAATGGCGTGACTTGCCGCTCGCAAAGGAGTTGAATGCGACGACTGGATTGCCTGTAACTATGGACAATGATGCTAATGCCGCGGCACACGCTGAGCTATGGTTTGGCAGGCCCGAGATTCGTGAGGTGCGCGATTTCATCCTGGTCCTTGTAGAAACTGGTGTGGGCACCGGAATAGTTTTCGATGGGCAGGTCTACCGTGGAGAGAATGGCGCTGCCGGCGAATTCGGGCACATGACTATTGGTCAGGGTGCGCCAGTGGCTTGCGCTTCGGGGAGTCGTGAGTGTTGGGAAGCGTTTGCTTCTGAAAGGTCAGCGCTTGCACGTTACGCCAGCGTCGCCCGTGCACAGAATGGAGGGAGCAAAATTAATTTTGGGACGCTGATCGATCTAGCGTTGCAAAGCGAAGGGGTCGCTCGTAAGGCGCTGAAGGAGACTGCCTACTATCTAGGCGTCGGTATCGCCAATTTGATTCGCGGACTGGCTCCTGAAGCCGTGATTGTTGGTGGTCCAATTGTGCGGGCATGGCCAGTTATCTCAGAGGACATCAGGACATCGGTTGAAGGGACCATCTGTCGCGGGCTACCTTCCACGCGGATTATTGCGTCAACCTTGGGACCTGAACCCACTCTCATGGGCGCAATCAGTCTGGTGCTAGCCGGTAAATTCGCGTCCATCTCCCTAACCTGATTTGTCCCGGTTTGTTTTCAGATAAAACAAAGTCGCGCAAAAAAAATCGAAAAAATTGTGCTGCCGGACCTAAAAAATTCTTGACAACCGGCGGAATTAGTACTAAAAACTTTTGGCAGGCTGTACAACAAAGTGGCAGTCATAAATTCTTAACTGTTTAATTCTCTCGGGGCGAGTGTAGTTCATGAACTCGGGAAACCATTCCAGTCAATTCAAAGAGCATTCATTCTTCCTTCTCGGCATAGTCTTAGTCACTTTAGTCAAACCGTCAGTTTTTGTAACGCACAAGTAGGGAAGGGTCCTTTCCAGCGGTCAAACAAGAGGGGTCGGTACACGGAAGCGTTACGCGCCAGGTCCGGGTCATAGGGATACCTGGATATCTGTTTCGCTCATTTTCAACCTCGCATGAAAACCGTCGGCGTCGTCCCGTAGCTTTTGCTGTTGATTGTACAAGTTCGCACGCCTGAACATTTGGTCTAGATGACCTTTTGTGATGGTCTTAAGCCACACACTATGAGGAGGTGCGGTATGTCGAGAAGGTTTGGAGTGCAGGCAGTACTACTCCTGCTGAGCATCGGTTTGTTTGTCAGCGTGCATGGCCAGTCGAGTACCGCAGGAAACATCACAGGCACGGTGAGAGATCCGCAAGGTGGCGCGGTGCCAAAGGCGGATGTGACAATTGAAGAAGAGAAGACCGGCGCCTCTCGCACTGTTACCACAAACGATGACGGGTTTTATAATGCGCCCAGCCTACCAGCGGGTCGCTACTCAGTCAGCACAGCACCTCCCGGTTTTAAGAAGACAGTTGCTGCCAACGTCGACTTGCACGTTAGCGAAAACAAAACTGTCAACTTAGAGCTTCAGGTCGGTCAAGTAACGGAAACCGTCACTATCTCGAGCGATGCAGCTCCGGTGGAAACGCGCAGTGGCGAAGTCAGCAGTCTGATTGCTGAAAAGCAGGTGACTGAGCTGCCTTTGAACGGGCGCAACTACGCGCAATTGGCGTTGATGGTGCCAGGCATTTCGCAGGCCGGCAGTTTTGCCGCACGAGGCACGGGCCTGGACTCCAACGTTGACATGTCGGTCAATGGCAACCAGTCAAATGCAAACCTGTGGACCATTGACGGTGTCAACAACATGGACGTGGGTTCAAATGCCACCCTCCTTGTCTTTCCGTCAATCGACTCAATCGCAGAGTTCCGCGTGGAGCGCAATAGCTTCAGTGCCGAGTATGGTCAGGCGCAAGGCGCCGTCATTAATTTGATCACGAAGGGTGGCGGCAACGAGTTTCATGGCGCCGGCTTCTATTTTCTGCGCGACGATTCGCTGAATGCTGCTGATGCTTTTCTGAAAGCGAACCCGGCCAAAGATGCGAAGGGAAACACGATCAGTAAAGGCGCGCTGAAATACAAAAACTTTGGATTCAACTTCAACGGGCCGATCGTAAAAAATAGGGGTTTCTTCTTCTGGAGTGAAGAGTGGCGCCGAGAGAAGCGCGGTCAGACGCTGCCGCAACAAAAGGTGCCGACGGCGGCTGAGAAGATAGGAGATTTCAGCGGCCCACGGACTGGACCGCTACCGCATATTCCAGGGACCTGTAGACCAGATCCAGCCGGTGGAACAATCTGTGACCCATTTCCCGGCAACAAGATTCCGACCGCCCAGCTCAGCCCTGCTGGCCTCGCGATACTGAAGGTTTTCCCTGATCCCAATGGACCAAACGGCCTTTGGGTTGACGCCCCGACTCAGCCGGTGAACACCCGTCAGGACAGCATCCGCGGCGATGTGAATATTACTGATAACATGAACCTGATGGTGCGTTATATCAATGAGTACTGGATCCACGGGAGATTTGATCGGTAGTGACGCAAGGTAGAATGAGCCATTCAGGCGAAAGCACGTTTTTGCTTTGCTGAACCAATAACGCTGACGGGTCAGCTACCAGCGCGCGGCACGGGCCTGTCCGCGCTGTGG
>JBOGOU010000458.1:0-4946 GCA_050748205.1 Pyrinomonadaceae bacterium | reverse complement strand
TTGAGCGGGGGCAAGCCCACCTTCCTGACCTGTGAGATTTTCTGACCTGAGTGATTTCTTCTAATGTGAAGGCTGTTCCCAGTTGAGCAGGGCCAAGCCGATCTTCCTAACCTGTGAGGTTCATTTCGCTGACGGTTTCTCCGCAATGCAGATTGCCGACAGGCCAGCGGGCAATGTAGAGCCAGGCCGTTTCATCCACCGCGCTTCGCTAAGCAACGCGAATTTCAGCGCACCGTTCAGCCATTCGAATGACGGGGCAAGCGGTTTCACATCCGAGCCATTGTCGGTGAGTCCGATTCGCTTCAGCACGAGCCGGTTAAAGGCAGCGGCAGGCAGCAAAAGATTATTAGCATAGGTGGCGCGCAGAATGCGAAAACCCACCTGTTCCATCCTCCGCCGCAGCGTATCAAGGCTGTAACGACGTTGCGTCCCCAATGCCGCATCATGTCCGCTGCGCATCCATTCGTAGGCAGCAACCCGCACGAACGCGATTCCACCACGGCGCAACACGCGGAAAGTTTCCTGCAGAGCTTTTTGATCGGCGCCTTCGCCGGGTAGTTGTACGAGAACGTCGAAGCTTGTCACAAGATCGAAGACTGAATCGGCAAACGGCAAATCAGTGACCGATGCCTGGGCCAGGTATTTCTCTTCACGCTCTCGGCAAAACCTGGTCGCGTCTGGAACCAAGTCGACTCCTGCGACCCTTCCCTCTCCAGCATAACGCCTGAGCCAGGCGAGATTGCCGCCCGTGCCGCATCCCGCGTCAAGAATCATGCGCTTATGTGAGGGCAGTAGTAATGGGTCGAGCAGGACGGAGGTGATCTCACGCATGCCCGCAAACCACCAGAAGGTCTCTTCTAGAGAATATAGACTCTCGTAATCTTCCTTCCGCATCAGTTAGTCTTGAGTTGATGTCCTGGTTGCCGGGTCTTTCTCCCGGTAGGCTTTCGTGATCTTAGCCTGCGTTTTGGTAAGCTACGTTCATCACGTAGGTCGGTGATGTGAACCTTCCTTGCGTGTTTGCGTAGTATCTTCCACCCAAAAAGCCATCGAACTTGTCTTTTACTCTCTTGGCGGAATCCATATTTTTCAACTCACCAAAAACACGAAAACCATTGTCCTTTTCATAGCGGACAATCTTTGTTACGGAAGCCAGGTCCCCTATTACTCCGGTTTTTTCGATCATACTTGTGGCGCCAGCAAACGCATTGTCACCAGCGACAGCGGTAACATGCACCTTGATCTTACTGTGTGGTTAGCGCGGCAACTATTCGTTGTGTGGATACTTTATCGCTGACGACCGCGCCGAGCCTTCTTAACGTGTGGTGTCGGGCAAAGATGCCGATCTCGGTCGAGTCGCCATTCAGAACCGTCGTCGAAAATCACCTGCACAATAGCAATCTTGGCTAGTCTTTTTTTACACGTATCTATCAACTCATCGGGAATTGAAAAGACCGAATACTCTGTCGCGTCGAGTGCTTGATTGTAGGGCAATAAGTCAATCTGTTTGGGTGCTGTATCGCATATGAGCTTGAACTTATCACCCTTCTTAATGACACATCCAAGTCGATACTGAATGATCCGCCTAAGAGACATATTACGAAGAAGCATAACGCGATTGTTCGGTGCTTCCTTAATTACAAGCGGAGCTGACGGCAGATTAATCCATACATTCTGACTCGTGGTTTCGTCATGGGAATTGCTGAAGACTGGTGAACTCGAAAGAGCCACAAGTATTAGAACAACCACGCACCAGAGTTTTGTTCCCCTGACACTAATCGTTCTTCTTTTTCTCCTCTTTGGGCGGTAGTCCCAACATTTGTCTTACCTCTCGTTCTGCGTCTGCTTCTTTCATGTCCGACTTACGTTTGTCATTTTGAAAGTTCTTCACATTCTGGTTAGCGTGATCTTCCGAGTCCTGTTGACTTTCAAACGTAGCCTCAACGGGATTTCTAGCAAAGTCTTGCCCGTGACCGACCACTTCATGCTTAAATACTTCGGTACCCGTGGGAGTCGCGTCGCCTGCTGGTCTCCCATCAATTTTATTCAGATCGATGGTTATGGTGACAACGAAATCCTTAACACCTACGTATTTCTCATCTTTCCCGGTTCCTGTAGATAAAACCTTCCCACCTGTTGGTTTTGTTTCGCCATAGACCACCTCTACCCTCTGATTCATTAGATCTGTTTTGTCCTTAAGACTGCCTTTCGTAGGTATTGTCAGGTTAACAAACCGATGGTGCAAGACCGCTGTAGCTGCATCATAATTCACTGATGAGCGCCTCTCACTCAATGTATCTTCGCCATCGCTTTCCACCTGAGATTATCAGTCATTCCGTTTGGTTATATTTCCGCTTTGCCCTGAGCTTCCGCGATGTCGAAGAAATGTTGGCGATGCGCGGTGTGACGCTCACCTATGAAACCGTGCGATATTGGTGTTTGAAGTTCGGTCAGACTTATGCCCATGGCCTGCGCCGCCGCTCTCCTCGACCCGGTGACCGATGGCACCTGGACGAAGTGTTCCTAAAGATCAACGGACGCCTCCATTATCTCTGGCGGGCTGTGGATCAGGATGGCGACGTATTAGATATTCTGGTGCAGAGCCGCAGAGATAAGAAGGCAGCCAAAAAGTTCTTTCGCAAGCTATTGAAGGAACTGCAATACGTGCCAAGAGTTATCATCACAGATAAGCTCCAGAGCTACAGCGCAGCGAAGGCTGAGATCATGCCAGGTGTCGAGCACTCCCAGGACAAGTGGCAAAATAACCGTGCTGAAAATTCGCATCAGCCAACCAGGTTGCGGGAGCGGATCATGAGACGGTTCAAGTCAGCCGGTCAGGCGCAACGATTCCTCTCAGCCTTCGGCGTCATCGGCTCGCACTTCCGACCAGGACGACATTTGTATTCAAGGGCAGGTTATCAAGAAGTGATGAACTCAAGACTTGCCGCTTGGAGAGAGGTGAGCTGCGGTCCGGTAATTGGTTAAAAGAAGGCGATTCGATGGCTAACGTATTAGGAAGAGTCGGCTTCTTTTGTCTTTATCCTGTTAAGTTGACAGTACCGCCGCGGCTGCGAAGGAACGCTGCCATCTCATTCGCCCGCTTCACCCGCTCGATCTCCGCTTTGTCGATTAGCATCCGGTTTCTTTCAGTTTCGGGTCTCTTTCAAAAAAGCTGTCAAGTGAAAAGTTGCGATTGAGAACTTTCGCGCGAGATGATAGGTTATCTTAGCAAGGAAGGCAAGAACAAATGTTTACACAAACCCATCCATACAATGAGGGCGTTGTGATAGGACGCCCGCCATCCAGAGAAGCTCCTTTGTTCGGCCAGCGGCTTGCCGCCGTCCGCCGCAGCAAAGGACTGTCGCAGCGTGAACTGGCTGAACGACTCGGTGTGACCCGCGAGATGATTGATTACTACGAGCGCCGCTCTCCCAATCCGGCGCTGGATTTCATCGAGCGCGCGGCCCAAGCATTGGAAGTTTCAGTTGCTGAACTCCTGGGCAGCCAGCCGCACACCATGCGCGCCAAGCCCGGCCCCGTTTCTCAGTTGGAACGACGCATCGAGCAGGTGAAGTTGCTGCCGCGCAAGAAGCAGCAACTCATCATCGAGTTTCTCGATGCGATCATCAGCACTGAGAGGGCCTGAAGCGAACAGCGTAAGCGGTCAGTGATTTGAAAACTCAGGCAGGCGTCCCGCTCTTTAAGTGAGGAGTCGGGAAGATGCGGTTTGAATGTCCCTACGGTTGGAAGTCGGTCAGCAAGTTCGGCAACATCACTTTCGAGTCAGCCACTGTCAACATCTGCGACGGCATCTGCGATTCGTGCGATCTCTGCGGCATCGAGTCCTGTGAGTTCTACGACATCTCGCCCGAAGCCACCAAACGCTTCATCCGCGTCCTCAACTGCGAGCAAACCGCCGAGTTCCTATTCGCTAAGCCACACTGAGACCGAGATGCCGAGAAAGAGCACGAAGACTCGACCGCGCCAGGGAATGCAATTAGCGGAGTTACGGAAGGCTGCCGGTCTGAGCCAGTATGAGCTCGCCCGCTATGTTGGGATATCTCAGGCAAACATCGCCTTCTGGGAGCGCAGCGAGAAGCCGCCCCGCTCAGACGTGCTGCCCAAGATGGCCGAAGCCCTCGGCGTCAGCCTCGAGGATCTGTTGAATGTGAATGCCGGAAAAACAGCCGCAAGGAAGCAACTAAGAGTAACGGCAGGCGGGCAGGCAAGGTGCGTGAGGTCTTCGATCGCGTCTCAAAGCTCCCGCGCCGTCAGCAGGAGCACATCGTCAACTGGGTCTCCGCCTACGTCTCTCATTACGAGCAAACCAGACAAAGCTAACGACTCACTTCTGCCCTCGATAGTCTCCGGACCTCAGCATGTAGCAGGGCAGTAGTGAGTCTGGCTTGAGAAGATCTTTTGGAGCGCCGTCCATCATCCGCAGAATGTAGGTTGACGGCAGTTGCTTTCCGGTCTCGTCCTCGTTCTCTTCATAGGACAGTTTCTTTAAGGTTTCATCACATCTGGCGTCACGTTCAACCCGCAGTTCGTAGCGCTTGGAATAGTCAAAAAAACTGCCCGGCAATGGCCCGCTCGATTTGTGGAAGGCGTAAACAATTTCAACGGCTGTAATAACCTGCTCCCCCCGCTCGCCCTTTGACTCCGCACCGAAGATAAACTTTTCGTACTGGGGTCCGACTCCCGCACCAACTACCAGGCTATCAACGTATGCCAAGACACGACCCACTAAGATGCTGGCTTTATCAGGGTCACGCTGAGATAGATTCACTTGCGCTGTCAAGTTACTCGACAGTGAAGCGAGATTTGATCGGTAGTGACGCAAGGTAGAATGAGCCATTCAGGCGAAAGCACGTTTTTGCTTTGCTGAACCAATAACGCTGACGGGTCAGCTACCAGCGCGCGGCACGGGCCTGTCCGCGCTGTGG
>JBOGOU010000457.1:0-2343 GCA_050748205.1 Pyrinomonadaceae bacterium | reverse complement strand
AAGGTTCGGGTAAACGGGTGGCGGTGGCAGAACTGAGAATCGTCACTTATGGCCGATTCTGTTGTCTTGGCGGTACGTTCATACGGCGAGATAAAGCCCCGCGTCTTGGTAGAAAAATAATCCGCGGCATTCCTAACCGGCAGTACCGTCTGCCAAGCAACCCCTCAAAGAACACTCTCTCGATGGGCCACAATAATAGCACTTGAAGGGCACGCTTTTCGTGATGGTTCTCCACGGTAGAAGCGAAACTAGTCGAGAAAAAGCAAAACGGCCAACTAACAATAAGACCGGCCAATTGACTAGAGGGAGCAGCGGAGTAGAATGCGAACCAGTCGGCGGGTGCGAAAGTGCCCGCCCCGCGCCAGAGGTGGCGCACCTCATAACCAAATTATGACGCCCTTTTTACTTTTAAAACCCGGCGATCGTCCGCGGGTTGAGCGTCCTCAACCACTCAATACACGTCATCAGCTCGTCCGTCCAATCATCGTTCGGCGCCATGGGGATCGGCTGGAAGACCTCAAGCTGCTCCGCAGCGCCGCGGCGCGGCCTCAGCCACGAACCCACGGTGTACATGAACGTCGTCCAATCGTTCGTCGAAGGGTGCATCGAGACTGCAAGAATATCGAACTCCCCGAAGCGGTACGGCCGCGTTGCTCCGCCCAGTGCGTCCCGGCCGGTACGCGTGCGCTGCGTTTCTACGACGAAGCTGCCCCGTCGCACGAGCGGTACGCCCTTCTGGCGTCGTTGCATCTTCACCTGAATGCTGATGCGCCCAATTTTGTCCTCGATGAGGAAGTCGTAGGCGGCATCACCGACAACCTCAACCGTCCTCCACCCGCGAAGCTTCTCGAGCACGTTCGGGATGAAGGCAGCCTCGGCAATCATGCCCCGGATGCCGCGCATTGTGAGGTCGCTTCCGCGATCCATCGCCTCAAGTATCAGCTCCGCCGGCGTGTTCAGTTTCGTTTCGAGCGCGTGGATGCGTATATCCTTGCGGAGATGCTTGAAGACTTCAAGGCGCTCCTCCGGGGAACACTCCTCGAGGAGCTTTAGGACGTCATCTTTTTTCGTCATCCGCCATGACGCGTGCTGCGTTCGGTGCCCTGGCACGCCTCTACCGATCCGGCGAGATTATGATTTAACGATCAGCCTAGTGTAAGCTACGCGGAGTCCGCTTTACCAGACGTTATGTCCACTGCGCCAAAGACCCAGCTTTCGCTCAAACCAAACTACAAGCGCGTCTCCGTCCTCCGGTTCAAGCCGTACTACAAGACCGGGCTCGGCGCAGCGTACCTTGAAGACGCGAACAGCATTCTGCAAGCGCTGCCGTCGGACTCGGTCGACGCGATCGTCACGTCGCCACCGTATGCACTCCACTTCAAGAAGGAGTACGGCAACGTCGCGAAGGAGGATTACGTCGAGTGGTTTTTGCACTTCGCGCGTCAGTTCTACCGGGTGCTGAAAGACGACGGTAGCTTCGTCCTGAATATTGGCGGGAGCTACAACAAGGGACTGCCGACGCGATCGATGTACCAATACAAGCTTCTGATCGAGCTCGTGGAGCAGATCGGGTTCCATCTGGCGCAGGAGTTTTACTGGTACAACCCGGCGAAGCTTCCCATGCCGGCGGAGTGGGTGACCGTGCGGCGCATCAGGGTCAAGGATGCGGTCGAGCACGTGTGGTGGCTCGGCAAGACGCCGTGGCCAAAGGCCAACAATCGGAACGTGCTGAAGCCCTACAGCGCCGACATGATCCGGCTGAACAGCCGCGGGGTGAGGGCCACCGTGCGGCCGTCAGGCCATAACATACGCTCGAGCTTCGACAAGGTGAACTCCGGCGGCGCCATCCCGCCGAACGTCTTTGAGAATGGGGTCGCGGACTTCCTGAAGTTTGGAAACAACGCCGCGAACGACGCGTACACGATGCGGTGCAAGGATGCCGGGGTGAAGATCCACCCAGCGCGCTTTCCGCCCACGCTCCCTGAGTTTTTCCTCAAGTTCCTGACCGATGAAGGCGACGTGGTGGTGGACCCGTTTGCCGGCTCCAACACGACGGGAGCCGTTGCGGAGAGCCTCAACCGACGTTGGATTGCCATCGAGACTGTCAAGGAATACCTTGATGCCAGCAAGTTCCGATTCGACGAGCTCAAGGAAACAGGTTTAACATAAGCTGCGCGATGGTTCGCTGGTCCATTCCTACCGTCACCGCGCTCAAGTTCGCGTACAAAAGTATTATGACTGGGAGCGGATAGTGGATCGATACGAAGACCTGTTCGCTCAAATGTCTGGGCAGTCACTCCCCCGCTATGAGTCTTCGACTACCCTTCCCGAGACTCACCCGGC
>JBOGOU010000456.1:0-5842 GCA_050748205.1 Pyrinomonadaceae bacterium | reverse complement strand
CCACAGCGCGGACAGGCCCGTGCCGCGCGCTGGTAGCTGACCCGTCAGCGTTATTGGTTCAGCAAAGCAAAAACGTGCTTTCGCCTGAATGGCTCATTCTACCTTGCGTCACTACCGATCAAATCTCTACCAAAAATCTACCTATATTGACTGAGGGGTACGAATAGGGGTACATTTGGCTCCACCTCTTTGAAAGCTGCGATTCTATTAGGCTGGCCCGCTTGGCTCAGGAAGTGAACACTCCCTCGCAAATCTCTAATCTAATAGACTTACAGATGCGCCGAAAATGCCTTGACCTGTTTTTGGCCGCCCAAGTTGGACAATTTACCATTTCACAAGAAGCCGCAGGCCAAGCAGCCGCGCCAGATAGCGGAATTGTTACCGAGGGGATTTTGTAATTGTAGTCTGAGTCGCCAGACTTAAATCCTGTTGAGCAGCAGGTCAAGGAGCGAAACCTCTTCGAAGCGCCAGCAACCAGGCAATGCGGGACGAGCGACTATGCACGCCTTCATGTTCGGTTACCGCTATGCGCCCGCCTTTTCGCTACTGGGGCATGCCTGCAAGAAGACAATCCTCAGACGTCCGAAGGCGTTGTATCTCCTCACGTCGTCAACATACGACTCCGACAACCATCGCCGGCCAACTCTGCCATCAATCAAACCTTCTAATCAATAACAATGCCCCTCGCAGGAAAAGGAGTCGCCGCCAGTACTAGAACACTCTTCTCGGTATAGCTACGCGGTTCGCAGCGATGCGGGGTTCCGCACTTACCGGATGAAGAACGTATCGACAGCTCGCACCGAGCCATCGGCAGCGTCCAATCGGGCGGGCGGAAAAGTGTTACTGCCGGGTGACGAGGTCGCGGCTCTGTCCGACCAAGTGAACAATCGAGTCGGCGTTGTCAGCCACTCGACTTAGTAGCCATAATATTGAGTTCGACGAAACACTTTGGGGAGACCATTAACGGAATGAGAAAGCTCGGGATCAACAGAAATTTTCTTTTCCTACTGTGCCTCGGTGTGCTGTCGCCTGCGGCCGCTCAAAACGCCGGCGATCAGGAGAGGAAGCGTCAGCCGAGTGGGCTGTATCAAGTATACCGTGATGAAAAGTCCGGGCGACGGAGTTATGGATTCATCGACAAGACCGGGAAGCTCGTGATTGGTTTCGACCAACTGCTGCAAACAACAGATCGCGTCGGCGACTTCAGCGAAGGCCTGGCTGCTATCTACTTAAAAAAAGAGAAAGGTGATCCGGCGGATTACCCGGACATAAAAGCGGGCTACATTGACGCCACGGGCAAAATCGTCATCGCGCCGCGCTGGCGCTACGCCGGCGACTTCAGCGACGGGCTGGCTGTCGTGCAGAGCAAAGAGTTCAGCGGCTACATTAACCGGCGCGGCGAGGAAGTGATCAAGCTTGACGAGTTTCCTCTGAAGGATTTTCACGGGGGGCTGGCAGCGGTTGGTTGGAACCCGCTGCAAGCCAACAGCGGGTATATCGATCATTCGGGCAAGTTGGTTATCGAACGGAAGTATTCGTTTGCCGATGAGTTCTCGGAGGGATTGGCCGGCGTAGTGGTTAATCGGAAGTATGGGTTCATTAATCAAAAAGGTGAGATGGTGATCGCGCCGCGCTTCATACCGCTCAAAGAGGGCGACGCGATGATAACGGCCCGAACGAGCCGCTTCTCGGAAGGGTTGGCCTGTGTGCGAGTCGATGCTGGGTACGGTTACATTGATAAGCAGGGCAACTTCGTTATTCAGCCGCAATTCAATTTCGCCCAGGAGTTTTCCGAAGGGCTGGCGTGGGTTGTCACGCAAGAAGGGAAAATCGGCTGGATAGATCGCGCTGGACGCTGGGCCGTGGTCCTCGGTGAAGGCGCCAGGCTCCCAGGCGAACATGGCTTGCTTTATACCCACGGGGAAGTGGATTTGCGATATTCGGAAGGTCTGGCGCCGTCAATCACTCATTTTCAGGGGAACTACCTTTCGGGCTATAACTACTTTTGGGGGTATATGGACAAGCAGGGCGGGACGGTCATTAGACTACCGGGCGAGGTTGAGTATGCCAAACTCCGTCCATTCAGCGGCGGTATAGCCAAGGTGTCCTTCTATATAAAGGGAAACCTGAACAAGGAAAAAGACGCATACGTTAACAGAAGCGGCCAGTTCATTTGGCGCTCAAACTAGCGGCTAGAGATGGCGCATCTTGCTCAGCCAATAGCGACGAGACCGTCTGCTAGGTTTGCAACAGACGGTCCCACCGTTGCTGAATGAGGCGAGCAGCAGTCGATCCGCCCGCCTTCGAGGCGAGTTGAGTTAAGTTGCCCGACCGATGAGCGTCGTCGGCATCCAGCATCAGCACCACGCGCTTGACCCGGCACTCAACCAGGTGCGACAAGATTTCATCCGTCAGCCCCGTTGTGCCGTAAGTCGGAATGACGTTGCGCAGGCCTGCGCTCCACAACGCCGCCGCATCGATCACGCTCTCAGTGATGATCGCTTCATCAGTGTTCTTCGCGCCCTGCGGATTAAAGATGCCGCCGTCCCTCGATGCTCCGGCCGTAGAGACCAACCACGTGGCCGCTGTGTGGTCCCACCGCAGCAACTAAAGGAAAGATCACGCAGCCGCGCAGCAGCTCACGCCCGGAGCCAGTCAACACACCAACCCTGGGCAACGCTCTGCGTCCTTCTGCCGGCAGCTTCTCTGCCAGCGTCCCATCGACGAACCCAACACGAAAGCTCGTCGCGAACTCCGCCGCCGTGATGCCCCGCGATCTCAAGTAGTCCTGTGCTGCCGGCGTCGCCAATAGCCGTGCGTGGTAGTGATCGACCGCTCTCTCAAGCCATTGCTGATCTTCCACGCCAACGGATTTAGATTCGGCTTCATGACCACCCAGCCGTCGGTGCGCTTCGCGGAAGTCCACCACGTCCGCCTTCATCACGAAGCGATACACGTCGCCGCCTTCGTGACACGCCCCCAAACAGTTCCATAGTTGTTTCCTGGGATCGACGATAAGACTTGCTTCGTGATCGTTGTGAAACGGACAAAGCCCGACAAGCTGCTTGCCACGTTGCGTGAGCGTGACGCCGCGGCTGCGAATGAACGCCACCAACTCGTTCCCCCGCTTCACCCGCTCGATCTCTGCTTTATCGATCAGCATCCGTGGTCTCTTTGGGTCCCGCCACTTTCAAAAAAGCTGTCAAGAGTTATCTGCTAAAAAACTGCTGGTAAAAACTTGCCGGAGATACTAGCATGATTCCACTAACATGCAAGCGGAAACTTGCCGGAGGAATATGTACCCAGAAATCCAGTTGTATAGTGACCCCATGGCGGGAAAGGCGGGACTGGGCGGCAGGCCCTCAAAGAAGAAAGCTACCGAATGCGGAGCAAGACTGGCGGCGTTGCGTAAGCAGGCAGGTCTGTCTCAAATGGCGCTGGCGCAAGCCATCGGCATTCCGCAGCGCACCATCTCTTTTTATGAACGTGAGGCGGGAGCGATACCTTCGACCCTGGTCCCCAGGTTTGCAAAGGCCCTGGGTGTTTCCATGGAAGAACTCCTGGGCATTGACAACGGCGCGCAGCGAGCCAAGCGCGGCCCCAAGTCTCAACTCGAACGCCAACTCGAAGCCGTCGCCACTCTACCACGCAATCAACAACAGAAGATCCTTGCAGTCGTCGAAGCCCTCATCGCTCATCACGCCGAACGCTGAAGATTCAATGCTCACCAAGCGGAGATAACGATCTTCAGATCGGTTCGTAAGTGGTCAGACAAGAGCGTCTCTAGAGCAAGCCAGAAACTTACGCCATCAAAGCTAAAAGCAAGCTACCGGAGGTGGGCGGTCTCAAGAGGCTAGTACTTCTGACAACGATTTGCGATCTGATTCATTAAGCCATTCGGCATCAAGTTGCTTTAATAAAACGTTTCGGAGCTCGTGCCAGGCGTTGCCCGACACTTCCGATAGTCTTTGCTTTACTAAGGCAAGAGCGTCAGCGCGAGTCAGGAATGCCTGCGGGATGACCGAATGTCGCCACTCATCGGAGGGACGAGTCGTAAAGTATCGACCTTGTGCGCGCGCGAACAGTTCCGGTTGATGCGGCCACAGGGCCCAAGGAAGACTATTCCAATAAGGCCCAATCCGACGCTTAAGCAGATAAGTTTCGACTGGAGCAAGGCATTGGCCAAACTTGTCAGAGGCTAATATTCTCAAAAAGCCTACTAGATCATTCTCCTGTAGCATCGGATCATTCAAAACGCGCGTGACGTACTCGCAAATGACTCGCACATGTTGAGGCATTGATTCTGATTCCAGCACTGAAAGAGCGATGCCATAGCCCTCTTTGCCAGCTATTGCTACCGACACAAGTTCATCCAGAAAAGCCGCTCGTTTGTGATCAGGGAGCCTGTGCAGATAGTTTCGAATTTCACGAACATTCTCAAAGCCACTGTCTTTGTATTCAGGACTGATGAACCCTTTCCACAATTCGTCGAAACCTATTTGGTCCATTTTTTACTAGGGTCCCCTGAGCCCTGCTGATTCTCGCAGTTACTTCTTCTTAGAACCTAAATCTTGTGAAAGAGCCTGCGGGAACGGTGGTGCCCTTGTTGAACATGAACTCGGTGCCGCCTCCGGGCCTGCTGAAAACATTTCCGGTTACACGTCCTGATCGCAACAGATTGGATGTATTCAACGCTTGACTGTCGACTGCGAATAGAGCGCGCGCACTATTCTGTGCTGGCAGAGACAACTCAAGCTGTGCTTGTAGAGGCGTCAACCCTCCTTGATTCGTTAGGTAGAGAAAGCGATCCGCCCGGCCGAGTTGTGAGCTCTCTATGGCTGCGGCTCCCGCCTCATCCGTATAATGGAAGAGTACTGGCGGCAACCTGGATGCTTGTCGCGATGCGGCCCCAAAGGTGAAGTTGAGAGAACCACCAAGACCTCCAAACAAGCCTCCGAATAGAGAGGCGACGGCCTTGATTCGAGGGCCTTCGCTTTCCCAAATAGTGTCAGCCACCGCCCGATTCAAGGTATTTCTCTGTTCTTGGCTGATGTTTCCGGGATCCGTGCTCGCAAGCGATGCAAACTCTACATCTGAGAAGCGCTCTTTTGAGATTTGGAGAAACGCACTTGAACCCGAATCCAACCATATCACCTCATTTTGGCTAACAAAGTAAGAATGGTTGTAGTTTGTAAAGCCCTCTCCTGCCTGATCGCCGTCAAACCATTGAAACTCCCTCATCTTCTTACCGTCTTGTTCGTAGTCTCGATATCCCCAAATCAGTCCACTCGGATCAATGAACACCAAAGGATTGTTCAAGACGTAAGCATAACGATTCCAGCTTTGCGGTTCGGCCGGCTTACCGCTTGACAACATCGGATCAGGGCTCGTGAATCGCCCCTGTGTGTTTCCGTAATAGCGCGCCTGTGCATAGTCGAGTCCGGTTTCCGCGTCGCGCTCGTAGGTCGTAAATTTGAAGCGGTTGCTATCGGCGACGTAACCTTGTGCCGTGGTGCGGCCCCCGGTGCCGGCGAAGAGTTCCTCACCGAACGGCAGTTAGAAGACGCAGTTCACACTCAACCACGCGCATCCGCGAGCAACTGATCTGGTTTTCAAAGAGCCGGGCCGCCCTCACGTGCAGCGGCTAAGAAAAGGATAGCAGCTAAGAGGGAAATAGGTATAGCGCAGTTCCGGCCGTCTTGCCCCTATGGGCGCGAGTGATTGGTGTTTTTGGGAATAGTAAGGTGAGGGCCGCTCGATAAAAATGCGTCTGAGGGCCTTAGTTGAGTCAGATCTACGCGCAACCATTCGGGTAGATTGCTTTTCAGGCAACGAAGCGCAT
>JBOGOU010000455.1:0-14326 GCA_050748205.1 Pyrinomonadaceae bacterium | reverse complement strand
GAACGTTCGCGATTGGCGGGTGAAATAACGAGCGTGCTTGTGGGGTTCGTGGCGTAGTCCTGGGCTATGGCTTCGAGGCGTTCGCGCTCATCCGTGATCTCGATCACCTTGCCTCGGCTGACCAGTTCGGCCACTGCTTCGGGTGTGGCGCGGGCTGCTAATTTCTCGACTGTCTGCTTTAGTTTTGTGCGCTGCCCGACATTCTCAGTTAGTTCCACAGTGGTCATGCCGTGTTTTTGGAGCTGCTCAAACGGACTTTCTGCTTCGACGGCCTGATGCTGGCGCACATCGCCGACTAAAAGCACCTTATCTTCGGGTTCGAGGCGGGCAAATAATTTGTTTACGTGTGTGGTGCTCGCGAGGGAACTTTCATCCAAAACGAAAAGGCGGCTGACGGTGGCGGGCTGCTTTCGCCGGCGCAAAAACTTCTGGATGGTTTCGGTCTCAATGCCGCTTTCGCCAAGCTGCTGCGCGGCGCGAGCGGAGGGTGCAAAACCGCGCACCTGATAGCCTTCGTTTTCGGCTGCTTCGCGCAGCACAGAGAGCGCCGTCGTCTTGCCGGTTCCGGCGCCACCTTGCAGCCCAATAATCTGATCTCTGCTGGAAAGGATTTGTTCAATCGCCGATTGCTGATGTGCATTTAGCCTTAGCTGCTGACGCTCGGCTGTGGTGGTCACAACCTCATTGACGCGCTCCGCTTCAACCATCGCCGGACGGTTCTCTTTGCCGTCGAGCATGGTCTGAATATTCTGCTTCTCCATCGCCAGCATGCGCTCGGTTGTGGTTTCAGGTGGCCGCTGCTGGCGGGTGATTTTTATGAACTCGCCACTCTCCTCTCGGCGGTGCAATTCGGCGGCAACGGCGGCGTAATTTGTCAGTCCGAGATTGCGGCGCAGCGCGTCGTTCCATACCTCACGCATATCGGCCACGGCTTCTGCTTTAACGGCATTATCACGCGCAAAAGTAACTGCTTCCCGAGCGCGTATTTCAATCTCGTTTTCTGGCAAGCGCAGCGGTAATCGTGCCCGCGCTTGGGCTACTAAACGGCGCGCCTGATTGCCGTGCTTTGAATCCATTTCGAGGGCGCGTTCCTGCATTTTGGCAGGGTCAAAGTTTTTGCTTCTGCGATTCTTCCGGGCGGCGGCTTGCTTCAATCTCGCTTTGTCTGAAACGGTTTTCCCTTCGCGCTCCATGCGCTCTTTCATCTTTCCTTCTTCGGTCACAACTTCTTGGCGGCGTGGGCTACTGTCCTGCAAGTATTCCGCGCTGAAGCCTTTGATCTCGGGTGCGCCGGTTCGCGGATCAACTCGAATTTCGTATCCGAGTGCTTGCAGTTTTTCGGCTAGATGAGCGCGGTAGATCGCGGTCGCGTATTTTTGACTACGGTACAACTCACCCGGCTCGACGGAGCGCACTTTTCCGTCCTCGGTTTGGGTCATGTTGAAGACCACAACATGGGTGTGAAGCTGCGGCGCGGCATAGCCATTTGTGCGATCGGGACGTGAGGACGTGTGCTCGAATTGGGCCGCTACCATCTTGCCGGTTTTAATAGCTCGCTTGTCGCCGGCGCCACGCGCTTGCAGATATTGTTCGAAGTCTTTTAGAGCTTCATTGACGCTCTCGCGGTGGGCTTCTCTAACGCGCTCGTCATCGCCGACAAGCGCCGCTAAGGAAACAGATTTAGGCGCGCTGATGGTCGCGTCCCAACCGGCGCGATGCGTGCTGGTGATCGTTTTCTTACCGTCCTCGTCCACGATTTCGCGGGCTGAAACTGACTTAATAAGTTGCTCGCCAGTATGCGGATCTTGACCATCAACTAAGCGCTCGTACTGCTCGCTGGACACTTCGCCTTTCAGGTTCCATTCCTCGGCCAGGTTGCCACACCAACGGCCTTTAACTTCCCCTGATTCGCTGTAGTAATTGTCTTTGGAATTGGTGAACTCCTGCTTGTAGTAGTCACGCCCCTGCCCTGCGGAAATAGCCCTGCTAATTGTCAGCATGGATTCAACCCCTAACGTCGGTAAGCGAGCTCGTCGGCGTCGCTGTTTTGGTTTCATTTTTGGCCTCGTGGTCGGGCTCGTTTCCGGTGGTAATTCCGGGTTGAATTTCTGCCTTCTTCAAGGCACAGAATTCTTCCGCGTTCCTCGAAACGAGGTTCCTTCCAAGCTCTGGTTTTGTGGTGACGCGAGGGTGGGAATCAGAGGGGCAAGCTAAAGCTCTCGCGTGTTCTGCATCGGAGTCAATTATTACGAGCTCGAAGCTCCGACTTCGCTGAATCGAGTGGCCCAATGTTGGGCCACTGATGATCGATTCGCTCATTCTAGCATCGTGCGGCTGACTTAAGCCGCGATCTCTGATGCTCTGGCATAACAAGTCTTATGCCAAAGTGTGACTCTACGTAGCTCGCCGCCATGGACCACTTGTGGCAACGCGTGGGTGAGCGGCCTACCTTGGAGGGACTCGATGAACAGACACAGGGGGAAGTTTTGTTACGTGCCGGTGCTTTGACGGGATGGATTGGAAGCACTAGACAAATTGAGGCAGCGCAGGAGACAGCCAAGAATCTGATCACTGAGAGCATTGCCATTTTTGAATCGTTGAAGCGTTCAGAGAAGGTGTTCGAAGCGCAGATTGAGCTTGCGTATTGTTATTGGCGGCAGGGAGGATTCGACGATGCCCGAATTCTCTTACAAGAGGCGCTTGCAAGACCGGTTCAACTTGATAACCAAATCAGAGCTTTGGGTGTGCTGCGAAAAGCCATTGTAGAAGAATCCACAAGGCGGTTTCATGACGCACTTAGCATTTTGAGAGAGGCAGCAAGTCTATTCGAAACACTCAATAATAATCCGCTCAAAGGCAAGTTTCATAACGAATTTGGCTTCGTGTTAAGGAACCTGTTCGGTTCTGAACAGCGGAAAGAGTTTTTGGATCAAGCCCTGATTGAATATAGTGCAGCTAGCTTCTATTTCGAGCAGGCGAAGCTCTCACGACATCAGGCATGCGTTTGAAAATAACGTTGGTTTCTTATACGGAACTATCAGCAAGTTTCGTGAAGCGCACGAGCATCTTGATCGCGCTCAAGCAATCTTCACAAGCCTCAGAGATAGCGTTCCCTCGCTCAGGTTGATGAGACACGCGGCCGTGTAATGATGTGGGAAGGGCGATTTGCTCAGGCAGAGAAATTCGTCAGAGGAGCAGTACGGACCTTAGAAAAGGGAGGCGAACAGTCCTTGCTCGCCGAAGCCTTAACTACATTAGGAATCGTCCTCGCCCGAACACGTGATTATCAACAAGCTCATTCCGTACTTAAACGCGCAATAGCGATAGTAGAGCAGGCCGGTGATCTTGAGGGCGCTGGCAACGCGAACCTTACGCTTCTCGAGGAAGTGGCCCCTTTCTGTCCAATGATGAGTTATGCGCGACTGTGGAACATGCCAGAGAGTTGCTTCGGGATACTCAGGATTTCGCGATGCATAGACGATTGGCGCAATGCGCATGCGAGGCGCTTTTGTTGATCAGCGCGTATCCAATGCATCCCGATTGGACCAGGTTTTCTTGGAAGCAAGTAATGCGGCGCTACGAGGCTCATTACATCCAATTGGCCTTGCGCGATGCTGGTGGCTCCGTGACGGAAGCAGCGCGTTTACTAGGCATGAAGCATCACCAGAGCTTGTCGGCGTTGCTTCATAAACAGCATAAAAATTTGCTCCCTGCCCGGACCGCAATCGTTCCTCGCAAGCGACGCCTTATTGGTGAGCAGGACTCTAATCCAGAATCTATTGGATCAGAGAAGCGGACGCGAACAATCCGAATTCTGCATGTCGAGGACAACCGGGTGGTGGCCGATGCTGTAAGAGAAACACTGCAAGTAGAAGGCTGGGAAGTGGAAACCTGCGCAGATGGTGCGGCTGCGCTAAAGAAGATTCTCGGCCACGAACATTACGATCTATTGCTGTTGGATTATGACTTGCCGGGCGTCAGCGGAATAGAACTGGTGCGCCGTGCGCGAGACCTCCGGCATCGCCGCAGCACGCCGATCATCGTCCTGTCAGCGGCGCTGGGCGAAGCGGAGGCGCGCGAGGCCGGTGCTGATATGTTCCTTCACAAGCCGGAGGATATTCGCACACTCGTCGCAACAATCAGTGGGCTGCTTAGTTCGGCTGAAGATATGGAAAGTTAAGGGTGGGCGTATTAGCACAAATTAATTGTGCTAAGCGTCGTTCACCGGGGAGAGTGAGAAGGCTAGACGTAATAGGCAGGAGAAGATTCACGATGGGAGATGCATGTAAGGGGCGGGTGTGCCATCTCCCACAGCAGCACCATTCGTGATGAAGCGCGCCCAGAAACGAATGGTGCTGCGCGAGCGGCGCCACGTTTGACGTAAGTGGGCGTGGCGTAAGGAGGCCGGCCAACAAAATAAGAGGCTAAGAATCGGCGTCGGCCTCCGCGTCGTTCCCTTAATGTTGCCCGACTTAAAAATGTGCGCAATAGCTGACTCGTTGACCTTTATGTCTATTTGGCGAACAGTTCACAGCAAAAAGTTGACATGCGTTCGTGCTTCGGCCTATGCTCCGTGGCGCTTAGTAAGATCGCTACGAGGGATTGCTGAGCGTCTTGGGGAAGCCCAAAGACGACGAAAAGTCTCATACTCTTCACCCTCATTCCCGTGCTTCCTGATAGCACGGCTCTCAAAAGAAAGACTAATCCCATGCGTCTCAGTTTAAGGCTCTTAATCCTAGTACTCTTGCTTGCCATTGCCGGTTCTACAAAACCGGTTTCTCGCGTATGTAATGCAAGCCCTTGTGAAGATGGCTGTTGGAGGGGATACGAAAGTTGCATGGGCAGTACCAACCCCCCTAACCAGGCGAAATGTGAAACGGATCGTCAGAACTGCATGAAAAGGTGCAATATCGCCCCGGTCATGGAGTAGGAAAACTAGGTATACTCAGGGCACATTGAAGCTGGGTCGTCCGGTTAACGGCCCACAAGTTACTAAATCTGTGCAAAGAGGTGGAAACACAGTTGTTGAGAATTATTCGGACAACTGCTTTGGTCACAATTCTGATTTCGCCGGGGTTGTTATGGAGAGTACGAGAGTGTGAAGGCCAGAATAAGATAGCTCCTTCGGAGTACGATTACTACTCTTTGGCGATCACGTCCGTGCTGAATTCTGGTGCGGAGGCTTCTAAACTGCCAGACGTGCCTCAGCGAGTCAGGCTTCTGATTAAGGCGGCAAAGATTCTGCCCGCGTCTGAGCACGACGAAGCAGTTCGCCTGCTGGAGATTGCCCTTCGCCACGTGAAAGGGTGGGGTGCCGAAGACAAGGCGAGTTGGCGACAGCGAGATACGGCGGCAACACTTCGTAGTGAGGTTCTCGCTGTCTACGCGGTACTGGATTCAGAAAAGGCAGTGGCCCTACAGAACGAGTTTCAAGAGGAGGCGAAATCGACCTCCAAGAGCAGTAGAACAGCGTCTTCTGGGAAAAACGACTGGTTTACTCAGTTTAGTGATCAGCGAACTATTGCCGATCAGTCGGCCAAAATCGCTCTCTCGCTAGTCGACGCTGATCCTGAAAAAGCACGAGTCCTGGTCGTCCAGAGTCTTGAGGGAGGGATTGTTTCCGGCATATTGTTCGAGATCGTTCAAAAGCTGATTCAGCGTGGAAACCGTCCGTTTCTTAACAACCTCGAAATTGCAATCGGTAAAGCCCTTGCAGCCAACGCGACGCTCGATCCTTCTAGCCTTGCGTATGCAAGTAGTCTCATTCAAGCTGATGAGGATATGTCCACACCGGTCCGCAACGACATTGTCAGTTTTCTTATGCGCTCAGTTCAGGCTCAGTCTGATCTCGCCAGAGACGCCGGAAGCGGCAAAATTGACTCATCCTACGCGAGAGCTGTATTCACCATGGCTTCGTTGAACGTTCGTCCGATTATCATGAAGTATTCTCCGGACCGACTCGTAATATTTGAGCAAGTCCTTGATCAAATAGCTCCACTTGTTTCGCCCGAGACTAGATCGAGATTACAGGCGTTTCAGCCAGAGACATTTTCAGACCCAAGAGAGAGGCTCAATGACATTCTCAAAGACCCAGCTGCTGGGAAGCGTGATCTACGACTTGTTCGTCTTATTGCTGATCTCTTACGGAATGATTCAGATGGCATTCAGAAAAATTTTGACCTGGCTGCGGACGCCATCAGCGGCTTCACCGACATGGAGGCTAAAGCAGCGTACACAGATCTTTTAACAATTACTCGGATTCACACGTTGGTGAAGCAGAAGAAGTTCATTGAAGCTCAAGAGCTCGCTAGTTTGATCTCTGGAATAGAGACGCGAGCATGGGCGTTGCTTGCCTTGTCAACAGTTGCGGCGAAAACAGATCGGGTTCTCGGGTTCGAGTTAATCAGCAATGCGCTGAAAGCCTTGGATAAAGCATCGCCAAGCCCGCATAAAGTCGAGCTGGCGCTTATAGCCACTGGGATGTTAGCCAACAGTGATCCTCGACGAGCATTTGAAACTTTATCAGCGGCATCGAGCTACGCCAATTCTTCTCCCTCTAAAATCGATCCGCCAACGAAGCCCCCGTTTGCGTTTGGACTGGAAGCGAAGATTGGAGAAGCCAGCACAAGACTTGGTGTATTTCCTGAGAGCCTGGGTGAATTGAAAATCGACCGTTCGCTATCGGCCCTTGCAATAAAGGATTGGTTTCGTGCCGATCAGATTGTCAGCGAGATTCGCGAGCCTTCTCTGAAGCTTCAACTAAAGCTTCAAATGGCAGAAGCTGTTCTTGCCAAAAAGTTGAAGCCCAAGAAAAAGGAAGCGGCTGCGAAGCCATCCACGACGAGACTCATTACCCCAAGTGACCGCATGATTTTGACAGATAAAACTCGCCGCTTGCTCGAAATCGCAGAATAAAGATCGTACCTGATAGAACAGAACAGTAATTCGATTTTGACGCCAGCCTGAGTTGCTCGCAGGATGTACCTTTCTCTTGATCATTGCGAGGCCGCTGCTTTGTAAGTATATGATTTGCGTGCTCTGACACTTACACGCTCACGATTTACTTTGACTTTTATCTCTCTCTCCTGCTTCCCTTGGTCGGGTTCCTTTGGGTAGTAGCCGATCACATACTGTCGGCGTAGTTCTTCTGCGACTCCAGAAAGAGAGACCCCAATCATCCTTATATCGCCAGCCCTGAAGTAGTGCCCACCCGTTTTTTCCGCTAGCTTCTGTAAATACTTCTGCAGTGGCAGGTCGCCATACTGGAAGGTATAGAAGATGATGTCCGACTCCTCCGCTTCCTGTAGAGTGCTTTTCATCGTGGCTTTCCCCCAAGTATTCTCACCATCGGTAAAAAGGATGACTGACTTCCGTCCGGAGTCTGGCTTTGAAACGCGCAGAGCGAAGTCAACGGCGTCATACAGCCTTGTGCCTAGGTCTGGAGGACCTGGCTTCATCTGATCAATCGCCTCGGTTAATAATCCGCGATCATTAGCTCCTTCCTTACTAAGTGACTTTATCTCACCATGAAAGTACACAAGGCCCACCGTGTCGAAAGGGCGCAATTGTTCAACAAAGACTTTAGCTGCTTCTTTGATTTGATCTAGAAAAGGGGCTGTTGAGCCGCTGGTATCGATTAGGAGAACCACCGAGAAAGGGCGATCCACATTACTGAAGTGAGCAATCATCTGCTCTACACCATTCTCGTAGACACGGAAATCCTTTTGGTGCAGATCTACAACATATTGGCCTTGACGATTGATAACGGTGACTGGGACGGAAACAAGATTTGCGGTGATGCGGATGATTTCGCCGTTTCCTATCTCTTCCAACACTTGAGCTGTCGGAGGTGATTGCCTATTCATCGTGCTCCCGGCACTTGGTAAAGCAGGTGCCGCTTGCTGAGCCTGAACAAGGGCGCTCAGCGTAAGCAGGAGTAAGACAGAGTTACTGTACATCTTTATCATCTTATTGCTTGTCCTTGCTCACCCGCCTCCAGGCGGCCCACGCTTGTGTTGAGCGCACATTTAGCACCCGCCGATTTAACCTGTATCTTACTCCGCTTTTAAGTTCCCCTTAAAGTGGTGTCTTCTGGGTTCCTTATGCGGCTATCCTCAGCGGAATCCAAATTCTTTCGTTCTCGTGGGAACCCGCATCCGTGTGGATTACGCTGAGACAGACAAAGGATCAGTGAACAGTCTCATACATGCTGTTAACGCTGAAACTTCTTAGTAGTAATCCTTATTTTGGTAGTCCGATGCGCTTTGAGCGTCTTGGTGACAACCAAAACGTAACTGTCACACTGCGCTCTCCAGAAAACGAGGAACAAGAGCAAGGCGTTGGCAACCAAACAGTCTGTGAGGCAACGGCAGACCTCCAACCTAGGGAGCGTGCTCTGGAAACGTTTGAAGCCTTGTGGCAGGGAAAAATCCCCTCGGGAGTCGATTTGTCTGACGTACCCGAGAGCATCAGGTCATCGTGGACGCCCGGTTACTTTGAAAAGTACGAAATACCTTTATCGCGTTTATCCGCATCTGCTCAAGATTTTGTGCGGCATTCCTTAAAAACTCTGGTGGAAGCAATACAACACGTATTGGCGACCACATGCTGGCGCACAGGTGAACCCTGTGCGCTTCAGCTACATCGTCATGGCAGGATGCGGTGGTCGTTAGACGGAAGTTCCTGGCGCATGGCCCCTGCGAACTTCGTAGTATGGGACGAAAGACCTGCATTCCTTCACGACACATTGCGCGATGAGATCGACGAGGTCCTGCGTGAGGATCTCCGAGAACCATTGGGGCAGGAATTATTTCGCGAGGCATGGGCGCAGAAATACAGTAATCCTCGTAGTTCACTCGCGATTGGCATCAGCGCGTTGGAGGCGGGTATAAAAGAGTTGATAGCCGATCTAATCCCGCACGCCGCATGGTTGGCGAGACACGCTCCGACTCCTCCTGTCTATGACATCCTCAATGACTATTTGCCTAAGCTACCGGTTAAGGAAACAATTAATGGTCGAGTGTTAGTGCCACCTCAGCAACTTGACACCATTCGAAAATGGGTTGGCCGTAGAAACCGTATGGTGCATGGTAATCCAGAGAGTGTCGAGCCAGACGATCTCAAGGAGCTTTTGTTAGTCGTCCGCGATGTGTTGTGGCTTTTAGACTATTACCGAGGATCAAAATGGGCTATCGATTACCTGAGGACCCAAACGCGCGAGGCTTTAGGCATTCCGGCAGCGATAGATCAACCATCGTGATGACATCAACTAACGGCATGGTTCACGGCAAACCAAGCACCCCAAAACGTTGTGTCCAATTTGTGTCCAGAATGAACAGCACCGCACGGAGACGCGACTGTGAGTAACCGTAAAGAATGCAAAATGGGCCGAAATTCTTGGTGGCTGCAACTTTCGAAAAGGCAAATACTTAAGGTTTTGCCGGGATGGTGATTCATAACTCCAAGGTAGTCGGTTCGAGCCCGACCCCGCTAAGACTTAACTCTTTGATCGACCATGGGGTCATTCGTCCCACGCTCCTCCTGTGGAAGGACTGCTTCTGCGCAAAGACTCGACTAAAAAGACTGGAAAGTGATAGCGAATTCCGTAAGATGAGGAACAGTTTCCGAGTCACAGGTTAGCGGAAGTCAAGATGGCAGTCATGGCTGCGGAGGTTAGCAGGCAGAAACCGTCAATCTCAATGATTAGCTTTGAATGGAGTTTTCAGCAGGGGGAAAGGGAGATTACAAACCGATGGTCCAGTCGAAGATCGAAATCTTTAACGCAATGCTCGGCGAGCAGCCGGAAAACGCTATGGTCTGGTACGGCCTGGCCAGTGAACAATACAAATTGGAGCACTGGGCTGAGGCAGCGAAGTCTTTGCGCCAGGTCGTCAGTCCCAATCCCGATTATACGGCCGCCTATCAGATGCTTGGCACAGCCCTAGCTAAAGTGAACGACCTTACTGGTGCACAACAGGCCTGGAGAGATGGCATTGAGGCCGCGGGTCGTACCGGCGCGTGGAAGGCCGGGCAACATATGCAAGCCTTGTTGGCGGGCGCCGGCACCAAAGAGACTCTCTGCCCTGACCAGAGGACTGTAAAGGTCGACTAGTTAATCCCGTGGGTCATTTGTTTCCAAACGGGACCCTGGCCCACCTTGCCGCTCTCTATCCGTTCAATGGCTTGCCGGATTTGCATCGCCACTTCAAACTCGCGATCATCCTGAGCCTCTCTGAGTGCGGGGAGAACGCTTTCGTCCCCGAACTCATAAAGAAATCGACTGGCACGCCAACGGACAAGTTTGTTCGGATCTTTCAATGTCTCAACCATCGGGCCAATAGCCTGTCTGTCTCCTAAATCTGTTAGCGCATCGCCTGCCGATCGGCGCACTCCAACTGCCTCGTCTTTCAGAGCCTCACAAAGTGGAGCTAAGACTTCGGGAGTTTTTATCAACCCAAGGAAGACCACCGCTAAACGGCGAATCGACATCTTTGGATCTTTGGTAGCTCTGATAACTAGCGACAGAACTTTAGAATCTATCTGAGCCGTTGCATTTCTACCCAATTCCTTTAGCGCCGCGAACCGTTCTTCCCACTTGGGAGATTCAAAGGCCCGCACCATTTTGCTCAGTTCGTCTAGTTCTTCCCCGTTCGCTTTGACCGGTTCAGGTAAGTCAGGGTGATAGGCCCTCTCAACCAATTCTTTTAACTTCTTTTCGTCATAGACAGCTGAAATCTCGCGCACCAACGCCGCGCCAACGTCGCGTAGCTCCCCGTATCGCACACCTTCGTCTATCCACTTTCGTTCCATCAGCATGTTTTCCGATGCACCCATCGCTCGCTCAATAGCCTGACCGAATCTTTCGGGCAGCGGCAAGCGAAGCGTGTCATTTCCCGAGGACACTTTGACCAACATTGGGATGTCTCGAAAATGCTGCACCGATACCATTACCTCGCGCCATTCCTTATCGGACGGTTCCTCTGGCTCTGGCTTTATGTTGTTCAAGCTGGCGGATTCGAGTACGGTGCGGGCCTGGGATAAGATATCCTCCCATCCAGCAGTTGGCTTTCGCTGAATGGCCATAAAGTCTGCGACACGGAAGACACTGCTGACTCCCGGGATGGCAAGGATCTTTTTGATGTAAGCTGGACAATCTCCACTGTTTTCGGGGCGCCCACTGCCGATGTTTTCCTGCGTATAGGTATTCGCGACCCCATTGGCCAGCCTCTCAGCCAAATTCAATTTCATACTGTTTGGATTAGGTGTGGTTTCAATGGATAGTAACTTCACTTTTGTTCTCCGGGAGTCTACCTGTGCAATCGCCAAAGATTCTCGCCGCAATGTGTATGTTTGAAATAAGTCCTGATTTTAAGTCACAACCTCCCAAATCCGAAATTCGCAATCCGATCATATTCTGTCTACAACATCTATTTCGTTTATAAACTATATTGCGAACTTGACATATACCGCGTGCGATGTACCATGAGTGTGAACCGAGTCTAGCTTGCTCTCTTCTCAGCTCCGCTGGGATCATCCAGTCTATCTGAAGCCAACAGCTCAATGATCAAAGGAGAGCTAAAATGTTTGCACGACACGTCACTATGAAACTCAAGGCAAATTCTGCCTCAGAGTTTACCCGCGCTATCGAGAACGAAATTCTCCCACTGCTCAGCAAGCAGAAGGGATTCCGTGATGAGATTACGTTTGTCGCTCCGGAACGCTCCGAGGCGATAGGCAACAGCCTCTGGGACACCAAAGAGGACGCGGAGGCTTACAGCCGCACGGGCTATCCCGAGGTATTGAAGGCCTTGTCCAAAGTGGTGGAGGGAACACCAAAGGTGGAAACCTTTGAGGTTGCCAATTCAACGTTCCACAAGATTGCTGCCAAGGCTGCTACTCAAACAAGCTGAAGCAGACACATCTCTTCTAACTTCGATAGGGCGGGCATGCTCGCCCTATCGCCGTTTCCAGTGGTTAAAAATTAACTTCCGGCGGGAAGAAGGCTATGCGCAACGTCCGAAGCTGATATTCGAATGAGATTCTCATGGAAACCACAGTCAACAAAATCGTGCCGCATGAAGACATGGAGATGGAAGTACACGTAAGTTTTCGTGATGAAGCTCATCGCCCGCATAGCTCCGCCGATGTGCTTGTTTTTATTGAGAGGCGAGATCATCCTCTTTCCGAGGTAAAGAGTCTTGCGATTCAGCAGGCGTTGGACTTCCTCTCACAGATACTGTCTTCGGCAGCAAAGGCGCGTGGTGTGTGAAGCTCAGACGTGGATCCTTACGTGCCGAAGCTCTGAGCCGAGAAAAAGGTGGGTTGTCCATACCAGAAACCTCATTTGGGCGGCAAAGCAGGTTAACAGTAACTGCCGACAACTCGTTCGGCACCTCCTGATTTGGACCGGTATTCGAACGAGTTTCGGCGCATGTGCGTTGAGCGGATGAAGCAGTGCGACGACATCGTGACGGCGACTCTGGCGGGAAGGCATCTACGACCAAATCCGGGAAGTGATGTCCTTGCAAGGCAGCATGAGTATCGAACGGATGTGTCAATTGGCCCAGGTGAGTCGCGCCGGCTTCTACCGCAGATGTACGCGTTTGCCACTGCTGGATGTACGAGTATTGTGTGCGCCCTTGACGGATCCCTGCAACGTGCGAGGCCATTTTGGAAAACCGATGTTCGCGATGTGCGCGTATTGTGCGCGCGAGAAATTCTTACACGCTTTTTCGCGGCCGCTAAGTTGTTGAAAGAAATGGTGGCCAGGGACGGAATCGAACCGCCGACGCCGGCCTTTTCAGGGCCGCGCTCTACCAACTGAGCTACCTGGCCTTCAATGTCGGAAAGACCCGCGAGTATAGGGAGTTCCCTAAAGAACTGTCAACTTTGCCTAACTTCTCCCTACTGTCCTACGAGCTTCTTCGGAATTTGTCTGAATCATCACAAAAAGTCGTTGACTGGCTCATTAAGAGGTGTATAATCTCTGCCGTTGAGGGTGGGGCTGACGCCCAAACGTGAGCCAGTCGCAAGACGAACCATCCGATTCAAAATTGATAGTGCCCGCCAGTGCCAGCTCGGCCGCCGATCGCGCCCCCCGCAGTCGCTACCTTCGAGCTGGCACAGCCATTTTTACAGGGTGAATTTCGCAGCTCCCTCCGTGAACCACACGATTCCAACCGTCAGTCGCTCGCCTGCTTAAGGCCTGCTCGCTCCAGTAACAGTCCTGCTTCCCGGTTCGCCTCTGCAAAAACAGATTTCTCGTCGAGGCTCATGAGCCGCCCATCATCCAACACCAACCGTCCGTCGATTATTACTGCCCGCACGTCGGCTGGCTGGCAGGCGTAAACTATCGCAGAAGCAATGTCCGAAGGGTCAGGCGCGGTATGCAGCGACTCCAGATTAACCACGATCACATCAGCACGTTTACCAGTCTCAAGACTTCCAATCTCGCGTTCGAGACCCATCGTTCTCGCCCCATCGATTGTCGCCATTTGCAGCGCCCGGCTCGCATTCAGCACTTCCGGACCGTGCAAAACTTTTTGCAGCAGCGCTGCCGTCCGCATCTCTGTAAACATATCGAGACGATTGTTGCACGCGGCGCCGTCTGCTCCGAGGGAAACCGAGATGCCTTCATCGAGCATTTTCTTGACCGGCGCGATACCAGATCCCAGCTTTAGATTGGAGGAGGGGCAGTGAACAACATTTGTGCCTGTGCGTTTGAGAATGGCAATCTCGTCCTGGTCAATGTGAATACAATGAGCCAACGCGACATGCCGCCCCGTCAAGCCCATTGAATCCAGATAGGTGATGTTCCGAAGGCCTGTGGCCTCCTGGACCAATTGACACTCTTGCGTGTTTTCGGACGCATGCGTATGAACCATTACGGCGTGCTCGCGCGCCAGACGCGCCACCGCGGAAAGAAGTTCAGGCGTGCAACTGACTGCAAAGCGGGGCGCGAAGCAATAGCGAATGCGACCGTCCGCCTTCCCGTTCCACTTTCGAAGCAGCGCGAGGGACTCCGCCAGCGACGCCGCGGGGTCTTCATGCAACGCGTCAGGCACTTCGTCGCCTTTGTCCATCATGCACTTGCCCACCGTCGCGCGGAATCCAGTCGCTTCAACCGCCTGGAAAACAGCTTCGGTGTGATTCACTGTTTCCATCGTAAGCGCGCATGTCGTGCCACCTTTGATTAACTCGGCGATGCCAAGACGCGCGGAAGCCAGCACCGAGCCGTTGGTGTGCGCAGCTTCCATGGGCCAAACGCGCTTTCTCAACCAATCGATCAGGCTCAGGTCGTCGGCAGCCCCGCGAAACAGTGTCTGAC
>JBOGOU010000454.1:0-33848 GCA_050748205.1 Pyrinomonadaceae bacterium | reverse complement strand
GCGGGGGCAAGCCCACCTTCCTGACTGTGAGATTTTCTGAGTTGAGTATTCCAATTATGGTTGCAGGGCCGCCTGAGTTGAGCGGGGGCGCGCTGCGCTTTGTCCCCTTCCCGACTTGCGAGTTTTCCATCACCTGCGATGCTTCGGTAAACATTCATTCTCAGAAATCCCTCACAGCCTGCGCCGGAAAATTAGCAAGAGGAGCCAGAATATTGCGACAAATGCCGCTAATGATCTGTCGATAACGCTTGATGTTAGTATCTTGAAGAAGAGCCTGTTCTTCCGCAGCGCTTCATCTTGTGAAGTGAAGGTCGCGAAACGTATCGAGCTGTCTGGCTCCAACTCCTTCAGGCGATCGCGATGGAACTTTACGTAAGCGGCGTTTCTGGATAGCAGTAGGAACCATAGTACCGATACAAGCATGCCCAGAACGGATACGAACAAAACCAAATATGGCGAATGAGATTGCTGATCTTTGAGTGCAAAGCCAATAGCAGCCACGAGTATGGTGTTGACGGTCAAAAACGTCTTGTTCTTCTCCTGCCGCAAGTTGTCATAGTGTCTCCACATTTCAAGATTAATCTCGTACTCCTTGAGAGAGTTTGACTCCCTCTCAGGCGAACTGACGTTCGGTTCCGCCCTCTGGCTATAAACCTCGCTGAAGCTGTGAATTATTTGATAGGCGTCAGGCCGTTTTTGCTCGGGATTGCCAGGCCTCACGCAGAGGCGTGTCTGCATGCCTGCTTGCTTTGCCGCTGCGAGTTCATCGACGACATCTGAAATGAAGAGTACTTCCGTCTCGGGCAAGGAGAGTGCTTTCGCGATCTGGTGGTAGCTCGCAACGTCTGTCTTCGAGCCAACCGTGGTGTCAAAGTAGTTGCTAATGAACCTGCTGAGATCCCCAGCTTCCGTATGCTCAAAAAGAAGTGTCTGAGCTAACGTGCTACCGGATGAGAAGATGCCGATTTTCAGATCCATGCGGTGCCAGCGCTCTAAAGCCGGCGTAACATCGGGGAACACGTCAGCCTTAAGAGTTCCGTCGAGATAACCCCGTTTCCAGATTTCACCTTGCAGAGCCTTCAGGCCAGTCGACTTGCGATTGCGGTCCATCAGCCAATTGACGTAGGTGACCAGGGAATTTATTTCGACCTCGCGGGGCCCGGTAAGGAGAGCCGGGGGTGAGAGATTCTGCTTGAAGTCGTTTTCGTGTTCTTCGCGCAGCCTGGCGCTGTGGGGATGTAACTCCGCTGTACCATGTTTCTGGTTCAGGAAGTCTTTAACCTTCAAGCGGGCATAAGGGAACAACACATCATGGACAAAGGCAATGGGCGTAGTCGTACCTTCAATGTCGAGCAAGATGCCGCGCAGGCGCGTCTTTGGCTCACCTGAAGTCATGGGGTTTCCCGTTTTGTTCTATTCGTCAAAAGTAGTGACGGTGTCGTTGCCGGTCTCGTTCGGAAGATGGGAAAGACCGAAACAGACCGGAACAAAACTCTCATCAATGCGGCTACCCGTGTACTGCGGAGTCCACCCAGACTGGTTCTGGAAGAGACGAATGGCCCGAATCCGGCGATCGGCGCACAAATTGAACCAGTGCCAGGTGCCACGCGGAACACGAATCAGATCGCCAGCCTCGACCTCGATGGCGACAACCGGTCCCGATTCGGGGTGGATGTGGAACAATCCATGGCCGGAGATGATGAAACGCACCTCGTCTTCATCATGCCAGTGCTCCTGATTAAACTTCGCCAACATTTCCTCCAGACCGGGTGTTTCGGGAGTGACGTCAATCACATCGGCGGTAACATAGTTGCCGCGGGCCTTCAACTCCTCAATCTCTTTGGCGTAAGCCAGAAGGACTTCATCCGCGGATGCGTCCGCGTTAACAGGGCGGGCGGGTTTCCACTTTTCATAATCGATCCCAAATTCAGCCAGGTAGCCGGCAATCGCCCGTTCATTTTCCAACCTCATGCTTCCGTCTTCAGCAGGGATCGTCAACAGCGCCATCTTCAACCGTCCTTGTAATGGTGTTCAATTTCCGAGCAATAATCCGATTCACTTAAGTCGCTGTTTGAGATCTCAGATCTCAAATTTCAGATCCCAAAGTCATTTCGGCTGATTTTGTAGATCGTTGTTACCGCCCTTAATCATATGCGTGCGACCCAGCGCTTCAAGCAGAAACTCGAGAATCTCGACGTGCCGCTTAGCCTGGTCCAAATCCTTTCCCCATGAATAAAGCCCATGACGCTGGAGTAAGAAGCCGTGAGCATCCGTGTGCTTCCTGAGAGTATCACTAATGTTGTCAGCGAGCGCCAACATGTCTTGAGAGTTCTCGATAATCGGCAACCACTCGCGGTGTTCGTGGGTTCTGACACCCTCGAGACCTTTCAGCATCTCGTATCCTTCGATTGCGACACCACCATCTGCTGCATAAAGATCGGAGAGTATTGTGTTCCAGATCGAGTGGGTATGAAGCACTGCCCCGGCGCGGCGTTCTTTTACTATCCGCACGTGCAGAGGACTTTCATCTGAAGGCTTGGCGCGGTGGTCACTGACCACTTGGGCATGCTCGTCGATCAATACGATTTGGGCAGATGCTAGTTCACCTTTATCGACTCCGCTTGGGCTCATGGCGACACGCAGCGGTTCTCGATTCACAACGGCACTCAGGTTCCCGCTCGTTCCAAGCAACCAGCCGCGAAGATGAAAACCCCTGGAGATTGAGGCAAGACTTGAGGCAATCTGAGCGAAACTGTCCACGAAAGGAAGATGCTCCAAAACATACTGTTCGTGCAAGCGGTCTTGGGTCTTTGGTGTTAGGTCGGTCTGTCTAGATTTGAGAGTTGGCATGGCGGAAATCATCGATCCACGAAACGACACGAACGAACACGAAATTTTAGTGATATTTCGGGCCTTGCCTCAAAAGTGACAAGTTGGTGCCGTCTCGGCTTTGCCGCCGGATGTGAGGCGCGGGCTCTGCCCCGCCATAAGCAGGCTTTATTAAGTTTGGCTCAGCCCTCGGGGCGGGCTTGCCGCAATACCTGAGGACTAAGTCCGGACCAGGGGCACAGCCCAAAGCTTTGCGCGCCTGACCGTCCGGCGGGGCAGAGCCCGCCCCTCACATCCGGCGGCAAAGCCGAGACGGCAGCAACTCGTCACTTCCGGGGGTGGGATTCTGAAACTCACTTGGCTCGTCACCTTTTAGGCCGGATCTGAACCATCCACCCACTCACCGTGGGTGAGATTTGAAACCGACCCAATATACTGAGATATATAAAGGGACAAAATAGGACACGCCCTAGGAAACCGCCTTAATTTACCCTCAAAATTGGCATTCCATCTCCCGCAAGCTTGGCTTCGAACGGTGCTTCCAACTCGAGCTTCTTCTCAAAGCAATGGTGACACAATCTGTCACATTTGCGTCCCAAACAGGAATTGCATGTACTATCGCTGCCCGTTTTTTGCTCCTCCGGCCTGACTGACCGCAGGTCATAACTTCAATCATGCAGTCACTTACGACCTCAAACTGGCTTCACTAGGTTGTGTAACTGCTGGTGGATTTTTCGGCATGGGAGTTGCCCCTGCGAGGGGATGAACGCGGAAAGGTAATTTGCGGGCCGCAAGCATCCGACGGCTCTAGCTGTGCGCTATCCCAACTCTTCGCGCACTTCAATAGACCGGGTTGTTGACCTTGTAACTCCCCAAGGTTAGCTCCCGAAATTGGCCGTCCTCTTACCGAGCGCGAGGAACGTTTTGGGGCCTCGCGTGCTCGTCTTGCAATTGCCGCATATTGGATTCATCGCCACTTTAATTGTTTCTAGAGGAGATACATAGCGTCATCCGGCAGCTGGGTGATTATTTGCACCGCGCGCCCAGGGAACCAGACGTGTCGGAAAGAATGATCCAACAATGAGAGTCAGACGCAACACGCATCACCGTTAATAAGCGGCGGTTGATGCGAGTTTGCGTTTCAAAAGAGTACCAACGCCGCCTCAGCTTTGAGGCTTCCCCCACGGGGGTACCCTGGATACTTCCGCTTGAAAATGCGGAACGTATGCATAGGGCCAAGCTGTACCCAGATAAGGAACCAGCAACTTGCCAACGGCCAAAGAAAAAAAGAAGCAGCTGAAGAAGAAAAAAAAGAAGGCGAAAAAAACTGCGTTGGTGATTTGCCAGGATCGAAAGCAGTTTTGGACTACTCAGACCCAGTTCTGGCAATGGGTGAGGGAAGCGGTCGTAATAAAGACGGGTGACGGCCCGCTAACAGGGGTTTTTGCTCGTGAACATGAAGAATTAATGGTCGTGTTGAGCAATACAGTGCTGAATCTGGCGCGACCCAACCATTTACGAGAAGCCTTGCTTTCACGGCGAATAGGAACGGCACGGAGACGGGCCGCCGCGCTGGGTAGCTCGCGGTAGTTGCTGTGTTGCCAGTTATTTGTGGGAGCTAATTCCCAAGAACTGAGCTGAAATGATGAAACCGAACTTTCTGAAAATTGGTTTCCAATTGCCAAGGATCATTGGACCCACTCTTTTAGCTGCTGTGTGGGCAGTTTGTCCACAGTTTGCAGTTGCTCAACAGCCGGCTGGAGATCTTCCCGCGCCAGTGGCGACTGCTTCCCCGAAGAACGGCGCCCTGGCTGTCACAACTTCGTCGAGTGACGATCAGTATCGCATCGGGCCTGGGGATGTGCTTAGCATCCAGGTTTTTAATAGAACCCAACTCTCACGCGAAGAAAGCGTCGACACGCGCGGCATGATCTCGATGCCTCTTCTCGAGGGTGAGATCCAGGCGTCGTGCCTCACTGAGAAAGAGCTTGGAGAAGAGATTGCACGCCGTTATCGCGAAGGCCAGTTGCTGAAAAACCCATCAGTCTACGTCTCGGTTAAGGACTATCAATCACAGCCGGTGGCGGTACTTGGTGCTGTCAACTCGCCGGGCCGATTTCAGTTAAGGCGGCGAGTGCGGTTGCTCGAGCTGCTGGTATTTCATGCTGGAGGCCCCGCGGCCAAGGCAGGCCGCAAGATTCAGATCCTGTCAACCGTTGGCGCAAACCAGTGCGGGGGACCTGTCGATACGGTAGCGGCGGAGAAGGCTACCACCAAAAGTGCAGACGACGGCGTGGTGACCTACGATCTGAACGATCTGTTACGGGGCAATGAAGAGATAAATGTCTATGTGCGGCAGGGCGACATTGTCAACATACCCACTGCCGAGGAAGTGATAGTAGTGGGCAATGTCGTGCGTCCGACCACCGTTCCAATTGTCGAACCTATCACTTTGGGCCGAGCCATCGCGATGGCGGGTGGAACACTCCCCAACACCAAAAAAGACAAGATCCGTATTACTCGACCGAGTCCGGGCAGCACAGCCACCACTGAGTTTCTGGTTGATATGAAGGCAACTGACAAGACCAAGGGAGAAGGTTTCCTGCTTCAGGGTGGTGATATTGTGGAAGTGTCTACCAACTCAGGTCTACGGACTATTTTGAGAAACTTAGCGACCTCCATGGTCCCCATGGTTTCCAACATGCCAGTACGGATAATCCCTTAGACGACCCTCAACCCTCATGAATCTGAACTAGGAAACTGTCCCATGAAACATCCTGTTGATCTCCTAAAAGGCGATAGTGGTCTTGAGAACGAAGGTCGGTCGCTGGTTCCCTACCGGGAGTCGCCTTCTTTTCAGGTTCCGGCCATTGGTGATTCGGATTTCGAGGATGAGCAGTCGTCGGGTTTGCACGACTACTGGCTTATGGTCCGCCATCGCATCTGGCTCATCGTCGCCATCGCGTTCCTTGTTACCGCTCTGGCTGTGATCTACGTGGCGCGCCAAGCCGACATTTACGAGGCTGAGGCGAGAATACAGGTGGACCTTGAAAACAACCCGGCGGTCGGAGCTTCCAGAAGCGGTTCTGTAATCATCACTAATCGTGATGATCCCTCTTATTTTAATACGCAATTATTGCTTTTGAGGAGTCCTGCTTTTCTGCGACGCGTTGCGAAGACTCTCACGATGGAGGAAGGTCGGAACGCATTCTCATGGGAGCCTTCGCGGCGAGAAACCACCTGGAGTACCGCTTTACGGATGGCTGGTTTGGGCGGAAATCAATCGGGCTCTGAAAGTGTAGCCGGCAAACCGCTACGGGCGAATTCCATAGCCCCGATGTCGGCCGACGGCGAGATGGCAGACGCGGACAGGCTTGAACCATACGTGGGTGCTATTCGTGGGGGACTGGATGTGAAGTCAGCTGAGATTAGTCGCCTCATTAGCATAGACTTCCGTCATTATGATCCGCACACAGCGGCCACGGTTGCCAATGTTGTTGCTGATACGTTCGTTCAGGCCAATTGGGAGCGTCGCGCTACATCGACCTCGACTGCCAGTGAATTCCTTCAGAAACGGATTGCCGAACTTCAGCTCAAGATTGGAGAAAATGATAGGCGCTTAATAGAATACGCAAAGAACCATCAGATTTTTCCGCTGGATTCCGGTCGTGATATCGAATCTGATCGGCTGGCCGCTCTCGACCGCGGACTGCTCGAAGCGGAGAACCAGCGCAAGGCTGCTGATTCAGAGTATCAAGCAGCCTTGGCGCCAGGCGCCGCCGCAGCCCTCATTGAGGGTAGCAGCACCAATGGTCAACTCTCCATTCTCAGCGCCAGGTTGGCTGATCTTCGACAACGTCGCGAAGTCATGCTGCTCGAGGCAGGCGAAAACTGGCCGGAGGTCAAAGAACTCAATAAGCAGATCGGAAACCTGGAGGATCAGATAAAGGACACGCGTGAACACGCCATCGGGGTCCTGCTCACCAACCTCGAAACGCGCTACAAGCAGGCGCTGTCGCGTGAGCAAGCATTGCGAAAGTCCTTTGAGCAGACCCACAGCGCTGCGATGAACCAGAATGAGGCGGCCATTGATTACCGAATGATTCAGCAGGAAACAACAACCTACAGAGGCTTGCTTGACAGTCTGCTGCAACGCTCAAAAGAGAATGACGTGGTATTGGCGGCCACGCCAAATAATGTTCATGTTACGGACTATGCCACTCTGCCCGTAGTCCCGGTGGGCCCACGCCGGCTAACAATTGTGGGGCTCGCGTTCGCCCTCTCTCTCAGTCTTGCGGTCGGTTTGGTGATCTTGCTTGGTTCGCTTGAGGACAGCACGCCGGTCGACTCAGTCGAGCGTGTGGAGCGAATGTTCGGCTTGCCGGCGCTTGCCGTAATTCCTATCGGCACTCGACGCCGGCGCCAACTGCGGTCCATGCTGAAGCTAAAAAATCGCAATGGTCACAAGCGGCTCGGGTTGCTATTACATGAAGAATTCGGTTCATCCCGGGCTGAGTCAGAAAACCGCTCCCAGAAAGCAGAGCGCAACGGAAACGGACACACAGGGCTGTTGCTTTATGAGGAAAAGCGTTCGCGGCTCGCCGAGTCGTACAAAAAACTCCGGACATCGGTTTTGCTTCCTGCGGGTAACCGCGCGCTCAATAGCCTACTTGTTACCTCGAGCTTGCCGGGAGAAGGAAAGACCACGGCAGTCATAAATACCGGGTTGGTGATTTCCCAAACCGGGTCGAAAGTGCTGCTGATTGATGGAGACCTGCGCCATCCGACTCTTCATGAGATTCTGGGCTTCGAAAATGAGCTGGGCCTAAGCACAATCCTTGCTAGCGACTCGAGCGAAGCCGGGATTTTGTCGATGATCGAGCAGTATGAAGGTGGCAACCTCTATGTTCTCCCTTCCGGACCGGCGACGGATAACCCAGCCGAGTTGTTGGGCTCGGAGCGAATGAAGCAGCTGATACATACACTAAAGAACACCTTTTCCCATATCATCATCGACTCGCCTCCAATAAGCTACTTTACAGATGCGGTGCTGATCTCGTCGGTCGTCGATGGCGTTTTGATGATCGTGCGCGGGCCCAAGAGTCCGCGTCAAGTTGCGCGGTATTCGATACAGTCACTTGACGGAGTAGGAGCCCCGATCCTTGGAGTTGTCCTGAACGCCGTCAACGTACGCTCAAACGATTATTCATATTACCGGAAATACTATCGGTAACCTGATCGACGTTCAGCTCTTCGAGATCTCACAACTCTAAATGTGCGTCCAGCAACGGCTTCAGAATTCCGTGGTGGCATTATCCTGCACAAGAGCGGCACAGAGTTCACTGAGTACGTTCTGAGAAGAATTGGCCGTTTGCTGGATGGAACGGCATTTTACGGCGTTCTGGTCCTCATAGGACTAACAGCCGTGCCGTATGGCACGGTCGATCCCTGGTGGGAGTCGATCTTTGAATTCGCCGTTTTCGGATTTACGATCCTGTGGTTAGTTGAAGGGTCGTTCAGAGGCGCATGGTGGGGGAAAGAGCATTGGATTTTGCTTCCCTTATTCGCACTTGTTCTTTTTGCGATTATCCAGACTCTCCCTTTGGGGAGATTCGTTGGAGGCGATGCTCTCGGTGGAACGCTGGCGACGCGGACAATCAGCGCGGATCCCTTTGAGACTTGGCGCTTCTCTCAGAAACTCCTGGCAATCACGCTCACTCTTGGTCTGCTGCTACGCTATGCTTCATCGGAGAGGCGGTTGGTGATTCTGGCATATCTGGTAATCGGTATCGGCCTTGCAAGCGCCGTCTTTGGCCTGTTCCGGTCAGAGATGCCTCAGTCCTTGATGGCCCTGGCTGGCGAGCGTCTACGGTCGCGATCAAGTTACGGGCAATTCGAAAACCGGAATCATTTTGCCTTTCTGATGGAGATGTCTTTAGGTTTGGTACTGGGGCTGAGCATAGGTGATCGAGCCCGCATGAGACGACTGGTGCTTTATGTTTTCTCGGGTTTGATTCTGTGGGCCGCGCTGTTGTTGACCCACTCACGAGGAGGCGTGCTTAGTCTCCTGCTCGAAATACCCTTCTTTTTTTTGTTGTTTAGCACAGTTCGTAACGTGGCCGCGGCTACACTCACCAGCAACGGCCGTCCGGGCATCGAGAAGGGACGGCGTGCGCCCCGGCTGATCACATCGATCGTCGCGGTAAGCCTGATACTCGCAGGGGTAGGCGCTAGTGTCGTGTTCATTGGCGGGGATGAAACGATCAGGCGCCTTGAGAGGACACCCAACGAATTCGTTTCTCGAACCAACGGTTCGCCGAAGGTGGCGCGACCGCAAATCTGGAAAGCCACATTGGAATTGATCAAAGCAAACCGCTTCGTGGGAGTCGGTTTTGCGGGCTACTCAATGGCGATTCCGCGTTACCTGAACGCCTCGGGCCAAGGAACGATCCAGGAGGCCCACAACGACTACCTCGAGTTATTCGCCAGCGGTGGCGTGGTGGCCGCGGCGCTCGGTATTTGGTTTTTCGGAATTTTCACGAGATTGGCCAAAGTGCGTCTCCGAGAAACAACCGGTTATTATCAGGCGCTGAGCTGCGGCGCCATCGCCGGCCTTTTTGGGGTAGCCGTGCACAGCTTTTTCGATTTCGGCTTGCACATAACAGTCAACAGCCTCGTTTGCACAGGACTCATCGTGTTGGCGGTTAAGATCGCTTATAACCCTCCTGGGGCAACCCAGCAGTCTTAATCATGCTTCCTGCGGCCCATGAGGTTAGTACTACGGCGTGGTAGAGACTGTGTGAAAACTCAGAAATCCCACCAACGGGAGAGACTGTGTAAAAACTCGGATACCACCCGCTTCAGCGGCGTGGTCCTTCTGTTTTTACCTAGAACAGCACCGTTGAGATCCAGAAAAGATACCACCGACTTTAGTCGCGTGGAG
This sequence comes from Pyrinomonadaceae bacterium, assembly GCA_050748205.1. Lineage (GTDB taxonomy): Bacteria > Acidobacteriota > Blastocatellia > Pyrinomonadales > Pyrinomonadaceae > PSRF01. Next base: position 24,076 of record JBOGOU010000454.1, on the reverse strand, counting down.
TTTCAGTTTCTGCCTTTTCACGCGGCTATTAGTTCGAAATTGAAACTCCACTCGACTAAAGTCGCTGGTATCTACAATCTTCATTCAAGAGCCCTCGTTAGGTAAAAACTGAAGGACCACGCCGCTGAAGCGGGTGGTATCCGAGTTTTTACACAGTCTCGGTAGCGGGTGGGGCTCGCTTGCAGTCATGTGCGGAGTTCAGTCCCCAAAAAGCCAGCCTCAAGTCTTCTTTCAAATGTCTCACGCAGCGAGAACAAAAAGGTCGACGCACCTTGCCAGGTTGGATTGGAAACGGATGCTCCGATTCACCCTTATCCTCGCCGGCGTGATCGCTTGTGTGATGGGAATGCTCAACGTCCTTCGCATAGGCCAGGCGCGGTCACTCGTCAAGAGAAACCGCTCGCTCGCGACTATCACTCAGGCTGTGCAACTAAGCCCGCATGACCCGGACGTTTATCTTGCTCGTGCAGCTCTCCTGGCGAAACGTGGAGAGTTTGGTCTGGCCGTCGATGATCTCAGACAAGCGATTGCGCTGCGACCTCGTGACTACAAGACCTGGGACGAACTGGGGGAAGTACTTGCCAAAAAGGGCGACACGAACGCCGCGCTGGTTGCTCTGTCCGAAGCCAGGTCGCTCGCGCCCTTCTATTTCGGCGTTCGTTGGGATACAGCCCTTTTGCTCCAAAAGTTAGGACGGCATGAAGAAGCCTTCAGAGAGTTTCGTGTCGCCACTTTAACTTTGCCGGGTCTACTCACGCTGGTGATCGAGAATGCTTGGGAGACGTACGCCGGAAATTGTGAAGAAGTTCAACGCGCGGTCGATCCGCGAACCACGCAAGAACAGTTGGCCCTTGCCCGCTTCTTCATTAATAAGGACAGGGCTGTCGAGGCTATGAATCTCGTTCGGTTGATTGGCGATCTTTCCGGCGATGAGAGGCGGCAACTAGTGGGCGACTTTCTTCAAGCGAAACTGTTCGCCGAGGCTCATGAGGTGTGGGCCGGAGAAAAAGCAGACAGTCCGTTCAACCGTACTGTAGGAATAATTGAGGATGGTGGCTTTGAGAGTGCGCGACTTTCGGATGAATTGGGTTTCACGTGGGTTGTTGAGGACGAACTCCCCGGGGTGGGTATCTCTCTCGATCACGAAAATGCTCACAGCGGAAGGTCGAGTCTTCGCGTGAACTGGACCGGCACTCCGGATCCATCCGACGATGTGATTTCACAGCTCGTCCTGGTTGAGCCGAACACAAGATACGAATTGAACTTTGCCGTTCGCGCGCAAGACCTCATAACCGGTGGTGCGCCGGTAGTCAATATTGTTGACGTCAGTGAAGCGGATAATAGGAAACTCGCACAATCGTCAGCGCTGCCACTGGGCAACAGCGGATGGCAAAACTTTAGCGTCGGCTTTGCAACTACCACCTCAACCCGCGCGGTGCGAATAGCTCTTCAGCGACAGAGTTGCAGCGACCGGCCCTGCCCGATTTTCGGCAGCTTGTGGCTCGACGATTTTGGACTAAGTCAGAACCGGGAGCGGTAGCGACCTGGTCCGATGTACTGCGATACGCGATTCTTCTGGTAACCCCCTTTCTTATGCGTGTATGTGTGACAGGTTCTAACGGGTATCTGGGGTCAATGCTGACGCCTGAGCTAATGCGGCGTCAGTATGACGTGTTGGGCCTGGATACCGGTTTCTACAGCGATCGAGCGCTCTATCGAAACGCGCCGAGTATCCCGATGACCGAAGTAAAGGACCTTCGTCAGCTTGAGCAGAAAGATCTAGAGGGGTTGGATGCAGTGGTCCATATGGCGGAACTCTCTAACGATCCCGTAGGAGCGCTTGCGCCCCACATCACCTATGAGATCAACCATCACGCTTCCGTGCGGTTGGCAGAATTGTCCAAGCGGGCCGGAGTCAAGCGGTTTGTGTACATGTCCTCCTGCAGCGTATACGGGGTCGCCAGCGAGGATTTCGTTGACGAGGAATCTCCCGTGAATCCGCAAACGGCATATGGCGAATGCAAAACGCTGGTTGAACGTGATCTGAAAGCGATGGCCGATGACTCGTTCTCGCCGACCTTCATGCGCAACGCCACCGCTTATGGGGCCTCGCCCAGGATGCGGTTTGACATCGTGCTGAACAACCTGGCGGGCCTCGCATGGACCACAAAGAAGATAGCCATGACCAGCGACGGAACTCCGTGGCGACCGCTGGTGCACGGACTTGATATCTGTCAGGCGATCGTTGCCGTATTAGAGGCGCCACTCGAAGCCGTTGCCAACGAGGTGTTTAACGTAGGCGACACCGACCACAACTACAGAGTGAGGGAGATTGCTGAGATCGTCGGCGAGGTGTTCCCAGGGTGCGAGGTGACGTTTGGTCCACCCAGTCCGGACAACCGCAGTTATCGCGTCTCATTTGAGAAAATCCGCAAACACCTGCCCGGATTCAAATGCCGTTGGGATGCGCGGCGTGGGGCCCACCAGCTCCTCGACTTGTTCCGGCGGGTGGACATGACGGAAGAAGTGTTTCAATACCGGACCTTCACCCGGCTGAAACAGCTCGAGTATCTCATCCGGACGCGGCAGATCGATGAAAGCTTCTTCTGGACGAATCACCAGTAGCGGGCCAACGCCTGCGTCAAGTCGAATGTCGAACGGGAAGGTCTCACTCAGCACACACTTCGTAGGCCGGACTTGAAAAATCCCCCTTGGGTGGGATTTCTCGTTAAAACCTGGCAGCCGAGACCTTTTACCTCACGCCTGGCAACCATGCGTTTCACTGAGCTCAGGCTGAAGGGTGCCTACCTGGTCGAGCTGCAACGCCACGAGGACAGCCGCGGCTTTTTTGCTCGCACTTTCTGCGCTCGGGAGTTTCGCGCTCAAGACTTAGTAGAAACGTTCGTCCAATGCAGCACATCATGGAATGCGCGCGAGGGTACTGTTCGGGGAATGCACTACCAGCTACCGCCCTCGTGCGAAGTCAAACTGGTGCGCTGCACTGCAGGCGCGCTGTGGGATGTAATCGTCGACCTGCGGCCTGATTCCCCAAGTTACCTTCAGCATGTGGGTGTAGAGCTATCTGCCGCGAATCGCCTGGCCTTATATATCCCGGAGATGTTTGCCCATGGGTATCAAGCTCTGGAAGACGGAACAGAGATTTTCTACCAGATGAGCGAGTTTTACGCGCCCGAGCTGTCTGCTGGGCTGCGTTATGACGACCCGAAACTTGGAATCAAATGGCCGCTGCCTGTGTCGGTGGTGTCGGAAAAGGATCGGAGCCTAGAGTTGCTGTGATCCTGAGGTCAGTACCACCTTGCGGTAGAAGCTGTGAAAAAAGGAAGTTTAGCCACAGATTAACGCCGATTATACGGTTCAGAACAGAAAAGTAGTTATGAATTCCAATGAAACTCTCGCTTATACGTTCATGTTCTGATCAGTTTCATCCGCGTTAATCTGTGGGCTGATTTTAGGTTTTCCTTTTTTTTCACAGCTTCGGTAGCGGGTGGGTATTTGATACGCGATCTCTCAACGCAACGACCCACCCGCTACCGCAAGGTGGTACTGACCTGTTGAGCCGCAGCGTTCGGGATTGCAACCAGCCGCAGACAATTGAAATCGATTCCAGCCGTTATTGAGCTAACTCATTGAGTTCATAGGAACCCGGATGTTCTCGCACTAAAAACGTTGGGACAGTACTCGCTCGAGATGACACTTCCTAATTCAACTGCGACGATACTTGAAAAGCGAGAGCTTAAGGACCTCCTGTCCAGCTTCAACCCGGAGCGGGAAGGTTTTGCGGCCTACTCAATCATCGAAGCGCTTTATCCGATCTGTCGGAGCATTACTGGTGACGGAGTGAGAGAGAGTCTGCGGCTGCTTCAGCAGACCATTCCGTTGACTATGCATGAGGTTCCCAGCGGCAAAGAAGTTTTTGATTGGACGGTGCCGAACGAGTGGAATATCCGGGACGCCTACATCAAGAATTCCGCGGGAGAGCGTGTTGTTGACTTTCGAAAGAACAACCTTCATGTGCTGAATTATAGTGTTCCGGTGCGCCGATCAATGTCTTTGGCCGAACTCAGACCGCACCTATTCACCCTACCTGAAACGCCAGACTGGATTCCGTACCGGACCTCTTACTACCAAGAGGCGTGGGGGTTTTGCCTGAGCCAGCGTCAACTTGAACAGATGGCGGACGGTGAATACGAAGTCTGCATCGACTCCACACTGAAGCCTGGGCACTTGACTTACGGCGAGTATAGGATCCAGGGTGAGACCGACGACGAAGTGCTGGTCTCTTGTCACATATGCCATCCGTCGCTCTGCAACGACAATCTTTCGGGGGTCGCCACCGCGGCACGGTTGGCCAGCCTGATTGATGGTGTCACCCTGCGTTACTCCTACCGCTTCGTTTGGATACCCGGCACCGTCGGCGCGATCAGCTGGCTCGCTTTGAACGAACCTCTTGTTCCGCGCGTGAAACAAGGGCTGGTGCTTTCGTGCGTTGGCGATCCAGGACGCTTCACATACAAGCGCAGCCGGCGTGGAAACGCCGAAATCGATCGTGTGGTCGAATTCGTCCTTCGAAATACCGGGCATGACTTTGAGCTGCTGGACTTCACCCCTTATGGATACGACGAGCGCCAGTACTGTTCTCCGGGCATCAACTTGCCGGTAGGGTGTTTAATGCGGACTCCGAACGGGAAGTATTCGCAATACCATACGTCCGCCGACGATCTTACCTTCGTTACAGGGCCGGCGCTGGCCGACTCACTTTTCCATCTGTTACGGATCGTCGAAACGCTGGAAGGCAACCACAGGTACGTGAATTTGAATTCGAAATGCGAACCCCAACTTGGGCGCCGCGGACTGTATCGCCAAACCGGCGGCACAAATAACAGCGGGTTCGAAGAAGCCATGCTTTGGATGCTGAACTTGTCGGACGGAGATCACTCAGTGCTCGATATAGCAGAACGTTCGAAGTTGGACTTCCGCGAACTGGCTGAGGTTGCCGATGTACTGGTGCAGCACAACATCTTGCGAAGGATGGCATAACGAAGTTACGATGCCCCAGTCAGCCTCGCTCTCAAACAAGCCGTTAGCCAGGAAGCTGGCAGTCGTCACTGGCGCCAGTAGTGGGGTGGGTCGGAGCATTGCGTTGGCATTGGCTGAAGCGGGAGCCGATGTGGCGCTTCTCGGTCGAAGGATTACACTCCTGCGCGCCGTAGCAAAGAAGTGCATTGAATCAGGATCGAGAGCTGCTTGCTACAAGGTCGATTTGCTAAACGAGCGGAAGGTCTACGAACTCAAGAAGCAGGTAACGAAGACCCTTGGCGAGGTGGACATCCTTGTTCACAGCGCCGGTGTCATTGCGCGAGCGAATGTGGCCACGGCCTCGTCGAAGGAATTTGACTGGCAGTACCAAAGTAATGTTCGCGCACCTTTTGCGCTAACTCGGCTTTTTCTGCCGGCGTTGACAGAAAGAAAAGGGCATATCGTTTTCATAAACTCGACTGTGGGGTTAGTCGGCGCCGCTGGGGTGTCGCAATATGCCGCTACCAAACACGCGCTGAGGGCTTTCGCGGACAGCCTGAGAGAAGAGTTAAACCCGCACGGCGTTCGAGTGCTGAGCGTCTTCCTGGGCCGGACAGCGACTCCAATGCAGGCCAAAGTGCATCAGTGGGAAGGGAAATCTTACACGCCGGAACGCTTGGTTCAGCCTCAGCAGGTGGCATCTGTGGTGATCGGCGCGCTCGTTCTGGGACCTGAAGCAGAGGTCACTGATATCAGGATACGACCCACCATCAAGGCGGGAACTCCACAATAACGAAGAGACGGCTATGGAATCAAGTATTACTCTGGATCGGGCGGTAGTGTCGGAAGGAACGCGCAAGTCAGGGTCTTGCCGCTTCTGCGGTTCGTCTCTCAAACACACATTCGTGGATCTCGGAATGTCGCCGCTTTGCGAGAGCTATCTCACTGCCGATCAACTCAACCAAATGGAGCCCTTCTACCCGCTTCACGTGAAAGTGTGTGAGAAGTGCTATTTGGTGCAGTTGGAAGAATACGTCAGCGCCGACCACATCTTTTCGGAGTACGCATACTTCTCGTCTTACTCGGACAGTTGGCTCAAACATGCGTCCGACTATGTGGACGTGATCTCGGATCGTTTGAACCTGGGTGCTGGGAGCCTTGCTGTGGAGCTCGCAAGTAACGACGGCTACCTGCTTCAGTATTTCGTGAAGAAAGACATACCTGCGCTTGGCGTGGAACCTGCAGCGAACGTCGCCAAGGTGGCGCAACAGAAGGGGGTGCCCACGCTGGTCAAGTTTTTCGGATGTCAGACCGCACGGGAAATGGTGGCGGACGGCGCCATGGCGGACCTCGTGATCGGCAACAACGTACTGGCCCAGGTCCCGGACCTCAACGATTTCGTGGGTGGGATTCGGATCGTGCTCAAGCCGGGAGGCGTCGCGACCATCGAGTTTCCGCACCTCATGCGACTCATGGAGGAAAACCAGTACGACACGATCTATCACGAGCACTTTTCCTATTTCTCGCTGATCACCGCAGAGAAGATTTTTGCCGCCCACGGACTGGTTCTCTTTGACATCGAGGAAATCCCAACGCATGGGGGGTCGATCCGGATCTATCTGCGGCACTTCGAGGACAGCTCAAAGCCGGTGACTCCGGCCGTTGTGAACCTCAGGAACCGCGAACTCGCTGCTGGCCTCGACCGGATGGAGACGTACGGGAACTTTGCGAAGGCGGTGATGGAGTCGAAACGCGCGTTGCTTGAGTTGCTCATCCGGCTCCGCCGTGAGGGGAAGTCGGTGGCGGGATACGGCGCGCCGGGGAAGGGGAACACCCTTCTCAACTACTGTGGCATTCGCACGGACTTTCTCAATTTTACAGTGGATCGGAACTCATACAAGCACGGTCGCTTCCTCCCGGGCACCCACATCCCGATCCACCCGGTAGAGTACATCCGAGAACGCCGACCCGATTACATCTTGATCTTGCCGTGGAACCTACGCGACGAAATTGTTTCGCAGCTGGCCTATGCGCGGGAGTGGGGCGCAAGGTTCATCGTGCCCATCCCCACCGCTCGAATACTATCCTGAGCGGAAGTGTTAAAGGAATGTCACCATACAAGTCATCGCGCACTCACTGCGGCGGCTTGCTGCAATCACGCACAACTCATTAACTAAGGAAATAGATTATGAAAGTCGTTTTGTTTTGTGGGGGGCTCGGCATGCGTATGCGCGAGTACTCCGAAATGCTACCCAAGCCTATGGTGCCAATCGGATATCGGCCGATTCTGTGGCATGTTATGAGGTACTACGCACACTACGGACACAAAGACTTTATTCTGTGCCTCGGATACAAGGCGGACATAATCAAGAATTACTTTCTCGAATATAACGAGTGCGTGTCGAATGACTTTGTCTTGTCAAAGGGAGGCAAAAACGTTGAGTTGTTGAGCACCGATATCGATGACTGGAATATCACATTCGTTGACACAGGCCTCATGTCGAACATTGGCCAGCGGCTGAAAATTGTCCAGAAACACCTGGAAGGAGAGGAGATGTTCCTGGCCAATTACACCGACGCCCTTTCGGATTTGTCGCTTCCTGCGGTTATCGCATCGTTCAAGCAGAGTGGGAAAGTCGCGTGCTTTGTGGGTGTAAAGCCCCGAGCCAGCTTCCACATGGTCGAGATGGAACCTGATGGAGGCGTGAAGAGCATCGAACACATCGGCAAATCCGGCGCGAGGATGAACGGTGGCTTCATGGTTCTGCGGCAGGAGATTTTCAGCTACATGCGCAACGGTGAAGAGTTGGTTGAGGAGCCGTTCCGCCGGTTGATTCACGACCGAAAGCTCATGGCTCATCCGCATGATGGCTTTTGGGCTTGTATGGACACGTTTAAGGAGAAGCAGGACCTCGACGACGTATTCAGCCGCGGGAATGCACCTTGGGCCGTCTGGAGTAGCCCAGGACTGACGAAAGAGTGGGATGCTCACGACTCCTACCATGAAGGGCTTCGGTGACTAGCGATTGTGCGCTGCTCGGATCCGAATCGACAGCGGGTAGTTCGTATTCCGCAAGAAGAATCTCTTGACTACTGAACCGCTATGTTTCGACAAGCCAAGCTGAAGCTCCGGGTGGTGAAAGGCAATGGCGGTGAAAACGGTAAAGCTGAAACATGCTCAATCTTTGTTTGAATGGGAGAGACACCGGCCCTCTCCGCCTACTTTGCCTCGGCGCCCACTGCGACGACATCGAGATCGGTTGTGGCGGTATGATCCTGAAACTGGCGGCTGCACGCGCGGTTGAGGTTCACTGGGTCGTGTTCAGCTCCGACGAGCAACGGAAGCAGGAAGCGCTGAACAGCGCCCACGCGTTTCTTGAAGGCGTTGCTGCAAGCAGGATTACGATTCAAGCATTCCGCGACGGTTTTTTCCCCTATGCCGGTACCGAGATCAAGGAGCACTTCGAACAGCTCAAGACAAAATTTTCGCCCGATGTGATCTTGACGCACTACCGTCACGATCTTCATCAGGATCACCGTTTGGTGTCCGAGCTCACGTGGAATACATTCCGGAACCACTTGATTTTGGAATACGAGATACCGAAATATGATGGCGATTTCGGATCGCCCAACTTGTTTGCCTCGCTCGACGAACCCACCTGCCGCCGAAAGATCGATATTATTCTCGGTGCTTATCAGAGCCAGAGTGGCAAACACTGGTTCTCACGTGATCTGTTTTCTTCAATCTTGAGGTTGCGGGGAATGGAGGCGAACGCCTCCAGCGGGTATGCGGAGGGGTTCTACTGTCGCAAGGCTCTATTGGAAATACCGAAAGTAACGGAGGGCTCAATTCTTGTTTGAAGTGATTCGAGAGGTCTTTGACCGACGCACCCTAATGTACATGCTTGCTTTGCGCGAGATCAAAGTCAAATACAAGCAGTCCGTGATGGGAATGCTTTGGGCGGTATTGATGCCTCTGGTTATTGTTGGCGCCGGGTTCATCGTCCGCCTGGTTCTCGCGACAGTGTCGGGGAAGCCCGTGACCATCTTGGATCTGGGCTCGGTAGCGGTGAAGGCCGCACCGTGGGCATTTTTCATTGCCTCGATTCGGTTTGGGACGAATAGTCTGATTTCCAATACAAACCTTGTAACCAAGGTCTACGTGCCGCGATTGGTGTTTCCTCTCTCCGCTGTTGGGTCGCAGCTTGTAGATTTTCTCATTGCAACAGTGGTTGTGGCCGTGTCCTTAACTATCGCCCGAGTAGGACTAAGCGTGCACATCCTTTGGCTTCCGCTCCTGATAGCCATTTTAGTGCTATTGGCTTCGACCTGCGCGATTTTTTTCTCGGCGGCTAGTCTATTTTTTCGTGACGTGAAATTCATTGTCGAGGTTTTTTTGACCTTTGCGATCTTTTTTACGCCGGTGTTTTATGAGTCGGCGCTCCTTGGAGCACGGGCGCCGCTGTTGCTTCTCAATCCGGTGTCACCAATCCTGGAGGGGCTCTCAGCCGCAGTGATACACCATCAAGCACCATCACCCTTCTGGTTGACCTATAGTGTAGTGATTACGGTGGTTCTCTTCCTATCCTCGCTCGCGCTGTTCAAGAAGCTCGAGCCCTATTTCGCAGAAAGCATCTAATTTCAATGTCAACAAACTCCATTGCCGTCGACGTGGACGGCTTATTTAAGAAGTTCCGCCGGGGCGAACTGTACCATTCGCTTCGAGATTTCGTGCCTGCAATGACGCGGCGTCTGATTCGGGGTGAGCTTAAGCAAAAACTCGAACGGCAGGAATTCTGGGCGCTCCAAAACGTCTCCTTCAGTGTAAAGCGCGGGGAGGCATTTGGCATCATCGGTCGGAACGGAGCCGGAAAGAGCACTCTTCTCAAGTTGCTTACCGGCATCATGCGACCGACCACAGGTTCTATTCGAGTCGCCGGGCGCATATCGGCACTAATTGAGGTGAGCGCGGGTTTTCATGGAGACCTTACCGGTCGCGAAAACATCTATCTCAATGGCTCAATTCTGGGAATGACCAAAGATGAGATTAGCCGGCAATTCGATTCCATCGTCGATTTTTCAGGACTCGAAGATTTCATCGATACGCCGGTTAAGCGCTATTCCTCGGGCATGTACGCGCGTCTCGGATTCTCCGTGGCCTCCCATGTTGATCCTGACGTCCTGTTAGTTGATGAGGTGCTCAGCGTTGGCGACTACCTCTTCCAGCGCAAGTGCATTGAACGCATGAACGCCGTGATCTCCAGCGGCGCCACGGTGATCTTTGTATCACACAATCTTCGCGCGGTCGCCAATCTGTGCCAACGCAGCCTGCTGTTGGAACTGGGCGAGGTGCAGATGATTGATCGGACGGAGGAGGTCATTAAGACCTACTATAAATACGGGCAGGAACGGCGTCACGTCGGCCCTGATCCCGATATTTGCATTTCCAGTGTTTCAGTCCATGACGGTAACGGCTCAAGCGTGGAGTTCAAATCAGGTGGCAAGTTCTACATTACAGTTGAGGCCTATGCCCGTACTCCGCACCCAGACTTAAGCGTTGTGATTCAGATTGTTGACGACCACCAATACCCCGTGTTTGACACCTGTTCAGCTCGGTTAGGCGCAGGCAGCATTACCCTCGATGGTAACCAAACCCTCAAGTGCACGTTTGAGCTCGATCTTAGTCTGGCAGCGGGCACGTTTCATGTAAACGCGTTTTTGTTTCGCTATGTCAACCAAAAAAACTACGATCGCTGGCTCTCCGCGGCCACGTTTTTTGTTACGGGGACGCCGGAAGTGCGCGGGGTCGTGACGCTTCATCCACGCTTGGTGGTCTTCCAAATTGGCCCATCCAACCCAACGGCTGAGTTCCCGGTTCCCGTAGATGGTTCATGCCAGACTCCGAGGGAGGATGTCTCCTGTGACTGAATCTCGATTTTCTGGGCAAGCTCTGGGTTTTCGCGCGGGAGAATGGGTGGAAGTGAAGAGCGCCGATGAAATTCTAGCCACCCTCGACGCACAGGGTTCTATAGACGGCCTTCCGTTCATGCCTGAGATGCTCCGATACTGCGGCTCGCGGTTTCGCGTCTTCAAGTCAGCCCACAAGACCTGTGACACCATCGGGCATACCAAGATACGGCACATGACAGATGCTGCCCATCTTGAGGGGCTCCGGTGTGACGGGAGTTCGCACGGTGGTTGCCAGGCCGGTTGCCTGTTGTTTTGGAAGAGCGTGTGGTTGAAGCGTGTGGACGGCGAGTATTTGGAACGGGAACATGTAGGGGCAGTTTGCGAACCTCCCCCCGGCGTCAATCGCCGACTGGCTGTTTGCGATCTCGACAGACTCACCCGCGTCACGCAAGCATCAGACATTCCTGGGAAGACGGTTAATGAACGTTATTACTGCCAGGCAACTGAACTATTTCGAGCGACAACCCTGCTGCGGTGGTGGGACCCGCGCCCCTACCTTGAGGATCTCGTGTCTCGAAACGTGGGCATTCGAGATTTTGTTCATTATGCGGTCATCGCCGCCTTGAACATCTTGATGCGGCTTCCGCATCATCTGTTACGATCTCTACTCAATAATAGGTTGGCGATTCGAGTTCGGCGGGTCGTTGGGCACCGCGCTCAGCGGGAACGCGAGAACCAGCCGGCGGTATCCACGGTTAACGAGTGCAATACGATAATTTCTCGCGAGGTACCCAGGTCTGTCCCAACTGTCAACGGACACCGGCGCCACCTTCTTCGTTTCAGCAATATGATTCTTGCGAAGGGGCTAAGGTATCTGGGATCGTTTCCGCGCTCCTATCCAGACGTTCGCGGACTTGCCAGGGGGACGACACCGAAGGAAGTGCTCGATTTGCAACCTGGAGAACTCGTGCAAGTTCGGTCCAAGCGTGAGATAGAAGAAACCATAGACAGCCAGTGCCGAAATCGCGGACTGTCGTTTGTCAGGGAGATGGTTCCGTACTGCGGAAAGACACTTCGGGTTCTGCGCCGGGTGGAGCGTATAGTCAACGAAAGGACTGGAGTGCTGCTCCGTTTGCCCAACGACTGCATAGTCCTGGAGGACGTAATCTGTGACGGGTGCCTTAGTCAAAGCCGGCTCTTTTGTCCGAGGAGCATCTACCCGTTTTGGCGCGAAATCTGGCTGCGACGCGTGGAACACAATGGGGAAAAATAGAAATCTGTTTTTCAATAGCAGGCGGCCAATTCATGTCGGGCTGCGTGCGCCACAACTCAAGAGCAAGCAGAACCTTGCGAGGGTACGGTGCGTGTGAATGATGCGCGTTCAAAAAAGGGAGAGCGGTTCATGCGAATTGCGTATCCTACTGTAACGGACCAGGGGTTTGGCAATAATCTTATCGCCGTCGCCAAAGCTTACTTGATTGCTCAAACTTGCGAAATGAACTATCTACAACCGATATGGCCGCGCAATCTAGTGCCGCCTCTACATGGTTACGATTACTACTTTCCCGCGACGGTCCCCCAAAAAATTGAAACGGGCCTGTTCTCGTACATGATTCGGGCTCAGCGGAAACTCGGTTTGCAAATTGGTTTTCCCGCACTGTACTTCGACAGACATCTTTACGGAAGAACTGGTATCACAGACGCGGGTGAGGCTTGTTTAGCTTACCTCAAAACTCTGGGCCTTGATGACCGGGCGAGATCGCTCGTAGTTACCACCTCGGGGATGTGGGGCGGTTACGCCTCAATCAAGCGAGCACGTGCGTGGTTACGGGATCTCGTATTAAGCCATTCCGATACTCGCCGCCGTTTCAAAGAGATGAGTTCACCAGCGCAGGGGCGCCTCAAGGTAGCTGTTGACATAAAGTTCGGCGCTTATGCAACGCGGACGAAGAATCTCGAGGAAAACGAGCGCAATATTCGATTACCCTTAGATTGGTATACTCGAATCTGTCAGAAAATCAGAGAAGTCTCGGATTGCGCGTTTATTCTGTCCACAGACGCAAAGCGTGAAGAACTACAACCTTTTCTGAATGAAATTGAACCGATCAACTACCTGGGCCAAACCTGCACAGACCTCATGGGTTTGATGATAATGATGCATTCTGACCTCGTAATCTGTTCCAACTCCACCTATAGCAGACTCGGGTGTTTCTTGAATGACAAGCCGTACTTATGGATCGCCGATACCTTAGTGAAGGACCGCTCAGGACCCAACGGTTATTTGTGGCCTGAGGGTGAGGGCCCTATGCCGGCTTGGTTTAAGCCCGCTGTTAAGTCCACAAACGAGCGAGAAGATCTCGACGCCATCAGGCGATGCTTCGCCGTCAGTTATGATTTCCCGGCTCTACCCGAGGGTCTTAAACGCTATCTGGCCTCAAATGCTACGTTACCAATCGAGGTTGACGACGATCTGCTCTACGGTGAGTCAGTATACCTCACGTGAGAGCCGGCTAAATGCGGCGTGACCTACCTTACTAGTGAAAGACTATTGACCAGGAGAGATTCATAAATGGCCAACCCAAAAAGAATACTGGTGACTGGCGCTGGTGGCTTCATCGGCCATCACCTCGTTACTCGACTCAAACGTGAGGGCTACTGGGTGCGTGGTGTCGATATCAAGCTCCCAGAGTTCTCCACTACCGATGCCGACGAATTTGAAATACTCGACCTGCGGCGATGGGATTCTTGCCTGCAGGCTACTCGCAATGTTGATCACGTCTATGCTCTGGCCGCCGATATGGGAGGTATGGGTTTTATCTCGTGCCATCATGCGCAGATCCTGCACAACAACTCCCTGATTAACATCCACACGCTTGAGGCTGCTCGGGTGAATGGCGTGAAGCGCTATTTGTACACCTCGTCAGCTTGCGTATATCCGGAGTACAAGCAGCTGGACGCCAACGTCACGCCACTCAGGGAGGAAGACGCATACCCGGCGCAACCTCAGGATGCTTACGGCTGGGAGAAATTGATCGCCGAACATCTTTGCAAGCACTATCGAGAGGATTATGGGATCGAGACTCGAACAGTGCGATTCCACAACATCTTCGGACCGCTCGGAACCTGGGAAGGCGGCCGTGAGAAGGCGCCCGCTGCAATGTGCCGCAAGATCGCGATGGCCAAACTGACCGGCAACTCTGAAATCGAGATCTGGGGGGATGGAGAACAGACACGCTCGTTCTGCTACATCGATGACTGCGTGGATGGGATCTACAGATTAATGCAATCAGATTATTCCGAGCCGTTGAATCTGGGCCAGGACCGCATGGTTACGATTAACCAGTTGGCCGACATGGTGGCCGAGATAGCTAACTACCCGGTGGCTAAGAAGCACATTTCTGGACCCGAAGGCGTCAGGGGGCGCAACTCCGACAACACGTTGCTGCGCAAGGTGCTTGAATGGGAACCCGGCGTCTCGCTCGAGGAGGGCCTTGCGCTCACCTATCCCTGGATCGAGGAACAGCTTCGCGTTCGAATCGAGTCTACAACGACCGATGACGCGATCTGCGTAACGGCGTAATTCGTGAGCAAGACCGAGATCATTGCGGAAGTCGGATCGGTGCACGACGGCAGCTTTGGGAACGCCCTCAAGTTGATTGATGTCGCCGCGCAGCAGGGTGCCGATGTTGTCAAGTTTCAAACTCACATTGCCAGTGCCGAGACTCTGCGAAATGCGCCGATGCCGCCGTACTTCAACGGCGAGCCTCGTTACGAGTACTTCGAACGCACGGCATTCAGCCGCGAGCAATGGCGAGCGCTGAAATCTCACTGCGAGGCTCGCGGCATTGAATTCCTGTCGTCGCCGTTTTCGATTGAGGCAGTCGAATTGCTCGAATCTCTGGAGGTAGCTCGCTTCAAGGTGCCGTCGGGTGAAGTGACCAACCTGCCCTTGCTGGAAGCAATCGCATCGACTTCAAAGCCAGTACTGCTTTCTTCGGGGATGAGTCTGTGGAAAGAGCTTGATGAGGCGGTGAACACGATCTTGCGCAGCAACAACCGGTTGACCCTCATGCAGTGTACCTCCGAATACCCCTGCCGTTACGAACACGTGGGTCTGAATGTGATGCTGGAAATGCGGGAACGCTACCGGCTGCCGGTGGGACTATCGGATCATACACTGACGCCTTACGCGTCCATTGCAGCCGTTGTGTTGGGGGCGGCAGTGATAGAGAAGCATTTGACATTTAGCCGCGAGATGTACGGCAGCGATGCTAAACACTCGATGTTGCCCGCCGAGTTCGGAGACCTCGTTGGCGGAATACGGGCCGTCGAGACAATGTTGAGTACTCGGTTGGACAAGGATGCAGCCACGATCCGTCTGCAACACATGAAGGGAATCTTCGAGAAGAGCGTTGTGTCATTGGTAGATATTGAGGACCGTTCGCTGATTACCCCCGAGATGGTTGGGACTAAGAAACCGGGTACGGGAATTCCCGCTGCGAGATTAAAGGAAGTCATTGGCAAACGCGCTGCCCATGCCATTGCGAAAGACAGCCTGATTCTGGAAGAGGACCTGGTCTCGTAACTTATGGCAGCGGGACCCAAACTTAGCAAAAGCGAACTGGTAATCGACTGGTGTCCAGGAAGTCGGATTTCCGAACTTCAGGACTTCATCCAGACGCACTGGCGCAGGGACCACATTCTGACTCGCGATGAAGCTCTCCTGCGATGGCAGTATATCAATCACAAAGATCCCGATCGCCTCTCCATCCTGATCGCCGAAAGGGATTCCGCACTGGTAGGGATGCTGGGCGTCATCCCGTTCGGGTTTTGTTTCACAGGCCGTCAGGCCAGTGCCGCTTGGTTGACGACGTGGGTTTCGTCGCCAGAGTCGCGAGGTTGGCAGACCGGCATATCGCTGTTGCAACATGCGCTGCGGCAAGGTCACGAAGTGGTGGGCACTCTGGGCATGAACCAGACCACACGACGACTCTTATCAGCTCTGCGATTCCAGATCAGGGACGACATCCCTCGTTGGGTTCGCATCGTCTCTCTCGAGGCTCTAGAGGCGTTGCTCTCAGGGAGACCGACTCCGTTCTCGCCCGAGTGCTGGTCGGCGTGGCGGGGAGCGACGCAAAACGGGCACACTTCATCCTCAAAAACCGGCCAATCGTCAACTGGCGTACGAATTGTGGATTGGAGCGAGAGCATGGCAGAACGCTGGAATCGATCATGGCGAGAAGAATTTGCGCCCCGGCAATTGGGGACTTGGCGTGATTCGCAGTTCTTGCGATGGCGGTATCTGGAGCACCCGACATTTCGATACATAGTGCGCTTCGCCGAGAATCCAGCCGATGGTGACGTTCTGGGCTTAGTTGTATACCGGGTGGAAACCGTGCGTAGCACTGACATTCGGGTTTTGCGGGTCGTGGAGTTCATGAGCAGGAAACAGGCGCAGCAACTGCTGGCGGCCGCGGTGGTTGAGGCCGGTCAGGAAGCGGGCGTCGCATTCGTCGACTTTTATTGTACCTCCCCTGTTTTCGTCGAGCCGTTGCGGTCTGTAGGGTTCGTGCAAGAAGACGATTTTGTGGAGCCTCTCCCTAATCTGTTTCAGCCCCTGGAATATGAGCGACAGCGATTAAACGGCGCCTTGTGGGCCAAGCCCGCAGCCGCGTCCGACTGTGTCGATGTATTTATGGCTGACGATCTGTACTTAACGCGGGCGGATTGCGATCAGGATCGCCCGAACTGATGAACACGCAAACGGTCAAATCGAGAGAGAGGAGGATTTCTTATGGTCGCTCAAGCCCCCAATAAAAACTACTCGACCGAAAGCTCACTAGAGGTATTCGCTACTTGTCCACAGTCCAGCGCAGCACCCAGAGGGGACTATATTAGCCAGGTTGAAAATGTTGCTCGTTGGAGCGAGCAATACGGATGCAAGGGCATCCTGGTGTACACCGACAACTCGTTGGTTGATGCGTGGCTCGTCAGCCAGATCGTTATCCAAAACACCAAACATCTCGCGCCGCTGGTGGCGGTTCAGCCCGTCTACATGCACCCTTATACGGTTGCCAAGATGGTTGCATCGTTTGGCCATCTCTATGGTCGCCGGCTGTACCTCAACATGGTGGCGGGCGGGTTCAAGAATGACCTGAATGCCTTGAACGACCCCACTCCACACGATCAGAGATATGAACGACTGGTTGAATACACGACTTTGATCATCCGGCTCCTGTCGACCTCGTCTCCCGTCAGCTTTGAGGGCGCCTTTTACAATGTCAGCAACTTGAAGATGACGCCGCCGCTTCCAGCGGAGTTACTGCCCGGCGTGTTTGTCTCGGGATCGTCCGAGGCAGGGATGGCTGCGGCTAGGGCAATGGGCGCCACCGCTGTGCAATACCCCAAGCCGGCAGTCGAGTATGAGAATACTCCCCAGATAGTTGAATCGGAATCAGGCGTTCGTGTGGGTATCATCGCACGGCAGGATGAAAGCGAAGCCTGGAAGGTCGCACATGCTCGGTTTCCCGAAGATCGCCGCGGCGAGATAACCCACCAGTTGGCGATGAAGGTCTCCGATTCAGTCTGGCACAAACAGCTTTCCGAACTTGGACAGGAAGCGACCAGCGAGAGGAATCCGTATTGGCTCATTCCCTTCAAGAATTACAAGACATTTTGCCCGTATCTTGTTGGCAGCTACGAGTCGGTGGCCGCCGAGCTAGGGAGATACATCGGCGTTGGCTACAAGACTTTCATTCTCGATATTCCTCCGAACGAAGAAGAGTTGCATCACAGCAACATCGTTTTTGACCTTGCGTCCAAGTTAGCACGGCAATGGCAGCGTTACTACACCGCTGGGTAAGCGAGCAGGCGGAGCGGCAGCCCGATGCCACGGCTCTGGTAATGCGTCAGCAGCAGATGACGTATGAAGAGCTGGAGCTTTGCTCAAACCGGCTCGCGAGGCTGCTTAAACAAATAGGCTGTGAACGTGGAGACCGCGTCTGCCTGCTTACGCCAAAATCGCCGGCGGCCATCGTTAGTCTGCTCGGTGCTTTGAAAGCGGACTGCATTTATGTCCCGCTCGACGCTGGAAGCCCGGCGCCGCGTTTGGCGAAGATCGTTGATGCCTGCAAACCCAAGTGCATCCTGGCAACAACTTCTGTTGCGCCGTTGGTTCAAGAGTTGTTGATACAGTCAAAGTCCTGCCAGGCGGCAAGGCTTGCTCTCATTGAGAGCCCGCAAGTCGCGGCAAGTAGTCTAAACACTGAATTCTCCTGGGACGACTTGGCGACGGAGTCTGGCGAGCCACTGCACAACCAAAACGACAGCCGAGATCCAGCCCATATTTTGTTCACGTCCGGCTCAACCGGAACGCCTAAGGGTGTAGTAATCACTCACGAAAACGTTAGGCGCTTCATTGGATGGGCGATCAGTCACTTTGGGACCAACGCTGACGACCGGATATCGGGGCATCCGCCGTTGCATTTCGACCTGTCGACTTTTGACATCTTTGGAACATTCGCGGTGGGCGCCCAGCTCCACCTCGTGCCGGTGGACTTGAATCTACTGCCGAACAAGCTGGCGGAGTTTATTCGCGGGTCACAGTTAACTCAGTGGTTTTCGGTACCGTCCGTGCTGAACTACATGGCGAAGTTGGATGCAGTCGCTTTCAACGACTTTCCATCGCTCAAGCGACTCATCTGGTGCGGCGAAGTGTTCCCGACGCCAGCTCTTACTTACTGGATGAAGCGTCTCCCCGGCGTTCGCTTCACGAATCTCTACGGTCCGACCGAAGCAACTATCGCGAGCAGCTATTACGACGTACCGTCCTGTCCAATTAGCGATACAGAAGCGATTCCCATCGGGACCGCATGCAACGGCGAGGAGTTGCTGGTGCTCGATGAACAATTACAGCCTGTCCCGCCGGGAGAGATTGGAGATCTCTACATTCGTGGAGTCGGATTGAGTCCCGGCTACTGGTGCGACACCGAAAAGACGGAAGCAGCCTTTCTACCAAACCCCAAGAGTTCGGACGCGAGCGATAGGATTTACAAGACCGGCGATCTTGCCAAGGTTGGCCTGGATACTCTGTTCTACTACCTGGGACGTGCCGACTCGCAGATCAAGAGCCGCGGATATCGCATCGAGTTGGGTGAAATCGAAATTGCGCTGAACTCTCTGAACATGTCGCAGGAGTGCGGGGTAGTTGCCGTCGCCACGGACGGATTCGAAGGTGTCGTGATCTGTTGTGCATACGTGCCTCTTCCGAGCCACGAAGTAACTCCGGCAGAGTTGCGCGGTCGGTTGAGGAGGACACTGCCCGGTTATATGTTGCCCGTTCGTTGGCTGGAATTCGACAGCTTGCCGAAGAACGTAAATGGAAAAATTGACCGGCCCAGGTTGCGCGAGCTGTTTCAGGAGCTTTCGTCCCAGACTCTTGCGAAAGGTGCTACGCAAAACTGATCAGGGTTTGAGAGCGGAGATTTGTAATAGTGAACGTGCTGTTGGTTTGCGAGGAGTCGGCGGGTATCCAGACGCTTCGGGCGGTGGCTGGAACGACCCACCGCATTGTCGGGGTGATGGCCTCGCCGACGAGGAAGTCCAACGGCGGCGGATTGTCCGCCTGGCAGCTGGCGACAAACATGGGCTTTCGGACTTGGCCCGCAAAGCTGGTGACGGATCCCGCATTTGCAGATGTCGTGCGCGCGGAAGGAGTCGACCTGCTGCTCAACGTCCATTCTTTGTACATTATTGCCCCTGAGATCGTGGGTGCCCCGAGGATCGGTAGTTTTAATCTGCACCCCGGACCCTTGCCGCGTTATGCCGGCCTCAATCCAGTCAGTTGGGCTCTGTATCGGGGCGAGAGCACCCATGGAGTAACAGTGCACAGGATGGAGGCGACGATTGATACCGGGCCAATCGCCTACCAGTCGCTGTTTCCCGTCAAAGAGAGTGATACCGCTTTGTCAGTGTGGACCAGATGCTCAAGACAGGGTGTGAGGTTGTTGTTGAGACTAATGCAGACTGCGGAGCCGATTCCATTGGTGCCGCAGGATTTGACGAAACGAGAGTATTTCGGCGCGGAGATCCCCCCGCTAGATAACCTGTTCTGCGGACGTACAGCAAAAGAGATTATCAACCTGGTGCGCGCATGTGATTTCTTCCCGTTCGCCTCACCTTGGGGAAATCCAAAGGCAAGACTCGGAAATCGGGTGATCGGAATCGTCAAAGGAAGTCGCACCGGGCAACAATGCAGCTGCCCGCCGGGTAGTGTTGGTGAGCGTGTGAGCTCCGGTGTTCTGGTTGCGAGTACGGATGAGTGGATTCTTCTGGAGAAGCTGCTGGTGGATGGGCAACTGGTAAACGGAGGGGATGTGCTCCACAGCGGCGATCGGCTGGAGGTTATCGATTAGGTATGGCTAGCCTGTCATTGGAGAACACCAACAGGATATCAGAGCTACAACAGGAGTTGGCGGCGTTTTTTACTGACGAGTTGAATTTGAGCGTGCCTTCAATCGACGTGGATCTGGTCGGCACAGGTATGCTGGACTCGCTGGGACTAGTTGAACTCCTGGTATACCTGGAACATAGATTTGGCGTGGTAGTCTCCCTGGAAAAACTCGAGCTGGAACACTTTCGCTCAATCCTCACCATTGCGGAGTTCATTTTGCAGTATGGCGGATAACACATGCCAAAACGGCCGTTTGATCCGCGGCCAAATCAAAGGCCTGGGTCCGAATGCAGCATCGATCTCTCCACAAAATGGACGTGCCGACTGAGTAAGCGCGCGCTCCGATCGAGCAATTCGACAAACGGTTTCGCGGTTATGTCAAAGAACTTCATTTACATACTCGGCGTACCCAACTTTGCGAACTACGAGGCCAGCGTCTCTTTAATTCGCGTTCCCCAAAAGGGGGGAGAGATTGAGTACGTCTGCATCGGTGAAGACAGGCTCACCCGGCTTAAGCACACTTACATGTTTCCGCTCCGCGGGATTCACTATTGCCTCCAAACTTTCGGCCTGGAATCGTTGGAAGAGGTAGATTACATCTTTACCGACTACGCTCGGCTCCCGCGCTGGCTGAACAGCGGTCCGGCCTATCGCAAGCTTGAACACGACTATCTCAAAATCAACTTGAATTACCCACGAGAGCGGATTCGGGTGATTGATCATCATAACGCACACGCGGCAAGTGCCTTTTACCCGTCGGGCTTTGATGAAGCCGCGGTCCTAGTGGTCGATGCACTAGGTTCGAGGCTCAACACACAGAGTCTCTACTATTTCAATGGTAGCCAAGCTGAGATTCTTGAGCGAGGTGATAACTGGGGAATTGGCCGCTTGTATTCGCTCGTTACCGGATCGGTCCTGCCCTACGGTCCCGAAAAGGGGTTTGGCAAAACGATGGGGCTAGCGCCCTATGGCCGCTTTCAACCAGGGCCAGTGTTGGAATTCGACGTGCATGACGAGGGCATGACTTCAGATTACAGCGGATGCTTCACTCGATCTCCAATCCCACGAGTTGTTGGAGAGGGCTTCAAACAATGCGATGACCGGGAACGAGTACAAGAGCCTTACTTTGCGCGAGCCGCTTACGACGTTCAACAGGAGTGCGAGCGTCAGTTTATCCGGATGGCCGAATACGCTTACGAGAAGACCGGAAGCAAGAATATTTGCGTTGCCGGAGGGGTTGCACTGAACGGACTGTCGAACTGGCGCATCCTCGAGCAGACTGCGTTCGAGCAGATATGGATCACACCCGGGTGCTCTGATACTGGTATCTCGTTTGGGCTAGCACTTTGGGGATATTTCAACGAAATCGCTCCGGCTGAGAAACAAAAGGTTTCCGTCTCGATGCAAACAGCTTACACAGGACGGTCATACCCGAAAACGGAGATGGAGGATCTCCTGCGATCGCATCAGATTGAGTATCGAGAAACCACGCCTGAGGAGATTGCCAGTCTAGTAGCAGCAGGGAAAGTCGTGGCTTGGTTCGAGGGCGGTTCTGAGTTTGGGCCTCGTGCTCTTGGCCACCGTTCAATCGTTGCCGACCCGCGTGACCAGAACATGAAAGACAAGCTTAACGCCAGCGTAAAGTTCAGAGAAGGTTATCGCCCTTATGCCCCAAGTGTACTGGCAGAGCATGCTTATGACTGGTTGGACATGAATTGCCCCAGCCCTTTCATGTTGCTGGTAGTTGAAGTCAAAGAAGACAAGAGAGCTCTCATCCCGGCAGTTACCCACATTGACCACACCACTCGGCCGCAGACCGTCACCGCAAGCGCCAATCCGAATTACTACCGAATGATAAAGGCGTTTTACGATCTGACCGGAGTCGCGATGGTCGTGAACACTTCGTTTAACGTCAACCGAGAGCCGATCGTGGAGACACCGCTCGACGCCTTGATATGCGCCTTTGGAACTTCGATAGGCTACCTGTACCTGGAAGGCTTGTTGGTCGAATGCCAGCGATATGCCGGGCCGGAATTAGTGAAGACACTCACCGACGAGCGTCAGAAAGCGCTCGACGATGAATGGGAGAAAGTCACTCGAAACTACCTGGTTAACTACAACACCGAAGAGCGCGATCGTTATTTGGCAGAAGAAAACCGTATCGCCGACTGGTACCGCGATTATCGATCAAAGTACGAGCTGGAAAAGCCAATGCTTCAGTGGCGTGAGAGCGGTGCCCGACTGCTAATAGTCGGCACACGGGCGCACACGCGCTGCTTGTACCTCTACATCCCGGAATTCCCTCAGCTTGATGTAAGAGGGTTTGTCGCGCTGGACGACCTGCCTTCTGAGCATGCCGAGTTCTCGGTCTATCCGGAGTTCAAGCTTGACAACGTGCATTGGGACGAGATCGACGCGGTGCTGGTCTCTACTCACGAATATCAGGACATGGCGCTTGAGCACCTCCGGCGATCCGCCCCGGCCAATAAGCAGATCGTGACCATTTACGATGACGCGGGCGACAGCCTGATCTATGTGCTGCCGGACAGATGGCCGGTAATGAATCCTGTGGAGGCCGAGCGGCATGGGCTTGTCAAAACCCGCTCGCAGGCTGATACCTCACGCGGAATTGATCCCGACTTCCAGCCGTCTCCGATTACTCTGAAAGATCGCTACGCCGTCATAATTAATTATCACTACTGTCAACCCGCAAATAACGGTGGCTTCAAAGGCATCAAAGGGATTCGCCCAGAAGACCTAGACCAGCAGCTCCGAATTCTGAAGAGGAACTTCTCCTTCGCCACGGTCGGGCAACTGCTTGATCCACAGAGCGACCTACCTGAGACGGTTGCGGTTCTCACTTTCGATGATGGCCTGAAGGATGTAGTCAAACATGCTCTGCCCGTCCTGGAACGCTGGGAGGCTCCGGCGACCGTTTTCTGTTGTTCGGCGCCGTTGACAGAAGGACGGCTCTTGGATGTTCACAAGATCCACCTGCTTCAGGGAGAGCTGGGGCTCTCAGCTTTTCAGCGGGAGTTTGAACTGGTCCTCGCATCTCACAAAGAGTCCTACGAATTGGAATCTCCGGAGTCGTTGGGTATCCGTAATCTCTATCGCTACGACGATGAAGCGACCCGCAGCTTCAAAATGTTGCTTAACTACCAGCTCCCATACTCGCTTCTTTCTGCTCTTCTGACTGAACTCCTCGAAAAGGTCTTTGGCGCCGAAAGTGACGTGGCGCAGAGGTTGTATCTTTCGCCGGAAGAAATTCGAGACTGTCAGAAAGCCGGTCTTGAGATCGGAGTTCATTCCCACCAACACTACATCCTGAGCCGGTTGAGTCGAGCCGAGCAGCGTGAGGAGTTGGCGACCGCAGCATCTTACTTCAAAGGCAATTTCGGGGTTGAGCGTCTTCATCTGGCCTATCCCTATGGGGGCAGCGGAACCTGGAACCGCTCAACCATGGAACTTCTCGAGGAGCTTGGCTTTGCCAGTGGGCTGACAATGGACCGACAGATTGTCAAACCACGGGACCTGAGGGGTAAATGGGAGATACCCCGCTTCGACACCCGCGACTTGTTCGACGCGGATAATAGCCTGCACGCGGACAAGCTCCACGCTTTGTTTAGTTCTGAATAAATCCTGAGGAAAATATGCGTCGAATTTGCGTTGTAGTTG
>JBOGOU010000453.1:0-11183 GCA_050748205.1 Pyrinomonadaceae bacterium | reverse complement strand
TGGCTGGATACTCCGGTAAGGGAGATTACCGTTGAGAAGAGTCGGGTGACTGGGGTCGAAACCACACGAGGACGCGTTGCTACCTCTGTAGTTGTGAACGCCGCTGGTCCCTGGGCTGCGGAAGTTGCAAGGATGGCCGGCGCAGATCTGCCTGTCGAACCGCTGCGCCGTCAGCTTGTGCCGACCGAGCCCTTCGACAAGCTACCCAAACGCTTTCCCATGGTCATCGACATGTCTACTGGTTTTCACTTCCGGCGTGAGGGCGCCGGGATTTTGTTGGCCTGGAACGATCCAGAAGAGACGGCAGGGTTCAAGACCGAGTTTGATCCGGGGTTCGTTGAAAAGATCCTAACGCGTGCAGCGTCGAGAGTGCCCTGCCTCGCGGACGCGGCCGTTAACCCCCGCAGGGCTTGGGCCGGTTTGTATGAAATGACGCCCGACCATCACGCGATCATCGGGCCCGCGCCCGACGTACAGGGCCTGTATTTTGCTAATGGCTTCAGTGGTCACGGCGTTATGCACTCCCCTGCTTCGGGCCGTATCACCGCGGATTTGATCTTGAAGGGCCACTCCGAGCTTATCGACACTGGGCAATTGAGCATCAAACGATTTGCTGAAGGGCGAGCGCTCGAGGAAACCGCGGTACTCTAGGCGTGGACAACTGTTGCCAAGGAGTTGCTTGTCTACAATCGTGATCGACGTTGGTGCTCGTCAACTCTGGTGGTCGAGATCCTTTCGATTTCGTCGGGAGAAGGCTTACCGCTAACTACTCAAGCCTGATCGGCTCCCACTAGCGAAAGGGCGTCCAGTCGTTCGGAATTTTAATGCCGGCGCGACCACAAGGGCGATGAAGCCCACCAGTTATCGCGACTGTAGTATGCGTTTCGTTGTTGCAGATAGCGTCGAAACTCTCTGTCGATCATAGTTCCGTACTCTGGAATCGCGTTTTGGTCTAACAAGCAAGAACGAATGATCTCTGTCGCCCGCAGACCGGATTTGAGAGCCCGCATCACGCCGTCACCCGACAAAGGATCGAACGCGCTGGCTGCATCGCCTATGGCAAGCCAGCCTGGTCCACCCGCTTGATTGAGCCGAGAGCTGTTGGCTGAAAGTACCTTCAGAGTACCGTCGAGTTTCAACTGAGCGACCCGAGCCTTAGTTTGTGATGCGTGTCCCAGGCGCGTCTTCCATTGAGACCAATCACGCAACGCCGCAGCGTTGAACAAATCCGAATCGGTCATGAAGGCGACAACTTGACGGCCGCCAGGGAGAGGGGCCGAATACCACCAACCGTCTTCAACCGCTTCAACGAGAGTGAAGGGTTGCTCGTCACTCAATCCTTCGAGGAACGCATAGACACCAACAAGTTGATCGTATGCGATTCGGCGACTGTCAAGCCGGCGTGCCAAAGCACACGCTCGGCCAGTAGCATCTACCACTAGGCTTGCGTTCACGGAAAGCGAGCGGTTGCGAGATCCGACAAGCACTTTCCAACCGCCAGTTCCGTTACGCTCACACTTAAGCAATTGGCTCTCACGCTCCAGTTTCACTCCCCGCCGTTCGGCCGACCGGGCGAGGAAGGCGTCAAAGTCACGGCGATCCACATGCCACCCTGTCCCATGAGCGTCGAAAATAAAACTACGGTCGTAAGGTTCGGGACCTCCCCAGACACTGCGGATACCAACTGACTGAACGTGATTGGCGGCCACGAATTCCGCCCACAAATCGAGCTGGGCCAGTACCTCCTTGATTGCGGGCGGGAATGTTTCACCGACACGAACTTTTCCGTAGCCGGATCGTTCGATGACGAGCACTGAAACTCCATAGCCAGCCAGGGCGAGCGCAGCCGCAGTGCCGGCTGGTCCTCCACCGACAATTACCACGTCTGTATTGGTTGCAACGCTTGCGGACTTCAATCCGCTATCCTCCAGCAGATTTGAAACAGCGCAATTGCATTCCTACGACTATGAGAATACCCAGTAACAAAGCTGCCAGCCCCAACACCATAGATCCGAACGGGCCAGTCAAGCCCGCCAAGACTAGAGCAGCCAGCACCGCTGCTCCTAAACCTAATCCTACGATCAGCGCGTTGACCAGGCGGCAAGGCGAGGGCGAACAGGTCTGCTTCCACCAAATCGTTGCGACAACGGCAGCCGCGACGAGAACCATCACGACCACATATGGAGGCGTGGGCGGCAGCCCCGCGACGACCACCAGGAGTGCGAGCAAGAAAGAAAGTAGCAATCCACGGCGGGAACAACGCTCTGCCGCATCGTCACGGCCTGTGCCGGCTGGTGACGGAGCCACGCGATCCGGATTTCCGCCGAAGCCACGGACGCGGTCTTCGATCTGACCCAAATAACGCAGAAAGACCGGGTGCCATTGGTCTTCAGGCGGGATTGAATTGGCAATATGACGCAGCACTGAAAGCTTACGAATTTCCGGCTCCAGCAGAGCCTCTTTCGTGCTCACCGGGATGGTCATCTGGAAACTACCCAGAACGGCCCGAGGACGACCCGAAATCTGATGGAAAAACAGATTGAAGCGCTGATCGCGCTTGACTCCTTCGGGCAGCTCAAGGGTCGCAAGAGCGGCAATGTTTCTCTTGCGCTGAGTCGGCAGGGGAACGTAAGTAACGTCTCCTGGCAGACAAAGAATGGTATGCGCGTCCAGGCGCTCGAGCCGCCGGGCCTCATAGCTCTGACCGGCAAGACCAAGAACTTCGTCGGCCTCTACATCTGGCATGTAGAGTGTAAGGCGCGTCGAGCGCGGCAGGTTTCCCCAGCGAATCATCAATTCATCTGGTCCGGCGGGGATGAAACGCGCTGAGTGCTCCTGCTCAGTCGCGTCACCGCCGAAGACTATCTGAGGAGCGGGTTGCGTAGCCTTAATCTCGAAGGTGTGCTGGACGGTCCGCGTGTCAGCCACGCCAGGATTGGCGGATTCGACTATCGCCAGGTTGCGTTGGGCAAGATTGTCGCTGGTCGCGGGCGACACACCGAAGGGTATGAGATCGTCTTTGAAGTAAACCTCGGCCACTAAACATTGATGCATACCGCGGATGAGTTCTTGAACGGATTTGAGCTGGGCCAACGGCCAGGGACCGTCGTTGCTGCCCCCACTGTCCAAGGGAAAGCGTTTCGTCACCTGGTTGAGATCCAACCAGCAACCGAAGTAGCCTTGAAACTCGGTGTTACCGAGAGGTTGTAAGTCTTGAACGTTGAGGTCGTCAATCTGCGTAGCCAGAGAAACGAGAGAAGTGTCTTTGCGCACTCGACCGTAGCAGGGAATAGTAACTACGTTGTTGGCTTGTAAGCCGAGCAGAGAGATGGGAGTTACCCCGGCGGTGCGGCGATAGGTGGAGGTCTGGTCATAATCCACCCCAGTGGCCGCAACGGTAAACAAGCGGAAAAAGACACGGACACCAGGCGCTCCGGCATTTCCGCGGTAACGAACACGGGCCACCGCAAAGTTGAATACGCGCTTGCCACCGACCTGTTCGGCAAGTTCGAGTTGACTAACCTGCTGATCGGTAGAAATGGTGTCAAAAGCGGTGGAGCCGGGGCTACGAAACTGGGTAACTACACTATCGATAAAAGAAAGTGCCGCAGCGGCGTTGTTTCCCATGGCCGGAAGGCCGAACAGCGGTTGACCTTCTGTAACCTTGAAGACGCGAACGTCTGTGCTCAACCAAGACGTCGGACCATCCAGCATGTAAGGATTTGCTTTCTTAAAGAGCGTCAACTTCCCTGTTGAGCTATAGGTTTTACCTGCAACGGTCTTGGTCGCCGTGGCGGTAATATCTTCGAGGTCACTGGCAAAGTCACTGACGCTGGTGAATTCAACGGTGTAGACAAACGTGAAACGCTGTATCTGGTCGGCCGGCGGCGGATCGATCTGTGCCAGCACCTTCTGCGGTACAACGCTCATGTCGCCGGCGGTGTTGCCGTTAGCGCGCTGGAGAGCAATGGCAGGAGCGATGGGCTGCAACGTGGCCGGTGTGTAGGTTGTGCTGGAAACTCCCGGCGTTAGGCCCAAATCCGCAGGCTTGAATCCCTCGGTCACAACGTAGAGCGAGTCCTCAAATCGAGCCGCGGTGGTCACGCCGAGGGCCGCGTTCACCTCGTCATCGGAAAAACTGCTGCGGTCTAAGATCAGGAATATGTTAATACACGTGACGTGCCGCTCGGTTTCGACAAAGGCGCCTGACTTTTTGACTACATAACCAAGCTTGTACCAGTTGTCGACCATGTCCTGGTGGGACACGGGAAAACTGAATGAATTGTGGTCCCTTACAATTCCCCGAATCCACGGAACCGCTCCACCACCTGTTTCGGGAAAAACATCATCGGGGCGCTGGGCTGGCCACCAGGAGTAGCCCTGTCCAAACTCTCGGCACTCGTAGAAATCGGCCTGCCAGGGAACAGCCATCTGCTTAGTGATATCGCCAGCACCGTGACCTGAATGGCTCAGCCGGAAGGGCTCGCTGTAATCGAAAGCACCTGGCTGGCTTAGGTCGCGCAGGAACCAGCAAGCTTCAATGCCCGGGAAAAAAGCGCCTCCCACGCTTGCCTCCAACGCCGCCCGAGTCAGACCGTCCGGTGTGATTGTCGTTTGCGGGACAGGAGGCCAATCGTTGGTCCAATCCGTACCCGCTGTGCCTTTCCACTTGCTCAGAATCGCATACTGGACTTTTGTGATGGTTTGCTGCTGAGCGTTTGAATCATCATAGATTTTGGGCATGCTCTTGATTCCGGGAGCGGTGGGATTATTCGGATCGCGCACACGGCTAAAAACGAATTTCGAAAAGCTCGGAGTATCCAACAAATCGCGCATCGTGATCTATTTCAGTAAAGATTGGGTAACGCCAACGGCCCGCGTTTTCCTTACCCTGGATTATCTCGGACTCGGTGACCGGACGTCGATTCTTGATGGTGGACTGCCCGCATGGCGCGCTGAAGGACGACCGGTGACGAATCTGGTGGATGCGCCAAAGCCGGGAAAACTCAAGCCCCAGGTGAATAAGGACATCGTGGTTGACGCCTCGTGGGTTAGCGCAAATCTCGACAAGCGTGGCGCCGCTATCCTCGACGCGAGGGCGTCGCAGTTCTATACCGGCGCGGAAGCCGGACGAATGCCGCGCGGCGGTCATATTCCCAGCGCCAGGAACATTCCTTTCTCAAGCCTGGTGCAGGATGAAACTAACAAGTTTAAGAGTGTGGCTGCGCTTCGTGAGCTCTTTGAGGGGGCTGCCGTGAAACCCGGCGACAGCGTAGCTACCTATTGCCACATAGGACAACAAGCAAGCTTGCTTTACTTCGCCGCGCGTTACCTGGGCTACGACGCTCATCTGTACGATGGATCGTTCGAGGACTGGAGCCGTCGTCCCGAGCTACCGGTTGTCAAGACTGAGCGAGTCAAACCCGATAATCAACCTTGATGGCAGAAGGGACTGAGCAGTGGGCGAGGAGTTGCTTAACCTTGATGACCGGCTACAATGCCACGCAGCTTGTTGACATCGCCCAGGACAGAGGTAATAAAGTCTATTGTCGCATTAATGATGAGGTTGTTTCTGATCTTCTGATCGAGGCGGTTGCCAAGATCGTTTAATTCACTTGCAATAGCGTCATCCATTGGCTTCACGGTCGTTCCTGCGGCCTTCAAATGAGCATTAACCGCTCGAAGCTGAGTCCTCTCATTTTTTGCGCGGCTGAGTTGTATTAGACGCTCTGTTTCCTTGGAGGTTGGCAGCCCTACTATCTTCTCGAGTCTGTCAATCGACTGATTACATGCCTCAATGGCAGTTTTGTTTTTCTCAATAACTGCGGCCTTACTAAATTGAACTGACATCAGTTGTGCTCCTTCTGCCACGGTATTGACTCGCTTCTACGAGTCAGGGGCATTGTTTCGTGGCCATTCGCTCCGTTGTCTGCTTTATTTTTTGTTCACTCTCTCTTACTTGCTGTTTGATCTCCTTCTTTTGTTCGTCATCGAGGTCCGGCGAGGCAAGCTGTTTTTTTAGATCAGCGTTACCGGCTTTTAGCTCTTCGAGCTGCTTTTTCAAATCAACACATAGCAACTTGTTGATACCCTCGTCCGTCTTCAGCAGAGAATCCGTTGCCTCCTTAAACTTCTTGAAGTCACCTTTTGATTTTGCCAATTCTTGCAACGCTTCTTTGAGGACCTTAACCTTCTGTAGTTCAATTTCTATACTCTCCAGATCAGCCAAAAACTTGCTCCGCGAATCCATTGCCTCTTGCAGCAAACTCTGCGTCGTTTCAAAATCAGACTTTGCATAGTCCTGCAACGACGCGAGGATCTGCGACAAGGTTGGAACATCTTTTGCATTCGTAATTTTCTCACCCTGATCCTCGGATCGCCTTTTTCTATCATTGGCAAGGCGAATGCCTATGTCATCCTTTCTCGCTTCCTCGTATGTATCTGCAAGCTCATCATAGAACTCCTGCTCGGCCTTGATCTTCTGACTGAGTTGTTCCTGATATGAATCCAAAACTGGCAGCAGCTTGGCGGCATATTCCCGAGCTTCCTTGTCCCCACATCCGGATAAAGTGACAATGCCGATAGCCAGTAACGAGGCGATTAGTTTTCTCATGTCATTCTCCTACTTTCCGGCAATGACCCCCGGGATGGCCACTGTCGCTGCCGCTTGAATCAGTTGGGCTATCTTTTCCGGCCTGAGTCCTCCCGCGTAGTATCGGGCCAGCCGTTTTGTCCCGCTGCCGATTGCTAATTCATAACCTCTGGCTAACGTTGCGCTCAGGCGAATTGAATAACGATGCTCTTCCTGAGCTAGCCTCAGTTCAGCCAGTTTCATGGGGGTCTCACCTCGAGCCGCGAGAGCGGCAGCACTGTAAAGAGTCTGAAACAAATAGCCGACAATTTCCTCTTTAGGAATCTCGAGTTCGCTGCTCGGATCCGAACCGTCCGCTATTTTGCATGTGTCCAGTTTCTTCGCCTCGGAGACGGTAATATTGATTTTTTGCCTATTGAATGTCGTAGAGTCAACAGACAGGCACTTGGGAATTTGGGCTAATCTAAACTCAACATCTTCAACCAATCGATGCAGATCCTTTTGCTCCTCTGCTCTTCGGAGTTTTATGGTAGCGACCGTCTTCCAATGATCCGCTTCAAGCTGCAGAGTTTCCACGGCAATTCGTTGAAGGAGCAGCCTCAATTCGTCCTTTGGTTGATTTTCAATCTCTTTCAACTTGTTCGTGTAATTAACGTACGACCTGGATAGGTTAATGAAAACCTCTGAGAGGCCCTTGATAGTTTCCTTCTTTTTTGATCCTGACTTTAGGAATGTTTCAACCTTCTCAACCAATGATTCAATTACATCAATCTTTTCCAGTCTTGATTTCAATTCCTCCTGCAAAGCTTTGCCGCGTTCTTCGCTTTCTTTAACAGCTTTCTTCAAAGCACCGAGCTCTTTTTCGGCAGCACAGATCGCCTTTCCGAGATCAGTTGTTCGCGCCGGACATTCTTTTTCCAAGTCTTCGTTGATTGTTTTGACATCGTTGTCTGAAATGAAATCCTCTGTGTTCAGGGTGTTCTTAACTGTCCCGACGAATGCACTCACTTGTCCCCACGTTCTAAAGCCGCTTACTTCGAGCTCCATCTGGCGTTTTGCGCCTCTGAAGTAAACTTCAAGGTCGCGCCGTGAAAGGACATCAAGGTTCTTGAGTTGGTTTTCAAAAGTCGACCTACTGGTAATCTCTTCGGCCAACTTTGCTGCTTCCTGCGCCTTCTTATCGCGCCCTTCATCGTGGAGACGTTGCGCTTGAACCCCACCCGTTGATGCGAACGTGAAAAACACCAGTATCACATTCAGAAAAAACAAAGACCTTTGTCTCATAATGCGGTCTCCTTCACTTAGCTGGGGTTTTGGCACAAACTTTCAGCAGAGCTTCATGCAAGCCCCGCCAAAACCGATCTCATCGTTCAATTCTTAATGCGAGGATGGAGCAAAACATTTCCGAAGTCGCTGTGTCAGGAATGAAATCAGTTCGTCTAGAACGCTTTCAGCGAGCGTGTGATTTCGTCCATCACTGCTTCATGCACTTGTTCCTGCGAAAGTGGTGAGCTTTTGGGAACCTTGAATGAATGGTCGCCACCTTCGATTACATAGAGGGTGGCCGGCATGTTATCTCTCTTGATTATCGCGCGCAATTCTTCGGGCGTACCAAAGGGGTCGCGCGTGCCTTGCACAAACAACATCGGCGCGCGGATGTCCTTCAAGTGCGCATCGCGTAACTGGTCAGGCTTGCCCGGAGGATGCAGGGGATAGCCGAGGAAGACCAGGCCCGCAATGCTTCGTCCGTCGGCGGCGGCAACCTGTGAAGCGATGCGCCCGCCCATCGACTTGCCGCCAATTGCTGTCCGGTTGCCTTTTAACTTCTTGTGCTTGTCTGCTGCCGCAATCACCGCGGAATAGCAGGATTCAAGTTTCGCTTTCGGATCGGGCGCACCACGCCCCTGTTCCGTATAAAGGAAATTGAAAGTGAGCGGGTCAAAACCGCGTGCGGCCAGTCCGCTCGCGTACTGACGCATGAAAGGACTCAACTGATTTCCCCCGGCCCCATGGCCAAGTATCAGTGTGATTCCCGCACGTTCGCCGCCCGCCGAATACAGCAGCGCGGTGACTTTGTCCCGCTCATTAACTTCAACAGTGATTGTTTCTGGTTGTTCTGCCATAAAAGAAGTTCTGCTACTCACCTGGTCCGCCGAAGCGCGTGGCGCCAAATCCAGTGCGCAGGATGTCGTAATCAGCTGGCACCGTGGCGCCAATTGACTGTAGATCACGATACCAACAAACCCACGCCGCGGCATCCACATCGCAAAGAGTGAAGTTTGTGGCGGCGGCCGCGTCGCTTGGGAAGCGCCCATTGCCCATGTCAGTCCGTGGGGGCACTCCATTACTCGAGGCTACCTCACCGAACCACTGAATTAGTTCGCTCCTGGTGTAACTTCCACCCCATTCCGAGCCAGGGAAATAACCGAGCCACTGATTGTCAAACCAGGCCCACCAATTACCCTGAAAGAAGACGTAGCCTACATATACCTGGCGGCCGACGATGCTACTGAGGTCCATGCCAGGAAAATACGTGCTGCTGTATTGCTGCCAGCCGCAACCGTCATAACAGGTGGGAGCCCAGTTGTTCCAGTGGAAGACGAATAGGTGCGGATTAGTATCGCCATACTGATCGCTCGATAGATTCCAACCGAGTTCGACGATGTGGCCATTGCCAGGACCTCCCTGGATCGCGATCTCGTCCAAAGTGTGGCCACTGCCGCCAGTGCTCACATAGGTTGGACGTTCTATTGTCATCGTCATGCCGCCGCCGTCCGCCTGTCGTGTAAAAGCAGCAGATGCGTAGTAGAAGCAGGATCCAAACCAGGCTACTCCGTCACAGGCGGGCTGTGGAACAGTTAGCGCGGCGTGATGGTGCTGGTCTAAGCCGCGTCCTTTCCAGTAAACTTGCTTAAATGGCCGGAGGCTTTTTCTAATAACAGCTCCCGGATCCCTCGTAAATTCCCGCTCATTTCTGATAGGCCCCAGAAGTGGATTGCCCTTCGGCACGTCGGGCCGTTGCTGTCTTATGGAAACTGACATGGGTACCTCGGCGTCTGAACAAAGCGGACGGAGATTGACTGGTTCATATTCTTTCGCCCTTTGCTTCCCTCTGGAACGAAAAATCGGCGAAAGGCGTTTTGGAGGCTTAGCTTCCGCCGATCGCCGAACACATCTGTAGCCTCTGGCTTGGGGTTCGCCGTTGTTGTAGACGGAACGCGCTTGTACAAGTGCGGAGTGAGACCTGACTGCCGGGGCTAGCACGCTTCCAACAATCATTAATGCAAGGCTGGTTAATAACAGGTAGAGCGCCAGGAAGGGTTTTGTCTTTCGTTTGAACCCCTGCATGGTAATTCTCCTTTCTGCGAGTGAAATCGGAGGAGCGGCACGGCCGTGGGCCGGCAGATGCTTCAGCGATGAAGGTCACGAGTTCGATTCGGAAACGAGGTTTGGGTCAACGGTTAAAGAACTTCCAGGCTGGATTAGCGAGTTTGCAAGGAAGCAGCCCGTGAGAATTCAGCCTTTTAGAACGAAACGGAAAATATTCCCGATTTGCAGCAAAGTCAATACCCGGCTCTAGTGCACAGTTTTCTAATTTTTTAGAGTTGGCTTAGTGGAAATGACCTATCCACGAAATCTCACGAACGAAACACGAAAAGTTTAGTGATGTTTCGTGCTGCTAGGCACCAGTAAAAGGGGCAGTCGAACACACAGACCGGCCGCTATTTCTTCTTTAGGAGTGGCAGCAAGCTCTTTTCAAGAGTGTCGTATTCATCAAGAACTGTTGCGCCCCTGCTTAAGGGCGGCTGGAGCGCACCATCCCAACGAGCGTCGGGACCGTAAAGAAAAAAAGCGTCCCAAACAATGCCCGGATCACTCTCTTCCGGATTGTCCTGGGCAGCGAACCAGCGGCCTATTACTTTCTGGTCATCCCAAAAATGGATCACGCGAGGATCAGTGATGACATTGCCGGTCCAGCGCCAAGCCGAACGGGCATCGGTCGCGATCATCGAAAACCAGAGAACATAGACACGTAATTCCGAAGATGGATACTTCGCTAGAAGTTCGGTTTGCACCCGCCGGGCGCCGGTTAAACAAGCCGGTCATGTCGGTGAAAGCAACAGAATAAGACGAGGTTTGCCCTGGTCCTGATTAAACCTCGAGCGAAAATCCTCCAGGCTGCGCAAATCGGTGAGTGGGGCAGCCGGGCGGGGTGCAGCGAACAGACCCAGGCCAATAGCCGCCGCAAACAATGTTGCGACAAGCAGCCACTTCGAACGAGCTGTCCAGACCATTACGAGTCGGAGACCTTCCTTAATTAGTATTCACGGTGGCCTTGCCTCAAAAGTGACGAATTGCAGCCGTTTCGGCTTTGCCGCCGGATGTGAGGCGCGGGCTCTGCCTCGCCGTAAGCAAGCTTTATTAAGTTTGGGCTCGGCCCTCGGTGCGGGCTTTGCCCCGATACTTAAGGACTAAGTCCCACCAGGGGCACAGCCCAAAGCTTTGCGGCTGACCGTCCGGCGGGGCATAGCCCGCGCCTCACATCCGGCGGCAAAGCCGAGACGACTGCAACTCGTCACTTTTGAGGCAA
>JBOGOU010000452.1:0-23742 GCA_050748205.1 Pyrinomonadaceae bacterium | reverse complement strand
GTGGCGGTGGTGGCGGTGGCGGCGGTGGCACGGCTTCGGGCGGCTCGGCACCGGAAGTTTATTACGTGCCGTGGAAAGTTCGGGCGCCTAAAGATCCCCCACCCAAGGGGCTGGTACTTTACTGGTTCCCAGCCTCAAAGGAAGAGTTGCAGAAATCGAGTCTGCGCGCCTCGCGCACGCTTTCTCTATACGCCGGTCAATGCATATCCATGGAGGTGGCGGACACCAACATTCCTCAGGCACCGAAACTCATTGGCGAATCCAAGCTCCCGGTAGCAGTGCTGGCCACACCTGACGGCACGCCTGTCAACAAGCTTGAGAATAAGGACGGTCGCCTTAAGGTGGAGCTGTTGGAAAAGCTCGTGGCGAGCGAAATGAAGCAGCGCGAGACCGCAGTCGACACGCAATTGAGAGAGGCCAGGGAGAAGGTTAAGGCAGGCGATAGCGCAGGCGCGATCCCTCTGCTTAAGTCTGTCACGGAACAGCAATGCATGTTTCCCAAAAAGGCGAAGGATGCGGCCAAAGAGTTGAAGAAACTCGGCGCCGAAATTGCCGCTGTCAACGATCGCCTGTTTAACGCCCCCGTCTTCGACTCGAAACTAAGTGCACGAATAGAGCGAACCATGCGTCTCGGTCTGATGGCTGAGTTGAATGCCCGGTATCGTATCGCTGAGAAGTTTTACAGCGAGGCACATCGCATGGACCCTGCGGATCCCGCTCCGCTCCGCTACCTCGGTGAAGTTTATCGACATCACACTGGCGAGTGGGACAAAGCGCGAACCACATTTGAAGCAATTCTCAATATGCCTGCAGATCCGCTCTCGCGTGCGGTTGCGCTGCATGGTCTGGGAAAAATGACCATTCATGATGGCGAATTCAAGGAAGGATTGGCGCTGATGGAAAGGTCTGTCGAGGCTTATCCTTTGGCGTTGACCTATCGGAACCTCGCCGTGTATTGGAATTCTGAAGGCGATCCGGCAAAGGGCAACAAATACACGCAGCAGGCATTGGCTCTTGATCCGAAGGATCCTTATAACCTCGTGTTCGCGGCCGTCTTCATGGCAGCTTTCGGACATAGCGATGAGGCCCTGAAGATCGCTCGTGAAAATGAAGCTCTTCTCCCCGCTTCTTATAATCTCGCGGCTGTTTATGCCCAGGCGGGACAACGCGAAAAAGCGCTCTCCTTCCTTAGGCGCCACTTCTTCACCTATGAACGCTATCAGGCAGTACGGGAAAAGGAAATGATGGAGGCACGCGTCGATGCGGTGTTTGATTCGCTTCGTGAAGATCAGGCGTTTGTTGCTCTCACCGCCGGAGCAGATGGCAAACTACCAATACCGATGAAGGGCATGAACGGTTCAAGAGAGAACCGCTAACGCTACGAATGCGAACGGCCCAAGGCTGATAGGCATCTACTGAACGCAGCCAGAAACGAAGTGATCGCGGAAAAGCGGAAAGGGCTTTCCTTTCCGCTTTCAGCTTGGCCCCAGTTGAATCGAGGCAGCTGTCCCTACCGAAAATTCCATCCAACCATTAAAAATAAATACCATCCAACCATTCCATCCAACCATTAAATATTTACACTTATCGCCCCTAGTTTAGTTGCGCCATTGGTTTATCAGCCCAGGCACCCTACAGGTCTTGGGATTCATGACCCCAAGGCGGGGAGTTCAAGTCTCCCCCCCGCTACCACTCCTAGCAACCACTTACAGCGATCTGATCGGCAACCGGTTTTTCATTTGTCACGCTGTGGTCACGTGAAATGAAATTTTGGGCGATTGCTTCGACTGCTCTCCGCTTTGCATCTTCCATCGCATGGGTGTATCGCATCGCCATCCGAATGTCAGACCAGCCGAAGATTGCAGCCAATGTGAATGCATCCGCGCCCGCGTCGCCCATGCGAGTCGCAGCCGTGTGGCGCTTATGCCGCGCGCGGCATAAGCGTCATCATGCCGACTCTCCGATTATGCCGACTTTTGCCAAATAGGTTTGTTATTCATCAAGCCCAGCGTGGGATTGCACGATTTGACCGCGACTTGAACTCGGCATAATCCGGCTGTTTCCTCTGACTGGCAATGAAGCCAGAAAAGGAGGAGACAGTGTTGAAAGATTCTTTCGAAGATCGCATTACCCACCATCGCCTGCAAGACAACCTGCTGCTGGTGCATCTGCGAACATTTGCGGCATCGCTGAAGGAGGACGGCTATTCAGAAGTAACAATGCAGTCCAAAGTATCGCTACTTGCGGATTTTGGGCAGTGGT
This sequence comes from Pyrinomonadaceae bacterium, assembly GCA_050748205.1. Classification (GTDB taxonomy): domain Bacteria; phylum Acidobacteriota; class Blastocatellia; order Pyrinomonadales; family Pyrinomonadaceae; genus PSRF01. The sequence continues at coordinate 21,480 of JBOGOU010000452.1, read as the reverse complement.
TACGAGGAAGCCGGATGACGGTTGAGCACGTCAATGAGCAGCTCGTTGAGAGATTTATCAACCACAAGCAAGCGGTTCGCAGGGGTGATTTGAAAACGTTCAAGCAGTTTTTGGAGCATCTCCGAAGCCGGGAGGTCATTCCAGATCGACCGTGCTTTTCTGACAAATCACCATTGGCTGACATTCTGAGGCGGTACCAAGAGCATTTGCGCTCGGAGCGCGGACTGGTCACATCAACTGTTATTGGTTACAAGACATTCATCCACAAGTTTCTCGTCGAACGCTTCAGAAAAGGGCCGTTGCTTTTTGGAGAGCTGAGATCATCCGACATTTCGGCCTTTGTCCTGCGACACGCCCCCACTATGAGTCCCCGAAGAGCGCAGTTAATGACGACTGCTTTCCGCTCTTTCTTTTGCTTTCTTTTTCAGAGTGGCGAACTGGAAACGGACTTGGCCGCTTGTGTACCCACTGTCGCAGACTGGCGTCTGTCCACCGTACCGAAATACCTCACGCCCGAGGAAGTCGGACGTGTTGTTGCAGCCTGCGACCGCCGAACGTCGACCGGCCGCCGCGACTACGCCATTCTTCTTCTGCTGGCCCGTCTTGGTCTTCGCGCCGGTGAGCTCGTCGCTCTCCAACTCGATGACCTCGACTGGAGAGCCGGCGAGATTATCGTTCGAGGCAAAGGATTGTTTCACGACCGGATGCCCTTACCTTGCGATGTCGGCGAAGCGCTGACGTCCTACTTGCGCCGAGATCGCCCTCAGAGCAGAACCCGTCGTGTGTTCGTTTGCATGAAGGCGCCACGCCGAGGGTTTGCTGGCCCCTCGACATTGACAACTATTGTTCGCCGTGCGCTGGACCGCGCCGATTTACACCCGGCCTTAAAAGGAGCGCACTTGCTCCGTCACAGTCTGGCAACTTCCATGCTGCGCTCCGGAGGAACGATGAATGAGATCGGAGAAGTTCTCCGGCATCGCCTCCCCAACACTACTGAAATCTATGCCAAGGTCGATTTCCATACCCTGCGTGCAGTGGCTCACCCGTGGCCGATTGGAGGTGGACAGTGAACCCCCTGCAGAAGGCATTGAACGATTACATTGCCATTCGCCGCAGCCTTGGATTCCAACTCCGGCTAACAGCAAGTTGTTTACGGAACTTTGTTGCGTTTCTACAACGCAAAGGCGCTTCACACATCACCACGGAACTGGCGCTTTGCTGGGCCACGGAGCCGGCAACGGCTCAGCCTGCGACCTGGGCGGGGCGTTTGGGGATGGTGCGGCGCTTCGCCACTTGGCTTAGCGCGATGGATCCGCGAACAGAGATTCCACCTGAAGGCATTCTCTGTGCTCGATATCGACGCAAGGCCCCTTATATCTATAACGATGAGGAGATTGATAGGCTGCTTCGCCAAGCACAACTGCTTCCGTCGTCAAAGGGACTCCGCGCCAATACGTTTACGACGCTTTTCGGTTTGCTGGCGGTGACCGGAATGCGGGTGAACGAAGCCCTCAGTCTCGACCGACAGGACGTGGACCTCGAGCTGGGAATCCTCCATATACGGCGGACGAAGTTTGGAAAGTCGCGGTACGTACCGGTTCATCCATCCACCGTCGACGCTCTGAAAAAATACGCCGCAGCAAGAGAGCGAATCTTTCCTGCACCAACCACTCCTGCGTTTTTCCTTTCCGAATACGGTCGTCGCATCACGGAGTGGATGGCACGGTACACCTTCGCCAAGCTGTCCCAACAGATCGGCCTGCGGGCATTGGCCAAGGGGCACGGTCGCGGTCCACGCATTCATGACATGCGACACCGATTTGCTGCCTACACGTTAATCAACTGGTATCGGGCCGGGCTCGATGTGGAACGAGAACTCCCGAAACTGGCTACCTATCTGGGGCATGTCCATGTCAACGATACTTATTGGTATCTCGAAGCTGTGCCGGAACTGCTTCGGCTGGCTACCGAGCGGTTGATGCAAAACAGGGAGGCTCAGCCATGATCTCTGCTAACCTCCCGTCCCTGCTTCAATCTTTCTTTACAGAACGTCTGCTTCGCCAAAAGCAAGCCAGCCCACATACCATTGCGGGATATCGCGATTCGTTCCGCTTACTTTTGCAATTTGCAAAAGAGCGGCTCGGCAAGGCACCGTCAAAGATTCGGGTTGATGATCTCGATGCGCCCTTTCTGGGTCTGTTTCTTGAACACCTGGAAGACGTTCGCAAAAACAGTGCTCGCACGCGAAATGCGCGCCTGGCAGCCATCCACTCTTTCTTCCAATACGTGGCTTTAGAGGAACCCGCTTACGCGCTGCATTGTCAGCGGATCCTGGCCATGCCCAACAAACGACACGAACGACGGCCGATCGAGTTCCTTAACCGGGAAGAGTTCGATGCACTGCTGGCGGTCCCGGACCTTTCCACCTGGCTTGGTCGTCGCAATCGAGCACTTCTTCTCCTCGCCGTCCAAACTGGTTTACGGGTTTCCGAGTTGATTGGGCTGAACTGCCAGGATGTCGTGCTTGGAACCGGCGCCCACGTGCGTTGTCTGGGTAAAGGCAGAAAACAACGTTGCACGCCGCTCCGTCCGGAGACGGCAACGACGTTGGATGCTTGGCTACGAGAACGACACGGTCAGCCTGAACAGCCAGTCTTCCCCAGCATCCGCGGCGGGAGGCTCAGCCGGGATGCGATCGAGCGTCTCATCACTAAATATACCAATGTTGCCAAACAAACTTGCCCATCACTCAAACGGAAGAAAGTCTCTCCCCATGTCCTTCGCCACGCCGCCGCCATGGACCTTCTGCAACATGGCGTTGATCGCTCTGTGATCGCGCTCTGGCTGGGGCACGAATCTATGGAAACAACACAGATCTACCTGCACGCGGATCTGCGTTTGAAAGAGAAAGCGCTGTCGCGTACCACCCCGCTCGGAGTCAAACCCGGACGATACCGACCTGATGACAAACTGTTGGCCTTTCTGGAAAGCCTCTGATTATGCCGAATCATAAAGCAACGCGAGCCCCGCCAACAGCGAGTTCAGAGTGTGAAGTCGGCATAATCGGAGAGTCGGCATGATGGCGCTTATGCCGCGCGCGGCATAAGCGTCACTCTTTCGCTGTTCATAGACTTGTCTCGTGGTACCAACAGGGCGCGGATGTTCAGAAACTGCTGCCGCAGTTGTCCACCTACCTGGGGCATCTCCGCATCAGTGATACCCAAGTCTATCTCACTATGATACCGGAGCTACTGCACGAGGCATCAGTACGCTTTGAGCGTTATGCCTGGAAGGAGGGAGACCATGCGTGATGCGACAAAGCTTGGCCCGTGGGTGCGGCGCTTTCTCCTTGAGTACTTAGTTGGTGAACGAAATCTGGCGCGCAATACACAACGCAGTTACCGGGACGCGCTGGCCCTGATGCTTACCTTCATCGCCGCGAGAGTCCGCAAACAGATTGATCAGCTAACAGTTGAGGACATTACTGCCGAACAAGTGCGACTCTTCCTGCAAGACCTCGAGCAGACGCGGGGCTGTAGCGTGGCAACCCGTAATCAACGGCTAGCCGTGGTCCATGCACTGGCGCGCTTCATCGCGGAACATAGCCCAGAACACATTGAGTGGTGCGGCACATTAGGAACCATTCCCTTCAAGCGAGCTATGAAGCGAGAGATTACCTATCTGGAACAATCAGAAATGGAGGCTCTATTGGCGGCCCCTGATCGACGCACGCCACAAGGCCAACGAGACTATGCTCTTCTGCTTTTTCTCTACAACACTGGGGCGCGCGCGGATGAAGCAGCGCAACTGACTATAGGAAACCTTGAGTTGCCCCAAACTCCAAAGCGCGATCTAAGTTCAGTACAGATTCACGGGAAAGGTAACAAACTGCGCCGCTGTCCGCTGTGGCCGCATACAGCAAGTGCGCTTACCGCGTTGCTCAACGACAGGGCTCAACACGAGCACGTCTTTCTCAATCGCTGTGGCCGCCCGATCACGCGCTTTGGCATTCACACAATGGTGGAACGCTATGTGAAGAGAGTATCGGCTAAGCTGCCGGCAGTGACCACAAAGCGAGTCAGCCCGCATTCGCTTAGACACACAACCGCTACCCACCTTCTACGTGCCGGAGTCGATATCAACACCATCCGCGCCTGGCTGGGCCATGTCTCGATTGATACCACCAACATCTACGCTGAAACCGACCTGGAGATGAAAGCCAAGGCACTGGCAACTTGTGAAATAAAGGAGACCAAACGGTCGAGGCGATGGAAGGAGGATAAAGGGCTAATGACGTTCCTGCGTGCGCTCTGAGGTTGGAACTTGTGTGGCGCTCGGTTCGCTGGTTTGCTGCCGAGAGCTGGCTAGAAAGCTTAGCGCCACATGAGTTATTAGGCGCGGCACGCCATTCATTTCATTTCAGAGAGTGCGCCTGATACGCGCTATCACTGTATTTCATAGGAACGTGTGCCTGATACACGCTTGTATTCTTGTAGGTCAACGAGTGAAACTCACCGGAAGGTGCTGTAGGGCCATCGGCGCAATACATCCCTCGGTCTGGAACCCGATACTCCAGTATCCGCGATTCGCTCGCACCAGTCTTCGTTGAATCTGCAGCGAAAAACCAACCGTCCCTTGTAAACGACATTCTGCGTGCCGGGCGTAAAATGGGTCTCCTCCACTTCCACTTCAGCACCAGGAAGGGCGCCCTCTGGCCCTGGCACCCATCGGATAGCCACTCGCTTGCCGATTGCGACAAGCGATTCTCCCTTCATTATTAAAGCAGTTTCGACCATTTCATTGTTGTCATAGTTGTACTGGACATGAAGCGATTCGCCACACCCACCTCCGAGGATTATTAGCCCAAAACTGAGACACCAAAATAACCGCCGAATGGTTCTCATATCCATCCTCCCGGTCTGATCAAGTCTGCACGGGGCAGGCCCTGTATGGCTTGCCGTTGTTGGGCGGCAGCTAGAACGGCAAAGCGCAAGAAATAATACAAGCTCCCGCGCAGACCACCCAAGATTCTATCTCATTCTCAGGCGAACGGCATTTTGACGCTCCGCTTGTAGGTGAGCGGATTCGCTATCTCTCTCATAGGGCTGCGCAGGGAAGCACTACGAGCTCACTTCGAGTTAGAGCGCAGGATCTGCTGACGATCATTGAATACTTGGATCTGGAAGCAGCTCGTGATATCGATGAGGAGCAGATCAAGAAATCATCGAAGAAAATCTCGCCGGATGTTTCTGAGATTTTGCTCATTCCGCCACCTACCGAATATGCTCGATGGCTTCAAGTCCAGATAATAGAGGATATGTGTCTCGGGGTCGAAGATGAAGTTCTTAATGTGCCAGTTGATGTGGGAGCAGAGATCAGGATGGGTAAGCGGTCGCAACTGCGATGCGATCTCCGATACCATCGGCTCGCATTCCTCCCTCACAAAATGGTCGTGTTCCGGGTTCGCATGGACCACTGAATGATCGATCATGTCCCATAGGCAAATCCCTTTGACCCGCTCTTGCGCGAGTCCCGGATGAGTTGATTTAAACAGGAACCACCGCTTGTTAAAAAAGACGAACTTCGTTTGGGGAATTCGGATGGCCGTATTGAGCCGATCATCCTGAAGCATCTGGAGCAGAAGCCAGTGCACTTTCTTGTCGCCCATATAGCTACCAGGTTGCCGAAATGAAGGGTAGCGTGCCAGTAATTGGTCGAGATTGCCGAACTTCTCAATCGTCTCGTTACCACGTATGGCATCGTTGTCGGTTTCCTCTCTGACCACGTATTTATCGTATTCGTTAAAGCCATACGAGGACGGCACCTTGACGACAACATGCTTAAGGAACTTGACAACAGAATACGGTCTCTCAGACACCGACGGCACATTCAGACCAGTCGCTGGCCATTCGTAGAGTCCTCCGTCCTCAAGCATCTGCACAGTGCATCCATTCGGCAGGGCCGATGGTGGTCGATTGGCGTTCATAAGTTCCTCCTGGCCGCGCCTATGAGCGTACGACGCCCAACTATGTATATCTGGTTCCTAATAAGATCCGCCGCCACTTACTGTCGGGATAATAAACTAAAACGAGATCAAAGGATCCTGCAACCGTTACATCGATCACAGACGGGTAGTCAGTCTTAGTGAATTTGTGGATTTGGATTTGTTACGCGTTGAGAGAGTGTGGCCAGCTTTTTGGGCGGCGGCATTGCAGTTTACGACATGTGCATGGATATCAGTCTGCTGACATCGACCGCTTCGTAATCTTGGCGAGAAGCCAAGAGCAGTATGTCGCCAATCCGGCTTTAGTGCGCTTTCGGAATATTTTGCCGAGCCAGGACATTCAACGTTCCCCTTTCATATTTGTAGTGCAGTCGAGTGGTCTAACGCTCCGATTCAGCGGCGGGTCACGGAGCGGACCGTCCGCTGGAACCGGTTGTTCGCCTGTCGTCTCCCGAGCATGACCATCAGGATCGCTCCAGCGCATCCAATGTCTCTCTGCATAACCGTTGACCGTGGATGTCGTTGATCTCTTCATCAAGCTCGAGGGACTTCTCGATTAAGGACCGAGCGGCACTTGAATCACCTTTCCGCTTGGAGATGAGGCCTAGTCGGTAGTAGCACCCGCTGATGGTCCCGATCATATTGTTATCGCGCCTCAGTCTGGGTGCCAGATTCAGGGGAGTTTGGAATGCTTCAGTTGCCTCCTCGTTTCTTCCCTGAAGATCCAAGAGCATTCCAAGCTGGAAGGAGGCGACGGCAACGTCGTAGATTTCTCCTTGTTGTCGCGAAGATTCAATGGCGTTCCGGTAGAGCGATTCGGCTCTGACCAAACTGGGATCGTTTCTGGCCTTGCGCCTGCCCTGATCAGTGGGTTCGGTTCTAATGTTATTGCGCATGTAGTCTTCATACAGTTGTTTCGCCTTGAGAAAGGAGTTCAGGCGCTTCGGCCGCCGTGCGCGAGCGATCAAGAAACAAACGATGCTTATGAGTACCGGCCAGCAATCCTTCAACGTCTTGTAGGGGAAATCGAGAGCAGAGGCGCGTGTCCAAATCCCACCCACTGCGAACAAACCAAAGGCAAACCAGATCTTGGGACCCAGACCGTGTCTCCGGAGATAGTCCATACCTTTGAAACCCCACTCCCATGCCAGGATGGACTGGGCGAGGATACCTACGATGGCGATCCAATAGAGATTGAAAGCCGTTTGCTGATTCACATCTCACTCTCCATCAGGCGAACTATGTATCTGGTTTTCTAATAAGATCCCGTGCCACTTTCGTCGGGATAAGAAACTAAACGAAAGTTCGCGTAACTCTTCCTGTTTCACTGACTTCTCGTCAAGCTCCATTGGGTCGGAGGTTGTCCGGTTTCCGCATATCATTCTATCTCATTCTCAGTTACCAAACGTCAGCCGGGCTTCTCACACTACGTGCCGGAGTAGATATCAACACCATCCGCGCTTCGCCGGGCCACGTCTCGATTGATACCACCAACATCTACGCTGAAACCGATCTGGAGATGAAAGCCGAGGCACTGGCGACTCGTGAGGTAATGATGTCCTGCGCGCTCCGAGTCTTGAACTTATGTGGCGTTCGGTTTCTAGTTTGCTGCTGAGAGCCGGCTAGAAAAGCTGAGCGCCACATAACTGACTTGGCCACATAAGCGCGGTTATGTTGTCGACCACATAAGCGCGCGTATCCCTGACAGTTGCCGTCCGTATCGGTGAAAGCGATCTGCTCAATGTCGAGGGCGGCTAGTGCTCGTTCGGCTTCCACTCCGGCAAGCGCGGCGGTGTGAATTCGTCGCCGATGGTCTGGCTAATTGCGAACCATCGCGCCTTATGCATAAAGCTGGTAAATCTGCGCTCGCCGTTCTCGCCGTTGCTCTCCGGCGTTTCCTCGTCGCGAACCTTGCGGCTGATCGGCATGCAAAGGATCAAGGCTCGCTCGCCGCGTTTGACGGTTCGGCCCAATGCTTGCCAGCCGGGAAACGTATTGATCGGGCCGGGTTCCAGTCCGCGCAATTGGCATTGCACGAGGGCAAGGATTTGATTTCCGATCGAGTAGTTGTGAAAAGCGGAGTAAGCTTCCATGATCAGACCTGGCTTGTTGACTGCTTCAACTAACAAGGCTGACCACTTGGGCACGTCTACTGATCGGGTTGCGTGTCTATCCATGACGTGTCTTCCTTTCGGTCAAATGGGAGGGGTTGGTCTTTGCTCTTGAACATGCGTTTTTCCCCCTTCGGTAGTGGAGTCGAAGCACGGGAGGCGCACAGGACGCACCGATGAGGTCGAAACGAAGTGGAGAATTGGAATGGAGCGCAGGGCAATGGAAATTGTGTCATGGGCTAACGTGCGAAGATGAAAACGAACGAAGGGGGAAACTCAGGAAGCATCTCGCCGGAATGGAGTGCAGCGGAATGAAGGTGAGGCCTTATTGAATGAGCTTCACGCGTGTGACTTCGCGGCTTTTCGTTCTTAAGTCTTCGGCCGAAAATCAAATTCTGTTTTCAGGCCAACGGAGGGTATAATTGAAAAAACATCTGTAGCATTGCATTTTCAGGTTGGTCACTCGTATTTTCCATTGGTGACGAGGGCGCCGCCAGTAGGCTGGTTCGATAGATTTCGGCATTAAGCAAGTCGAAGGCATGGAAAGCAAGATTCACAAATATCGAAGTTCGCTCATCGCAGCGGCGGTTTGCGTAATATCTTTTGCGGGTACTCTTGCCTCTAAATGGGTCGCCACTGACCTTGGGCCCAAAATCGCAAACTATCGTTGGGTTGCTTACGTCGTCGCCGGGATTTCCCTCGTCGTCAGTATTGTTTTGGCAGTTCGAGCCGTGGGCGAGTCTGCTGCTGGCGCCATGTCGACTCGGAGAGTTTCAATTGGAGGGAGTGCAAACAACAGTACGAATACTGCCGGAGACAACAATGTGATTAATTCCTCACGAAACCGGTGACTTTTCGCTATCTTCACAGTCTCATGGAAAAGGCGCGTCTAAGACACGCCGCCAAACGCATACAAAGGGGAAAGCATACCCCTTCGGACCTGAGTCTGATCGCGGAGGCCTTGCAAGGGGACGCAGTTCGGCTAGCTTCGACCGAGCGAACGGTTTCGATAACCGGAGATGCCAATAACGCAGTCGTGATCGCCGGTGACCGGAATGTGTTGTTCGTCCTGTCAGGGCCGGCAGCTGATACCCTACGCCAAAGCTTTCTTTCAGATCCGATTCAAATCCAAAAGGCGTGTCGCAAGGTAAGCGAGCGCCTAGCCTCAGAATTGTTAGGCGATTCAATCTTCGTTTCCCGACGAAAGTTGGAGCACGAACTCGACCACTTCCTTGAGTCGCCGGATCGATGGTTGTTTATCACCGGCGATTCCGGAGTGGGGAAATCGGTTTTCGCTGCCTCGGAAATGAAGCGTTTGTCGGATCAGGGCTGGGCCGTGCTGCTGGTGCGCGGCGCCACGTTTTCCCTCGAATACATGGCTCGGCTACTTGTCGAGGATGGATTGGGCCAACCCGTGGCGACGGGCGCGCGGTATCTCATACGTCAACCATGGTTAGCCGAGTTACCAAAGAGTGTTAGGGGATTTCTCGTCATCATCGATGATCTTGTTCCTGAGAACACAACCAACGAATTGCTGAAGCTAGTAGACGCGATAGGGGATCTCCCAGCGCTAAACGTGAAGGCAGTCGTGACCTGCAATAGCCTGGCTTGGGAACGACTCAATCAAGACTACCATCTGCCTTTTCACAAAGACGCAGCTGTCTTCGGAGCCACGGCCTCGGAGTCGCCAACTCCTCAACTCGGATATTTCTCATCGCCAGAGCTTACGGAAGCGTTACAGGCTATCGGCGACACCGATCTAATACCTACACGTGAGGGCGAGTGGCCAGACTCTCATATTGAAAGCGTGCGCGCACTTCTAACTCATCCGGCGACCTTTGGCCACTACTCACACTTGCGCAGATCTGGAAACGACAAGGAATTGGGTGAACTCACCTGGAGTAAACTGATCGCCCAGCGTCTCAATCAAGCGCTGGCGTTGGCGGCTAAGGACTGCGGTCTTCAACCTGACGCATTGCGTGAATATCTGCTGGAGTTTGCGCGAATAGCGGTGGAACGCAAAGCTCCCGACTTTCGGCTGCCCGTTGATCTGATCAGGGAACGAATTCCGCAACTTGAACTGGATCGTCAGCTGCCAAGTGCATCGCCGCTTGTGGCGTTGCAGCAAACCGGTATTCTGCTGACTGCCACCGGACCAACGGGAGAAAAACTCATCGGATTTAGCGTCTCCGATATGGGCGGCTACATTTCGTCCTTTGTTTTTGAACGGGAGGCGATTGGCAAGTCAGCATTTGATTTGAGAGCACTCATCAATTCCTGGGTTCAGGAAGCCTGGAGCTATCATCCGCAGATCGACGGTTTGCTCGCGTGGCTCGATCGACTAGCCGAAGAATCTGATGATCCGAAATTGTTACTTCTGCTCGAAGCCCTGATCGAGACTCATCTATTTAAGACCACAAGCCTGTTCCGTCTGGTGAGACCCTCGCTCATATCGGCAATTTTCGACTTCATCAAGCAAAAAGACTCCGGCCCGGTGTTCAAATACCGGGAAGCCGCATATTCTCTGCGCTCCTCGCCAGAAGCGTTGCGCGAGATCCGCGAACACCTACGTGATGCCGATCCACAATCCCAGAGAGTTGCGGTTAAGTTGGTCGGCCAGCACAGAGATACCGTATCGATTCCCGCCCTGATAGACCTGCTTGGCGAACCGGAGAGGAAGAGAGATCTCCACTCGGCTATTTATGGAGCCCTATCCAACATCGGAGAACTGGCCATAGCAGACTTGCTGAGGGTTGTGACAGACCTAACTTCGCCGGTCCTGTTGCGGAGCAGATGCTTAATCGGAGTTCGGAATATCGGGACGCTGACAAACGAAGTCTCGGCTGCCATAGCATTTTGTTTCGACCACAGACAGGAAGGAGATGAGGAGCTGCTGCGCAGCGCCCTTTTTACGGCCGCTCACCTCCGCGACTGCGGTCAACACAGCGCCGCTATCTCAGCGCTCCATTCGCAAGATTGGCAGTCGGTCATAGCTGCCACCAAGATTGTGATGGAGTGCGGCAGCACCGCAGACGTACCGCGTCTGCATGGCGCCCTCGGCCAATGGAATCGTCCGGAAGCCGACTCGCTCGATCGAACTTGGGTGATTCGCCAATTGCTGTCAGCGCTAATCAAGTTGGAGGGAGCAAACTCCTATCAGACAGTCCTGGATCTATTACGGGAGGGGCTCGCGGGAAACGGCGTGCTTCGTCCGGTCGAAGCGGTCTGGGCCGGAGATGAAATCGACTGTCCGGGAACCAAGGCGCTGATGCTCGAAGACGTCATTGAGCGCCTCGCGACGAGGCCACCTGATAAATTGATCTGGCAGAGCTTTAATCGATTGGGACAACTGTGGAGACCTGATCACCTTGATGAAGTTCATCAAGCGACGGATAGCCTGACGACCAACGCAAACGTGGCTGAGCGAGTCGTAGACGCCATCGAAGACGGTGTGAAGGCAGAGAAAGAGCATCCCTTGCTCGATCATCACGCGCAAGTCGCTGCCTTCAAAGCTTTGGCAAAATTGCGAGCAACACATTTTGGGAGGGAGGCCAGCAGACTTCTGGCTCATGCCGAATGGACGTTCGACCTCACGATTTGCGACACCTTGTGGATCGTGGGTGATGAGCGCGCCGCGGCGGCCCTGTTGAAGAAAGCGGATCAACATACATCTGGTGGCCAAGGGGAATGGCTTCAACGCAGTCACGCCATGCGCGCGTTGAACACCTGCGCCACTAAAGAATTTGTCGCACCGCTCTTTTCTTACATCACCACTGAAACTGAGATATCGATCTACTTGCCGAGCGACACGATCTTGCCTCTAGTACTGCGTGGCCTGATTTCGGTGGGCGAACTGAGGCAGATAATTCGCGATCCTAAGGTGACGACTTACGGTCGGGTCGCGTGCCTGCAGACACTTGCGCTACTGGACGCGCAGGAACACTCGGAGATCTTCTCCGAAATTGCGTTTAATCAAGACAACGAGATTCTTCAAGATCAGGCGATTCAAGCTCTGGGTGATCTCCGATATGCGGCTGCCGCTACTAAACTTAGACTTCTGCTAAACGACACGCAGAGCGTATCGCTCGCTCGCACGATCGCACGTGCCCTTGCCCAGATGAGATCTGCGGAGTCGATTCCTGACATAATTAGCTGCCGTTCACGCTTCGCAGACAATGCCATCAGCTTCAACATTGAATTAGCCCGGCTGGGAGAGCGCTCTGCGCTGAAACCGCTGCTCGAGGCTGTTTCGGGCGAAAGGTTATTAGCCAGAGGCGCTCTCAATGCCATTGGCTTGTTCTTGCCCGAAGCGCAAGCAAGAGCTGCTATCCTGGAAAAACTTGAAAACTTCCAAAGCCCGCAAATGGATACCGGCGATCAGTATGCGGCAATCAATGTACTGGCTCGGCGAGATCCGGCGCTCCTCGTCAAACGCGTACACGAGCTGTATCAAGCCCGGAGACTGCACAAGAGCGCCCGCCAAGGTCTGGCATCCTTGATGCCCGAGTTGATGAGCACCAACGCGGCGCAACAACCCGCGCTGATTGAATTGATGAAACGGTTGGTCTGCGATCCGTCCTTTGAGATTCGCCGAGATGCAATGGAACTGCTATTTCGCATAGACGATGAAATCTGCGCTCAGATCTATGAGGACCTCAAAGGCAAAGACGAATGGTCAAGAGCTTGCGCCGTTAATTCGTTGGGCTATTGGGACAGTCCTGATCGTTGGATTAATGAAGCGCGACGAGACAGCGAACTCCTCGTACGCCGAGCCGCTGACGAAGCTCTCGCGGTCAAGAACCGTTCGGCGGACTTGCAGCAATTGGTAACGCTCTACCAATTAGGGAGCAGCACAGACAGGTTGGCAGCTTATTTGGCCCTGGAAGACAACGGCGACTATCCGACGATGTGGAGACTCTACGACACAACCGACAAGTCGTCGTTAGCTCACGTCTTTCTGCGAGAACTCTGGGAGAGCATTAAGAAACATTCTCAAACGCGACTGCAAAAGGCGGAAAAAGAGGAGCAGGACTTTCTCAGTTCCCGGGGAATGGTAAGATTTGCTTAAGGAACGTTTACAAGGGATCTAACGTCCCAACTCTCGTCGCGACTGAGGTCGGGCGGGACCCACCGAACGGCGATTCGGCAAAGAACGTCACCTAGCTCGTCAGTTGCCGAAGAGCCAACCATAGATTAATATGTATAGGCAATTGGCCCTGGGAGGGCTAGCTGGCTATGCGAGTTAATCTACGTACATTAGGCCCGAATGAGGCGCAAGTGGTTCTTTCACTACGGTTACAGAATCAGGATACCGTCGAAGCCGCTCAGATTATAGATATCCTCGGTTCAGAAACCAAAGCCCGCAAAGTAATCCGGAATCTCCTCAGGAAAGGATGGTTATCCCGACTTATTCAGGGACGCTACATGTTTCTTCCCCCTGAACACGGGCCGGAAAATCTAGGCGAGAACAACGCTTTGGCACTGGCTTCGGCAGTAATCAAAGACTCCTACATAAGCTGGTGGAGTGCGGCTTCGTTTCATGGTTTCACTACCCAAAGACCGACGTCAGTGGCGGTTGCCAGTTTGCGTCAGGTTCCCACGCAAGTCGTCGAAGGCACCGAGATTCGTTTTGTGAAGCTCACAAAACGAAAGTTTTTCGGCTTCGCGAACTACAAACTGCATGGCCGCGAGCTGTCGATCGCTACTCCGCCTAAGACAGTAGTTGATTGTGTCGATCGTCCAGATCTCGCCGGGGGACCGTCGGAAGTCGCCCGAATCGTCGCCGGCGCCGCGACGAGCGTCGAACCTCGCGAGTTGATAGAAGCAGCTCTCAAAATGAAATCCAACGCGCTCAGTCAGCGGCTCGGCTTTCTCGGTGATCTGGTGGGCTGGCAATGGCCCAAAGAACTTCGCAGTGAATTGCGCGCCGGCATTCCCAAAACGCAACGCTCAATCTTCGGGCCGAAGGAAGGCCGACCTGGCGACATCGGCTACATTTCGGATTGGGGCCTCTTTGTAAACATCCCTGAAGGCAATCTGCTCACCGATGTGCCGACACTGCGTCACCGGAAGTCCTAGTGTTAACTACGAATCAGCTTCGTCAAATTGCCTTTCGCACGGGCGCGCGCGATCTCGTCAACGTCGAAATCGAAGTCCTTCTGACCTACATCCTGCAACTCTTTCACGAGCGTGGTCTCGATGAGCACCTGGCGTTCAAAGGTGGCACGATGTTGCGCAAGATGATTTTTGGATCGCGCGGCAGACTGTCGACTGACCTCGACTTCACTTGTCGCACTGATATTTCGATAGACGATCTCACCACCATGATGCTCGACGCCGTGGCGCAGCCTTATCACGGGATTGAGTTTCGCTTTGACCGCGACGGTGACTGGTACCTGACGGATGACGGCTGTGCCGCGAACCCCGTCTGTTCATATGAAGAAAACCAACAGGGAATAAAGATCAAACTGCAGGTAAGCACGCGCGAGCGTCCGATCTTGCCCGTCACCCCACGGCAACCGATTGAGGAGGACTACTTCAGGCTGCTCCCGTTTGAGGTGACGGCGGTTCCGAGTCTGGCGGCGGAGGAGGCTGTGGCGGAGAAAATTCGCGCGGCCAGTCAGCGATCGAAAGTACGGGATCTTCATGATCTGGCAGAGATCTCCCGGCGACCGTTGAATCGAGAATTGATACGCACTTTGGCGGTGCTCAAACTCTGGAACAGCGGAGGACCGGGATTGGATTACGAGCGTTTTCGCGAGCGCGTTCAGGATCGTCGCAACTATGAGATCGGAGATCTACGGCAGCTCTTACAACGCGGTGAGAATCCGAACCTGGACGACCTGATCAGGCAGGTAGTCGATGGCTATCGATTTCTCGGTCAGATGACTGAGTTGGAGCAAGTTCTGGCAGCGGATAATTATCAGCGCCACCGCGATGAGGCCGCACGGCTTATCGATACGATTGTCTAGTAAAAGATGGCTGAGTTCATAACAGTCGGATTCCTTTTGAAGGCCGCCACGACCATAAAGACCTGTGTGGGCTGGGCGCGTCAGGTGTATCGCCGCGTAAAGAAAGAGACACCTGAAAGCCTCGCAATCGCTGCGACCGCGCAGGAGTTTCCGTCGTCCTGGGAGGTCAAGCGGGCGCTGCACAGAGTGCTGAAGACTGCAGAATTTGAGAATGGTATGGAGCGCGTAACAAACGGCGGTGAATTCGCTATCGATGAGAACATCGCCAATCTGCTGATTGACGAAGGGCAGTTCTCTAGCGGTCTTAATAGTACAAGTAGAGACGCATTAAGGGTTCTCGGGTCGTTTGCGCGCCATTATCAGGAAGCACTCCTACACTCGTCTGACGCCAACCTAGTTTCCACACGACGCGCTGACGAACATTATCGCGAGTTGGTCGACGAGATTCGCAAGTCCGGAAACGCAAAGTTCTCCCCTGATGAGCTTCTCAACAAAGCTCGCGAAGCGGCGGCCAAGTTGACCACTCACTGGTTGGCCGTGGTTAAGCTGGGTGATTCGGAACCCATCGTTCTGCGAGCAATCAAGCTTGACGCTCAGGGACATGAGGCAGGTCTGGTACGGCTGGACGATCTGAGCTCCTTATTAAAAGGAGCGGGTCGAGTAATACTCGAAGGTCCAGCGGGACGAGGTAAGACAACGACATTACTGCAGCTGGCTCAGTCCGGCGATACTGAATCTTTGCACCTCTACATCGATCTGCCGGCATTGATCGATTCAGGTCAGTCGATCCTGACGTTCCTTGCCGAGACGCCGGAGTTTCAATCGCTGGGCGTCACCGCCCAACAGCTGGCCGACTTGTCGGGGTCAGCGCATTTCGTATTTTATTTGAATGGATGGAATGAGATTAGCGAGGACGCGTTTCGGCGGGCCGCAACACTGATCAGACAGCTTCAGGTTAGCTTCCCGTTAGCCGGAATGATCTTCGCCACACGCTCTATCAATGTCGCCCCGGCCCTGTCAGGCGGAGTTCGCGTTTCGCTGCTGCCTCTCAATAACCGGGAGCGACGCGAGTGTATCGGGCGATCGGATGTCGCCAGATCGGATGACCTGATTGCGGAGATCGAGAGCCGCCCGCTGCTTGAGGCACTCACCCGAACGCCGCTGTTCCTTTCCTATGTCATTGCCATCTTTGGGGCTGGCGGCGTGATCCCCTCGACCAGGGTTGGGGTTCTTTCCGAGGTCATCAAGTCGATCGAAACTTCAACTGAGAAGCAAGCCAGCTTGGAAGGAGATCCCCTTTGGGGCAACGCAGCGCAATACCTCACCTCAATGTCGATGGCCATGACAGCCAACGGCGCAACCAGAGTATCGATCGACGAAGCTCGAGTGATTGTGAGTTCGTTGACTACCGCCCTGCGGGAGCGCAAACAGATACAGGGACTGCCAGAACCAACCTCAATCCTCGACGCTCTTTGCAAGCATCACGTCTTAGAGAGGGTCGATCATCCCATCGCATTTCGCTTCCAGCATCAGCAGTTTCAGGAATTCTACGCCGCGCAACATCTCAAGCAGGAGCTGCTGGTTCTGCTTCGTGAGGACACCCCGGCGTCAAGACTTAGCTTCGCCCGAGAGTATGTAAACCAGCCGATTTGGGAAGAGCCGCTCCAGATGCTCGCCGAGGAGATTGGTTCAATGAGCGGCGGCGAACCCGAATTCGAACCGGCCGGCGTGTTGTTGGTGGAGATTGCTCTGGGTGTAGATCCCATCCTGTCCGCGCAGCTGGCGCGACTGTGCGGGGCCTCAGTCTGGAAGCAAGTGGGAAGCGCAGTTGGTCAACGTCTGCGATCTCTTTACGAGACTGAGGATAAGAACTTCAAGTTGTATGCGGCCGTCGGGATGCTGGCGACGGGATCAGCCGACTTCATGGATGTCATTGGGCCCCTGCTGTCCGGATCGAGTGATAACACGTTGCGCGGAACCTATCGCACCATCAAGGAGTTTCACCTCAGTTCCCTCGGGGAGAACTGGCAAAGGGTTATCCAGGAGTGGACCGAGCGCGCCCGCCGGATTCTGGTTCAGGAGCTGGCCCTGAGCGAATCGACCCCACACCTGCCGTCTATTCTCGAATACTTTGCGCGCAACGACCCCAGCCAGCGGGTTAAGAACGAAGCGATAAAGTCGTTGGTCTGGGTTGGCGCTGAACGAGAGCTGGTCGCCGTGTTGGCCATGGTCGAGGATGCGGTGTTTGAGGAAGTCTTTCATGAGACGCCAACCCAGGGTGTACCAATTGCGCTGCGAGATCGATATTTGGCGATTACGCTGCACCTCTACGGCGCTGCCCCGGACACAGTCACCCGATTGAAACTTCTGCTCCGCGCATTTGAGCTGGGAGATCAACAGGTAGCCCAGCGATTCAAGGCTGAACTGCTGGCCTTGCCGTCTGATCAGATCCGCGATCACGTGAACGAGTACACCCTAAAGCCAATCCTCGAGATTGTCGGCCGGACCGATCCGCAATGGGTGAGCGATTGGGTAGCCGAGCGATTTCTCGATCGGTCACTTCAGCGCGAAGATCTGTTGAAGTTTGTCACGAGTGTTTCCCAGGAAGTGAAAGATAAAGTATTCGAGATCGTCAGCTCCGAAGATCTGGGTCCAACGCTATTCTCGGGTGTAATTAAGCTCGCCGGGATAGTAGCCGACTCAGCTTTGGCGCAGGCGATCTTCCAAAGGTGGGTGACGCTCCGCCGTGGCATTGAAGGACAGGAACATGTCATTCCCAATCCTGACCGCGTATTGGCAAACCAGTTGGAGGGTCTCCTTCAATCGCTGCGGCCGGAGATAGCCATCGCAGGTTTGGTTCACAGCTTTGACGAAGAGCTTGATGATGCGGAGTTCAAGGCGATAGTCACCTACTTGAACCGAATGAAAGGCAACAAAGTTAATCTGAGAACGGAGTTGCCGGACGACCTACGACGGGCGCTGCGCAGCCATTTGCACCGGGGCATCGATTTTATCATTGGCCAGGATGACGTTGATGGCCACGACAAGGGTGCGGCGGCCTTGGCTTTGTCAACAGTCGGCGAAGGTGAGGATGCTCAGGATCTGCGCCGATTGATTCTGGCGGATATTAACCGATGGAGAGCAGCGCGAGCGGCCCGCGCTCGCGGCGAGCAGAGTGAGTTGGCCAAGCGCGGCTTGATGATTCAGGCGGGCCAGCACTGCGCGGCGTTGATGGGCCTTGATCGCGAGAGTGTCGAGCCAATCCTACTCGAAGCACTGCAGGAGCCGGAGTACGAGAGCGACGCTGCGTCGCAATTGTTGGAGCTGGCCACTGTCGCAAACACTGCAGATCCATTTAAGTACCCAAAGGACTATGGCGCGATTTGGCAGGCCCGATCGGGACATCCGCAAAGACAATTTGACGAAGGCCGTCGGCAACGATACGCGAGCGCGATTACGGATGTGATCGCACGCCTTCGCACCAACCCCGACGAACCGCAAGCTTGGATGATTTTCGAGTATCGGTTGATGGAATTGAACAAGGCGCTGGCGGCCATTGACGGGCCATCGTCAATGGGATTGGTGCTCGAAGTGGCCGCGCTTACGGCTAAACACAACGGCTGGCGAACTGTTGAAGCCCTCGAAAGACTTCTATTAAGCGGGGCTGAACTGCCGACCCAGCCGGTCCTGGAGATTCTGAATGAAATTATTGAATCTGCGCGCGAGCGCAGCAACTACGATGATCAAGCACGCCAACTATTGATCCGAGGTCTTTGTGTGCTTCCGTTTATGAGTGATCCTCCGGTCGGCATCGAACGAATCCGGCAAATTGTGGCAGATACCCGGTTGCAAGGATATCAGCTCCGGGAACTAGTAACAGCACTCGGCAGTAGCCAGTCACGTGACGCGCTTATTCTCCTTCGCGATTTTGTAAGCACCGACGGTGAGGGACTGGGAGCTGTTACGACCGAGTGGATCGATGCCGTGGCCACACTCAACGGATCAATCGGTGAAGAGATGCTTTTGAGTTTTATTGACCCGAACATCAAAGAGTTCGCGGTCCAAATGGATGTTTCGACTCAGGGCGATCACCTCGCCTCGCGTTTGGCAGCGTTGGCTCATGCCAATCGGCAGACCCTACAGCGCATCCTCGCGCTCTCGTCCTAACCGCTTGCGGGCGCGAGCCGAGATCTGTATCTGAAGCTGATCAGCCAAATTGGAACTGATGAGGCAGTACTCGCTGGCCTGGAATTTCTTGATGACGCTGACGGCTACCCGGTGCCGTATGATCTCTGGAAGGCACTGGAAGAGAAGCTATTTGATAAGCGGCCCGTACGGGAAATGGGAGGCGCTTACAATCTAGAGCCGCGCAGTGCCAATGAGATCAGGGCCAAACTCTGCTCGTTGGCCGCGAGCGGCGACCAGCGCTCTCAGCCAGCGTTAAAATTACTGGGCGAAATTGAAGTGCGCCGTTTGGAGGATGGAAGACCGCCGAGCGAGCTTCGGCATCCATCACTCGATTCGGGTCTGCCGTGGCCGCTGGTTCAAACCCGCCAGTAAAGGTTATGAATCCGGGAGCTCAAGATCTTCTAACAGGTGGCGACCCTACCTCACAGCGGTAGGGTTACGCCCGAAGCCCTAGTTTTTGTGATCCGCGAATAGGAATCAGTCTAGCCGATCATCACGCGAGTGTGAGACTTCTCAGCTGCTCGTTCCTTTGCGGAAATGCGGACTTCAACATTGTGAGCCAGTCGATTGAGAACAGCGAACAAGCGATCCGCTGAAAAGCCGGAAAGCTGAACGCGCAAAAGGCGCGATACTTTCGGTTGATCCAAAGCGGTCCGCGCGCTCGGAGTTTTAGGTGATGTTTTTCCCTTGCACGAAACTCTGTTCCAGCTATAATACTCGCGCGCAGCTAGAGCATTATGAGGCCTTTAATGTCCAAGAATCATCAAGCCATCGATGTGCGTCGGTTTACTAAACAAGGCCGGTCTAATCGGCGGTGTTGCATAGTGGGCCACCCGAGGCAGTGGATAATTCGACTAGGTATGTAAGTAATTTACATCAAGTGAGAAGTAGCCAAGCTGCCCGGAGACGAGTTCTCAAGGCAGCTTTTTGATTTGTACTTGCAAGACTCCAGTAACAGAGGTGAGAAGGAATGAATAGACAATTAGGTGACAAGCGAGATGAGAAGATTGCGAAGGAATTTCTAAAGCTCATGCCAAGGTTTCCGAGAACGTTCAAGTGGCTTTTAAAAAAAGCGAGCGATTCGACTATCGCTCACCGACGACCTTCATCTCAGAAATCAAGGCCGAAGTCGCGAAGTGCGTCCCCGCGCTGAACCAGCGTGACCTTGGCGCACTGCGCCCACTATGGAACTTGCTTTCGGAACTGCCATTAGAGCAAGAAGCGCGAAAAAGCCTCGATGACGTAATCAAGATGACGAAAAGCGAGGCTTCAAGAGATCCCCGTTACTCTTTGTTGCTGAAGCTAATGAGCGAAGCTGATAAGAGAGTTCCGCTCATCTCGATCATCGTTTCAATGAGGCATGGCGATCCAATAGAATCGCTTGGGCCGCAATGCGCACCATATGACGTACTTGAACAGGCTGAACGAGATCGCGGTGAGTCGCGAGCAACTTTTGTTCTTCGCGCTTTGGGCGAAACCTGCGAATCTCTTTACCGGCCTTACCTAATTACAATTTGGGCACTGTCATTTTTCAAGGAGGGTGAGGTGCCACCTATACAGGTTCCATCAACTGGCAATCTGGTCAAGGACACCTACAGGAGGTTATCCGACTATCCCGGCTTAGTCGAACCCGACGCTGGATGGATGCGAAATTCTGCGATCCACAATCCTCGAAAGTACATTTTGGAAAAAGATGCAGTTGAGATGTGGGACAAATCCGTTGCGCCTCGAATGGTTCCTGTCGGCGAGTTACTAGCGATGGTGAAACGCATGTATCAAATCTCCGGTGTGACGATTCAGCGCGTCGGACAGCTGTACATGTTTCGCAACCTTTTTGGTGAAATGGGATTGCTCGATGGATTCGTGGAGTCTTTTCCTTTGCTGTTGTCATCGAATGAGGACGAGATACAGCGAGTGGAAGACAGCTTCACAGCGAAGGCTGAGGAGATGTTTCGGCCGGACACTAGTCGCGAATTTCTTTGAAGGACATACTCCGCCGCCGGTTTCATAACTACTTAACGGTAACAATTAATGAGCATTAAATCAGGTAGTGTCGTTGCGCCGCCAACTAAGCACCACTACATCCCGCAGTTTTATCAGCGCGGTTTCATTCGCGACAAGAGCAATTCCGTCTGGGTGTATGAAAAAGGTCGCAGGCCGCGTCAGCTATCAATTCGTAAGACAGGGATGAAGATCGCCTTCTATG
>JBOGOU010000451.1:0-10139 GCA_050748205.1 Pyrinomonadaceae bacterium | reverse complement strand
CCATCACGCGTTTCCCCTGCTTTACCTTCGCAAGGATGTCAAGCTGTTGTTCTTTACCGTCGGGCTTGATCACAACCAAACGCATTCCAGGCTTCGGGCGTAGAGCTTGGTAAGCGTAATTGATCTTCCACATGTTGTCGCGGGTTGGACCGAAACGGTCGACGGAGTAGATCTCATCACCTTCCCGCAGGCCTTTTGCTTCAGCATCGCTGCCGGGTTTCACGGCCACCACGTAACACTTATCGCCAATCATCTGCATCTGCCAGCCATACTCAGTGCTGTAAGCCCTGCCCGGAGGCAGAAAGAAGGTGTGTGAATCATCGAGGTCAAGTAAAGCCTGAGCAATAATGCCGAATATCTGGCCCAAAGATGCGGCTGTCTTGATCTGTTCATCAGCCGTCTTAAAACGAGCCTCGACATCCATCCCGTGAAAATTCGGATCGTAGTAGTTCTTCTTGAGATCGGATTTGATCATGCTGAGCATTGTTCGTGCTCTCTCACGTTCGAAGCTGCTCGGAGCTGTCTGGCCAAAAGCCGAAAGGAGCGTTGCCTGGCTGAGCGCGAACGCCAGGGCAATTGATAGCTGGAGGTTTGTTCTCATAAGACTCACCTTAATTCGAGATACTAACCAGAAATCAAACACTGGAGGATCTTGAAACAGAACCGATGGTGGTTTCACCTGCCCGGGCCGATAAGCCACGACGTTTCAAGTCCACTAGTCCTGACGCTCAAAGTGCTTTCGGCGCACTACTTTCTTACCAACACGACGGGCGATTGTTCCGCAGCTCGAATCTTCTCGTAAAAACTGCGAACTGTCAGATACTGATCGGCGGGAATTGTTGCCGCCCGTTGGGCCAGCGAGCGTGTAAAGACCAGCTCTCCCTGTTTAACTTCAAAGCTTGTTTTGTATGAACTAAATGGCGCTTCGAGTTTCACTGAGTCGGGTAACTCGTCGACATCAAATCCGGCCGGAAGTTTTATGCGAACGGTTTCCGTGAAGGCATAGGAGTCAAGCACTACTGGATGTTTCCGGGTCGGTTCAGTGAGAAAAACTGATTCATGCCGTGAAATGATCCGCAAGATTCACGACACGTGCATCAAAGCCCGCCGCGGTTGCCATCGCCGCAAACAGCATGTCGATCTCAAAGCCCGTTCCCATGCCCCGTTTAAGAGTATCGGAAGGCGACTTGTTTTCTTTGATCTTGGAACGCTCTTCCGAAGTTAGGCCGGAGGCGTCGTCGTTGATGTTTTTGATTTTGGAGCGACAAAACTCAAAAAGCCTCTGAATCTTCTGTTCTGCCTCTGTCGCATCTCCTATGGCCGCTACCGAAGCCTGTTTTACTTCTTCATTGACCTTCATCCGAGCCTTGTTTTTTTCGTAATTTTCCTTGCCAAACGCAGACCAAAACTTTTCTCCTACAAGTTGTCGATCCTCAGAGTAGTAAACCAGCATCCAGGGGCGTACTGAGTCTTCGGGCGGCATGCGAGGCTCTTCCCGGAATCTAGGCACATTTGTCATTGACGTGCTGTAGAAGCCTCCCTTTTCTTTCACGAAGGGGCTTGTCTGCGCGTGAAAAGTAAACGCACGCATTCCATATGGAAAACCCGGCAATGAAAGCG
The DNA here is from genome assembly GCA_050748205.1 of Pyrinomonadaceae bacterium. Taxonomy (GTDB): domain Bacteria; phylum Acidobacteriota; class Blastocatellia; order Pyrinomonadales; family Pyrinomonadaceae; genus PSRF01. The sequence continues at coordinate 8,519 of JBOGOU010000451.1, read as the reverse complement.
GCTTAATGTAGTACTTGACTACCTGGACCGGCACGTCTCGTTGAAAGTACAGTCGGATATAACTTGCCAGTTGATCATTGCGCACTTCCTTCCATCGATATTCGATAATGGACCCGGGATCCACGCTACGCATTGCAAAAGACTTCGCCTTTATCTTTCGTCCCCCTTCTTTGAGGATCACCCGTTCTAAAATATCTTCCTTCTTGATTTCGACGACGCTGCCGTCCGGTTTTATTGTGCGCGCAGCAATGTCCCTGACGCTCCAGTTGCTCAGATAAGGAATGTCTATTTTGCTTTGCGACTCGCGTCCGCGCTCGGTAAAGATCTTTATTCTCACATAGTGGGTGAGTACCGTTCGCGGCGTGCCACCCTCCACTTCATCGGAAAGACGAACCTCCCAAAAGAGGGCCTCGGCATCGGCGTCCTTTTCAACTACGGGAGTCTTTAGCGCCAGGTCCGCCGGATCCACGGGTTTCCAGTCATCACCGGCGAGGGCCGGTACGGCAAAAATGGCAATTAGACAGACGACAGCAAAACAGGGGTTGAAGTGTCGGGCAGGTCTCATCTCTCTCGCAAACCTTTCAATAAAAGCTCCTCAGTTGCAACAGCGAGGGAGGAGCTGATTTTTCGGACTTCCCGGCGGCGTGATCCGCGATCGAGGAAAACGAAGAAGTGGATTCTAAGCCAGGGCCTTGGCAACCGCAAGCCAGCGCCGTGCCCGAGGCAAGCTTCGAAAGCGGTATGTTATAATCCCCACCCCTGCGACCGTAAAAGACTACTAGCCGCCATCGCTTCAGGAGGACCCAAGACCAATGGCTACCCAGTTAAAACGAGCCGGAACGACCCTCGACCACATTGAAGAGCTGCTCGGCGAGAAAGCGCGCGTCCTGCTCGATCACAAGTCGCAAACCATCCCAAAAGATCGGTTAAATCTGCCGGGACCTGACTTCATCGATCGCGTTTGGGTCTATTCGGATCGTTCGCCTGCCGTCTTGCGTAACCTGCAAACGCTCTTTGACAACGGCCGGCTCGCCGGAACCGGATATGTTTCCATCCTCCCCGTTGATCAGGGGATCGAGCATTCTGCCGGCGCATCGTTTGCTCCCAATCCGGAGTATTTCGATCCAGCGAACATTGTGAAGTTGGCTATTGAGGGTGGATGCAATGCCGTGGCTTCAACGTTTGGCGTGCTCGGCACGGTTGCTCGTCGTTATGCTCACAAGATTCCGTTCATAGTGAAGATCAATCACAATGAGCTGCTTACTTTGCCGAACAAGTTTGACCAGGTGTTGTTTGGCACTGTGAAAGAGGCCCACAACCTCGGGGCCGTGGCAGTAGGAGCGACCATTTACTTTGGTTCCGATGAATCAACGCGGCAAATAACAGAAATCAGCGAGGCCTTTGCTCAGGCCCACGAACTCGGTATGGCATGCATTCTATGGTGTTACTTGCGCAACCCGAAGTTCAAAACACCCGAAGGCGACATGCACGCTGCCGCCGATCTTACCGCTCAGGCGAATCATCTGGGTGTGACCATTCAGGCAGACATCATCAAGCAAAAGCTTCCCGAACGAAGCGGCGGCTACACGTCCGTTGAAAAAGCCCTGGGTGGCTCCTATGGTAAGACGAGCAAAATCGTTTACGAGAAACTCACCAGCGAAAACCCCATCGATTTGGTGCGCTACCAGGTCGCAAACTGCTACATGGGCCGTTGCGGTTTGATCAATTCTGGCGGCGAATCGAAGGGCGCGAGCGACATGGCCGAAGCGGTCCGTACCGCAGTTATCAACAAGCGCGGCGGCGGTATGGGATTGATTTCCGGGCGCAAAGCCTTCCAGCGTCCTATGAGCGAAGGGGTTGAGCTCTTGAACGCTATTCAGGACGTCTATTTGACGGAAGAAATCACCATAGCGTAGCGCTCGCTCAGTAGCCGCTTATTGTTTTCGATCACAAAACACACGAACCAGCAGCTCTGACCGGGCCATTCAGCCAACCCGGGTTTTCGCAAGCTCTTTACTGGGAGCGCGGACGTCTCGTCCGCATCGCGCCGCAAGCGCACATCTGTCTGCTCTTTGCGCAACTTATGTTCGCGCTCCGTGCTCATTGCGGACGGGACGTCCGCGCTCCCAGTAAAGAGCTTGAGCAATAAACTGGAAAGGAAGAGCCACTCAACTACCATTTGCGGTAGCCAATGATGCCAGGCTCAACGTAACCAGCACCACTCAAGCGGACGATTGGCCTCGAACAGCGGCAATCTTACTGGAATTCCGGCCTCGTATATTGACTGAGTTAGGCAGCGCCCTTGCAACCCGAACAAGCACAAGCTACGGACGTCGATCTCCTTCACGCAGTCGCCCGTGGTGACGAAACGGCGTTGGGGTCGCTCTACGACCGCTATCGGGTAATCCTGTTTGGCCTTCTGACGCGTATATTGAGCAGCCGCGAAGAGGCGGAAGATGTTTTACAAGAGGTTTTCCTTCAAGTTTGGCGGCGTGCTGCTGATTTTGACGAGCAGCGAGGACGGCCTTTTACGTGGCTTGTAACGCTGGCACGCAGCCGCGCCATCGATCGCTTGCGCTCGCTTGCATCTCGCCAACGTTTGACCGATTCGGCAGCCCGGAACACCTTGGATCAGACTTCGGACGCAGTGACTGACACTCTGCATTCGGAGCAAAGAGAGATTGTCCAGAAGGCCCTGGCCGAGCTTCCAGAAGAGCAAAAGCAGACTTTGTTGCTCGCTTATTTTGAAGGCTTAACCCAGTCGGAGATCGCCGCAAAGCTGCGCACACCACTCGGAACCGTCAAAACTCGTATGCGATCGGGCATGATCAAACTGCGCGAACTGTTGGGGGAAAAGATGAAGAGCTTGCGGTAGCCAGAAACAATGGGAAGCGGAATGGCTCACGAGGAATACAGGGAAATGTTAGCAGCACGAGCGCTCAATGCGCTTGACGCTGGAGATGCGCGCGCCTTCGAGGCTCATCTCGAGAGCTGCCCGGAATGTCGCTCTCAGCTTTCCGATTGGGAGGAAGCGACCGCCGTGCTTTCTTTCGCAGCCCTTGAGGCAAAGCCCCTCCAGCCGTCGCCGCAATTACGCGGCAGGATTCTGGAAGCGATTCGCATTGATTCGGTCGCTCTCGGTCGACGAAAAGATACCGCAGGCGTTGATCGAGCGAGAGCCTCGAATGTCATCGCCCTCAGTCAAAGGCGAGCCTGGTTTACCGTGCCGGCCTGGGCCGCCTTGGCCGCCGGTTTGATTTTCGTTCTTTTAAGCGCATCAATATTAGTTCTTTGGAACCAGAACCGCATTGCGAGAAAAGAGCTCGTGGGTCTATATGAGCAGGTTCAGAACGCACAACAACAACTGGAAAGTCAACGCCAGGTGCTGGGAATCCTGTCCACCCCGGGTACACGAATGTCCCAGCTTGCCGGCACCAAAGTGATGCCGGACGCCCACGCGATGCTTGCATATGACAAGAGCGGACGCGCAATCCTCATGGCGAAAGGTCTGCCGCCACCGCCCGCTGACAAGGCTTATCAGCTTTGGTTTATTGCCGGAGGCCGGCCGATGCCTGGTAAGACCTTCACCACCGATCCATCCGGCGCCGGAATGCTCAATGATCAAGTGCCTGCTGAGGCGCTCAACGCCCCGGTCTTCGCGATCACGCTGGAACCGAAGGACGGTGTTAGGGAGCCCACCGGCGCGATCTGCCTCAGTAGTGGATCTTAGAATTGTGAATAGGCCTCATCTTCTCTGTAAGATAATTCTTCTAAAACCTGATAAACTCCCTGATCAAGATTAGGCGGGGAGTAAGTGCGAAAGATATGGTCAGGGAAAAGAAGGAACCGGTACCGGTAGACAATGTGATTTCGGAGGAGACGGGGCAGTTTGATTTGCGCTTTATTCTCTGGCGTCACTTCTGCGCACAAAACAACATTCCCGTCGACACGTTGCCCAGTCAACTTGAGGGTGACCAAAAGGAAAAATGGGAAGAACTGAAGTCCAGCCGCTTGCGTCCGCCCGGAAAGAAAAAGTGAGATTCTCTCGAGTCTGAGGGAGTCAAATGAGAAATGGAAAATGTCTAGAATTTTCCTGCCCCGAGTCTATAAACACCTGTGAGAAAGGGATTGCTGAGTCGTTCCTGTCCGATGGTTGTTACCGGCCCATGTCCCGAGTAAACCTCAACATCATCACCCAGCGGCAGGAGCTTATTCATAATAGAATCCATCAGCTGCTCAGTAGACCCGCCCGGCAAGTCCGTTCTCCCGACTGAGCCCGCAAAAAGTACGTCGCCGACAAAAACTTTTCTTTCTTTCGGTTCAAACAGCACAACATGACCGGGTGTGTGGCCAGGGCAATGAAGCACTTTGAACTCCAGCTCACCAACAGCGTAACGCTGACCATCAAACCAGTAGTCGTCGACGGGTGGCGGCGCTTCATAGGAAAATCCCATCGCGGGCCATTGCGCGCGCGGGATGCCGATCCAGGCAGGCTGCTGAGGCAGCGCTTCGTATATAAACTCGTCTGCTTTGTGAAGCAGGATTTTCGCTTCGGGCTTTAACTTTTTCAGGGCCGCCACACCGCCAACGTGATCCATGTGAGCATGAGTCACGGCGATTGCCTGCAGATCGAATTCGTGCTTGTCGATAGCCTTGGCGATGCTCTCAGAGTCGTCACCCGGATCGATGCAAATCGCGCGCCTGGTCTTTTCACAGCCAACAACCCGGGTATGTTGTTGAAATGCTGTGACCGTGAGTTCTTCGATAATCATGTTTGGTTTTTGTCCGTTGCCCGTTGTCCGTGGTGGTCAGTGGTGGTCAGTGGTCAGTAGCTTGAGCGTTCTTTCTCTTAATCAAATCGGCACCACGGACAACCGACCACTGACAACTGACAACCGAATACGGACAACTGACTTCTAAAGCAGTATAATTCGCAAGTTGAGGTTACGACAAAGCAGCAAGGGTCTTAAGGATTTTAGCAATGCCAGTTAGTACAAAATCAGCGCCACTAGCCAAAGTGCTCGACGAGTTAACAACCGAAGGCGCAGCCGAGCTGACGGAACACTTGGGCGACAATACCCTTCGCTGCTTCGCCTGTGGTCATCGTTGCTTGATCAAAGAGGGTAAGCGCGGCATATGCAAAGTGCGCTTTAACGAGCGTGGCCAGCTTCGCGTGCCGGTCAACTATGTGGCCGCACTCGCGTGCGATCCCACGGAGAAGAAGCCATTCTTCCATGTCCTGCCTGGCTCCGACACCTTGACGTTTGGCATGCTCGGTTGCGACCTGCATTGTGGCTATTGTCAGAATTGGCTTACGTCGCAAGCACTGCGTGACGATGCCGCGGGAACAGCTCCGAGCGTCGTGACGAGCGAACGGTTGGTCGCTATAGCCAAAGCCTACGGCGCGTCAATGGTCGGGAGCAGTTACAACGAGCCTTTGATCACCGCGGAGTGGGCAATCGAGGTTTTCAAAAAAGCGCGACCGGAAGGTTTTCGAACGGCGTTCATATCCAATGGCAATGCAACACCAGAGGTCCTGGATTATCTCCGTCCCTGGACCGACTGTTACAAGATCGATCTGAAGTCGATGAACGACAAGAACTACCGCCAGCTTGGTGGCGTTGTGGACAATATCCTGGATACCGTGAAGATGGTGCAAGAGCGCGGTTTTTGGGAAGAGATCGTCACTCTCGTGATACCCGGTTTCAATGATTCCGAAGACGAACTCCAGCGCGCGGCAGCATTCATCGCCTCAGTTTCACCAGACATACCCTGGCACGTAACAGCGTTTCATCAGGACTACAGAATGACTGAAAATGCAAACACAACTGCCGAGCAGTTGATCCGCGCGTGCGAGATCGGGCGCGCCGCCGGGTTGAGGTACATCTATGCGGGTAATCTTCCAGGAAGGGTTGGACGATGGGAAAATACCTATTGCCCGTCTTGTGAAGAGCTGCTGGTCGAGCGCTACGGATACATGATTCGAAAGATGAGAGTTACACCCGAAGGAAATTGTCCATCGTGCCACGCAACCATTCCCGGCATCTGGCGCTAAGCTGATCGCTTGAAAAGCCGACAAGAACCACACATACGCAGGGGACCATCCGTCCCCTGCGTTTTTTGATCTTCTAGTTGCCTTCCTGATTTGGACTACACTACTTTGCTGGCGGTGCAGGCGGAGCCTTAGCCACCGGACTACCGTGATGGAACACCGCTAACCACTTGCCGTCGCGCTTCACCCAGATCGTGCTATCACGCTCCGCGGGGTCGGGCGCTGGCATCTTGACCAGGTAAGTCACTAGCGTGGCATCGCTGTCAAAGGGCGTAGATTTATACTCGCTAGTTTGAACTTTCGAGAAATCAAACTCGCTGACAGCCTTGAGTATTCCGGCCTTGTCATAAACCCCGGTCGGTTCAACATCTACAGCGTCGCTGGCGAGCGCGTCCGCAAAGCCACCAAAATTCCTGGCCTTCAAAGCGTCCCAGATGGCTTTCTCGTTCGCGATGGGATCAGGACCTAAAGTGATGGGTGTGCTAGGAGCCGGTGAGGGCGCTGGTTTGGCAGGGGCCGGCGCCGTGGCCACATCACATTCCTGGTGATACATCGCCAGCCATTTGCCCTCCCTATTGACCCAAGCGGAACTCGCTCTGACTGGGTCAGGCGGAACCTCTTTACCCTTGTACTTGCCCTTGACGCGGACGGTGTAGATCACCACATACGCGTCCTTATCTATGGGCAGAAACTTCCAATCGCTGAAAGTCGTTTCGGTTGGTTCGAACTCCTTTACGGCAGCAATTGTCCTGGCTTTGTCATAAACACCGTCTGGGACGACCTCTGCCTGGTCGCTTGCCAACATGTTGCCAAAGGCCGCGTAGTCCTTGTTTTTGATGGTTTCCCAAATTGCCTTTTCTTTGGCAATCGCATCGGCCTCAGAAACTGTTGCTGAAGTTGATTTTTCGGCAGTGCTATTTGTGTTTGCATTGGTACTGACGGCCGCGTCTCTATTCGTCGACGGCGCGGCACATGCACCCGCAAGCACCAGCAATGAAACTAACACGAAGATCTTTTTCATGATGAGACTCCTGGGGATTCTTAGTAGACCGGTTGTTGCTTCTATGCCAAAAGGTTGTGCGAGTCAAGCAGTTTGTTAACACTCAGTTTACAACCACGGATTTCAGCCCCCTGGCGAAAGCCTTACTCCAATCACGACAGTTCGTTTCATTCCTCTCTCCTTCTTTACTCGCAAAGTCAGAGTTCGCGCCCTTTTGCCCGTTTCTAAGGAACGTCTGACGGTTGAACCCTGAACTTGCAAAACTCGGTTTTCGTTCCCCGAGGTCAGCTAAAACTAAAGCAAGCGATGTATCTAGTGGCACCCTGCCTATATGCCAAAACCTTCCGACGAGTCAATAGTTGATTGCCCGCAAAGGTTTTATGGGCGTTGGAGCAGGCTACGCCAGAGACCCTCCCTGGCAGGGGGCACCGACAGTATTGACAGACGAAACGATTCGGGATTATTGTCCGGCAATCGGACCTGAGTGGAAGGTCAACTGCGTTAGAAATCTACCGAATTTTCAAATAACACTCGACCTTCCGGCTCGCCCTCCGCTAGTGCGGCCTGACCGCGCAGCCTTCTTCCAAAGGAGAAACCCGATGATTCGTCTTTTCAGAATTTCAACCTCCAACGTAGTGCTATTGGTCGGCGCGATACTGCTCCAAACGACCATTTCTGTTGCCGTTGTACAGGCTCAGCGAAACAGGGCCGCCGGCGGTGACGAAGAAGCCCCACTGTTGCAAGAGTATCGCAGCGTTCGCATCGGCATGACCACTGAGGAAGTGCGCAAGAAGCTAAACGATCCGAGTGACAAGAGTGATGAGCAGGATTTTTTTGTATTCAGCGATAACGAGAACGCCCAGGTGTTTTACGACAAGACGCACAAAGTTTTTGCTATCTCTGTCAATTTTCTGAACGGCGCGCGCGACATGCCTACGCCCAAAGCCGTTTTCGGCGCAGACCTATCGGCCAAGCCTGACGGGTCGATGTACCGGATGGTCCGCTATCCGAAAGCGGGTTACTGGGTGTCATTCAGCCGCACCGCTGGAGATACTCCGCTTACCACCGTCACCTTGCAGAAGATCGATTAAACGCTTGCCTGGAATGAGCCGCGTGGCAGGGAATAAGTATTTCTGTTGTCACCCCTTCGGTCGACAGACACGTTACAGGTCTAATTGCTAATCAACGGTAATGGAAGCACTCACAGAACCATTTGCGGTAGCCAATGGATCCTAAGCTCAACGCCAATGGAAACACTCACCCAGACCGTTTGCGGTAATCAATGGATACCAAACTGAACGCCAATGGAAGCACTCACAGAACCATTTGCGGTAGCCAATGGATCCCAAGCTCAATGCTCCGCCGGCGCGGATTCATTGGCTACTGGGTCGTTGAGTGCTGGAATCCGGTCGCTACAGCTCGCGGTTCCGTAGTTGAGCGGTGCTTTTGGAGTTGGGTGGTGGATCC
>JBOGOU010000450.1:0-4366 GCA_050748205.1 Pyrinomonadaceae bacterium | reverse complement strand
GATAAGCACGGATAGAAATGAAAATAAGAAGCGGTTAACACCTGGTTAGCACTTCTTGCACTGCTTTTCTGTCTCTTCTTTCTGATCCGTGCTCATCGGTGCCCATCCGTGGCTGACTAAAGGCTATCCGACTAAAGGCTATCCGAATAGAGCTTGGTCCGACGATCAGAAATCTTCAAGTCTCAGACTGGTGTCTGCATATCTCCAAGCCTTGTCGAATTCTCGTTGCACCAATGTGGCCGCATAAGTTTTGCGTTGTGCCCTCAGGACTCTCTGGAGTCCAAAGAGCGAGCGGCCGTTTCGCTTGTTCCGTTCCAGGTCGGCGCGAAAGACTCTCTCCGCGCCAGCATAGTCGCCGGTTCGAAAGAGGGTCGCGCCTAAGGACTCGCGCACCGGCAAAAACCAGCCCGGTGGCTCGTCATAAGCGAGTGAATCTTCCATTTCAACGGCCGCGCGCAAATAGTCAATGACGGCATTGCCGTCACGGTTTGTAGCCGCGGAAATACGAGCATGCAAGACATTTTCAGCAATCGCCAATACTTTGCGGGCCCTATTTAATCCAATGGTCGCTTGTTCGGGAACGGCTCTTACGGCAGCACTGAACGCCGCTTGTTCACGGCCGGCCTTTCCTTTGCGACCAGTCGCCGCGAAGGCCACGCCACGGGCAAAGTGCCAGAAAGCGTTCACCAGTGGAAGCCCAGGATCCGGTTTCGGAGACGCGAGAATCTCATTCCATTTGTGGAAGCGCAATCGAACGATTGTCGGAGTAGGTATGAACCCTTCGGCCATCGGCATTTCTTTTATGTAAGGCCGAACAAATGTCTCTAGCTTACCAGCGACGCTCATCGCGTCAGCGTAACGCCCCGACATCGCATGTGAGTAAGCTTCGAAGTGGAGGTTGTGAGCGTAATAAATCAGCGGATACACACCACCAACGCCATGGGCCTTGAAGTAGGCTTCGTCCGCCGCGGCCGCTTCCTTGTTACTGCGCGCAGCCAATTGATAATCGCCCGTGCGCCCGTAAATGTGTGCCGGCATATGAACAAGGTGGCCGGCGGCCGGAACACTCTCTCGCAGTTTCGCGGCATAGGCGAGCGCGCGTTCCGGAGTTGGTGATGCTTCAACGGCGTGGATGTAGTAATGAATTGCTCCGATATGGTTCGGGTCCCGACGCAGAACCGATTCCAAAACGGCTATGATCTCTTCCGTGCCCTCAACGGGTTTGCCATCAAGCGTCCACAACTGCCAGGGGCGCAGGTTCATTGCGCTTTCGGCATAGAGCGTGGCAGCGTCGAGATCGTCGGGATAGCGTTTCACGACTTCACCCATCGCATTCTTATATTCGACGGCGAGTTTCTTCAGGTCGGCTTGCGGGTCGATTGAATATCTCCTGGAGAGCGCTTCTATGTATGCGCGTTCGTTCTCCGGGGCCCCGGCCGCGAGGAGCAAAGCCTTTTGCACGGCCTCGTAGGCCGCCTGTTCGCGAGCAGGATCCACGTCGAGATTGATGTTTGGCCCAAGCGCTAGAGCGATACCCCATTGAGCCATCGCCAGCTGCGGATCAAGTTCGGCGGCACGTTTGAATGAACGAACCGCTTCATCGTGATTGAAGGCATAGACGAAACTAAGGGCCTGATCAAAAAACTTCTGCGCTAAAGGATTTCCTGTGGACACGAGGTGACGGTGAGACCCCATACCAGGCACAATCGTCGCCGGTTTCACTTCAGCCTTCTTTATTACCGTGTGATCGGAGTGTTGCGAAAAACCAGGACTGGACAAACCTAAGACGAGACTAACCGCAAATATGGTTAACTTCATTGACTTATACTACTAGTCCGACTTTAACAAATCAGCCACAGATAAACACGGATTTGCACGGATTGATTTACGGGGCTGTTATTCGTTTACTTTCAGCACCGCCAGAAATGCTTCCTGCGGGATCTCCACGCGACCAACTTTCTTCATTCGCTTCTTTCCTTCCTTCTGCTTCTCGAGAAGTTTGCGTTTGCGCGTGATGTCTCCGCCGTAACACTTGGCAATAACATTCTTACCTAGTGCTTTCACCGTCTCGCGTGCGATTACTTTGTTGCCGATTGCCGCCTGAATGGGGACCTCGAAAAGTTGTCGAGGGATAAGCTGCTTCATCTTCTCTGTCAAGGCCCGGCCTTTCGCCTGTGCGGTGTCGCGATGCAGAATTAAGGACAGCGCGTCTACTGGTTCGCCGGCAACCAGCACGTCGAGCTTGACGAGATCGCTCTCCCAATAGCCTGAGAAGTTGTAGTCCAATGAAGCATAACCACGCGACACTGACTTAAGTCGATCGTAGAAATCGAGCACAATCTCGTTCAGCGGCAGTTCGTACGTAAGCATCACGCGGTTTGAGGCAATGTACTCAAAGCCTTTTTGCACACCGCGTTTCTCTTCAAGTAGGGGAAGAATGCCCCCCAGGTATTCATCGGAGCTCAGGATCGTGGCGCGGATCACGGGCTCTTCGATCTTTGCGATGCGCGCCGGGTCGGGCATTTTTGCCGGCGAGTCTATTTCCAGGATCTGTTCGTCGGTAGTTGTCACCACGTAGCGCACCCCCGGGGCCGTCGTGATCAAATCGAGGTTGAATTCTCTTTCCAGCCGCTCCTGGACGATCTCCATATGCAGCAACCCGAGAAAGCCGCAACGAAATCCAAAACCAAGCGCTGTTGAAGACTCTGGTTCATAAAAGAACGAAGCGTCATTCAGGCGAAGTTTATCCAGAGCGTCGCGCAACTCTTCATATTGATTTGTGTCGACGGGATATAGTCCCGCGAAGACCATCGGCTTAATCTCTTGAAAACCAGGAAACGGTTCCTTGGTTGGTCGAGCAGCTTCGGTAATGGTGTCACCAATCTGAACGTCAGCCACTTCCTTGATCGAGGCCGTCAGGAAGCCCACTTCACCCACACCCAACTTGTCAATTGGCGTGGGCCGCGGACGGTTGACGCCGAGGGTTTCAACCTGGTAGTCGCGACCGGCATTAAAAAATCGGATCTTCATTCCCGGCCGGATCGTGCCATCGATCACCCGAAACAAAACGATGACGCCACGATAAGAGTCGTACCAGGAGTCGAAGATTAAAGCCTTGAGGGGAGCGTCTGTGTCGCCCTGCGGCGGCGGCACATCGCGTACGATTGCCTCAAGGACTTCCTCCACGCCGGCGCCCGTTTTGGCACTGGTGAAAACTGCATTATGTGTTTCCAGGCCGATTAGATGTTCGATCTGCTCGATCGCTTTCTCAGGTTCAGCGCCTGGCAGGTCGATTTTGTTGATGACCGGGATCAGCGCGAGATTGTTGTCAATGGCCAGGTAAGTATTGGCCAGCGTTTGCGCTTCAACGCCTTGCGATGCATCGACTACGAGCAGCGCGCCTTCGCAAGCAGAAAGCGAACGCGAAACCTCATAGGAAAAGTCGACATGCCCCGGCGTATCGATCAAGTTCAAGATGTAGGAGTTGCCGTCCTGCGCTGTATAGTCGAGGCGAACCGCATGAGACTTGATGGTTATGCCGCGCTCGCGCTCGAGATCCATGTTATCCAGCACCTGCTCGGACATGTCACGACCCGTCACAGCCCCGGTCAGTTCGAGCAGACGATCAGCCAGCGTCGACTTGCCGTGATCGATGTGCGCGATGATGGAAAAATTGCGAATGCGTTCTGGGGTCATATGAACAAAGTCCGTTGTTAGTGGTCAGTCGTCCGTGGCTGATCTCTACTCAACGAACTGACTACTGACAACGGACTAACTTAACAAAACGGGCGCGAAACCGCACGCGCCGTTCGGCCAACACTCGAGCAAGATGTCTATTTTGTCAGTCGTTTATGTGCGCATCGACGTAAGCCCGCGCTTTCTCTGGCGTGTTGACCGAAGTGACAAACTCGAGGTTTTTCATAGCCCAGGCAAAGTGGTCCTGAACAAATTTTTGATACTCGCCGCCAGTGCCAGAAGGAAAACCAATTTTCTTGAGCACTCTCAGAATCAGCTCGCTGTCCTTGGTCATGCCTGCCGCTTGAAACAGCTTGTGCTTGTCGTCATTAGACATCGTGGACGAAGACGTGTCGTCCGCGGACGACGTGTCGCTGGAGGAGGAAGTATTGTCCGCAAGATCTGTAGAGGAGTTTCTGTTCGAAGTACGGTCGGTGTTGATGTTGACGTTTGAATTGCCGTTATCGTCAAAGCTTGTGGCGCGACGTTGATAAGCATAGTAACCAATCGCGCCGGCAGCTATCAGCACAATCAAGCCGAGACATCCTGCGCCGCCGCATCCGAGAGCAATCTTTTGGTTTCTATTCATTGGTTCCTCATTTCCAGATGGAGATTGAGCGCGTTCCGGCAG
>JBOGOU010000449.1:0-2461 GCA_050748205.1 Pyrinomonadaceae bacterium | reverse complement strand
ACAGAGTGGACCAGCGTTTCACCGTTCGTCGACCTTCCAATCAGTACTCTCCTTGATTACCCGCAGGCCAGGAAGTTCCGTTCCTTTGTAAAGAATTGACACCTTCCCTTTGTCCTCCTCACCTGCGAATTCAAAAGCAAAGTCTTCGAGCTTGTAATCGCCAAACAGGTCCTTGAAAACCTTCTGATAGGTCTTCATGGTCTTGTGCCAACCCTCCTTATCGAATAACTTTCGCATTCTTTCGGAGAATACGGTTTTCAGTTGCTTCTGATCTCGCTCTTTCACGGCCTTCAGCCAAGTGAAGACCGGCCTGGCATGTGGCGCGATCTCTTTTGCCTGCTCTGGAGTGACGCGGACCTCACCACCAAAGAACGAGCTACTTGTCAGGAATACCAAAAGGATTACCCAACACATGACTTGTTTGTTTCACACATCACTACTAGCCTGACTTTTTCCTCATTATGCTGACAGCTAAAACTGCTATGACGGCACCGACCGCACCTCCCGTCACAGCTGCGCTGGCGTTGCCCACCACCAGGCGCTGAACCAGGGTGACGGCAACGGCAACTATGGCTGCGCATATCAAGATAGCAAGGACTTTGACCGTTGGTCTTGGGCTTTGAACGTCATTCATGATCCTCTCCTTAGCTTCGGATGAGCTTCTCCAAGCAACATTCAACCCGAGCTGCCAGGAAGCATCTTGATGACTCGGCATCCACAAGCCATGCATGCTTCATGGGACCGTCTTTGCGACCGCGAGTGGGCAGGCGCCCCGCTCACTTCAGATGCTTCGATACAAGCTTGGTCATCTCAAACATGTTCACTGTCGATTTGCCGCCGAACACAGCCTTCAGCGCCGCGTCAGCTTTGATCATCCGTTTGTTCTTCTGGTCCTGCAGCTTGTTCTTCTTGATGTAAGCCCATAGCCGCTTCGTGACCTCAGTTCGCGGGATCGGTTTCGCGCCGACAATCTCCGCCAGAGCCGAACTGGGCGTCATCGGTTTCATGAAGGCAGCACTTGGTTTGCGAGCGGGTTTCTTCTGGGCACTCTTAGGCATTTGGTCTCCTTTGGACGTGGTTTTGTTTGATTTACTTCCTGGCAGACTGCTCTTTGATGAACTTGAAAATCTCATCGTGTCCTGCTGGTAGAGTTCCTTTGACAAAATATTCGATTATATTCAACGAATGATCGAGACCCTCGAAATAGTGGAACTCCATTTTAGACTTTCCGGCTTTTTTGGCGCTCTCTTCCAGATTCCTCACCCCTGCGATGGGCGTATTTGTGTCCCCGGAACCGTGAAAGAATCCGATCGCAATGTTCAACTTGGATAGAAATGTCCAAATAGGCTGGTGCGCGAAATGATCCTTGAACCAATCTTTCGGCGTGGTGACGCCTGCCGAAGTTCTGGCCCACTGATCAAGCACCTCATAGTTCTCCTTATCGACGGCATCCTTTAAAGGGTTCGGTAACATCCCAAACTCTTCCGCGGTGAAAAGGCCATCACCATTCTTATCCAAGACCTCAAAAGGAGCGTTCTTTAGAACTTTTTCGCGGTACTTCCGAGGATCTGCCTCAAACTCTTGTTTTGAGATTTTGCTGTCGCTATTGGCATCGAAGTAGCCTCTCCAAATCAGGAAAGCGCCGTCAGTAACAATATATCGGAAGTTGTCTCTCATGTTACTGGTTAATATGCCGTACAAGATGAGGCCCCTTATCTGCCCGCGACTCCTTGCAGCCGCCTCCGAGGCAAGCAATGTCCCTTCGCTGGCGCCCATCAGGAATATGCGCGATGAATTGATACCGGGCTGTTTTCTGACAACCTGAACGGCACTCATAATATCCCGCACTTTGTTTTCCAGAGTGCTGGTATTGTAAGTATCCCAATCTAACGTCTCGTAACGAGGGGGCTTGTCGCCCATGTTGATGCCTCTTCCCTCGTAACTGAAGAATGCCACGTTCATTTCGGGCAGTTTAGTGCGGTAGAGATCAAAATAATTGAAGGTTCCGCCCCGACCATCACGTCGCTTCATGTCTACGGTCATGCCCTCCGCAGTTTGAACGTAGATCACTACTGCGTGAGACCCGGCCGAATTTGGGATAGTCAGCTTCCCAAACATTTTGTAGCCATCATAAGAAGTGAAGGGAATGTCAGTGGTAGTGGCCTTCACACCCGGACCTTGAGTCTTACCGTGGGCGCTTACTGAACCGGTCGCGAACGTCAGGCAGCCAATAGATGCGACCAGGGCAAAGCTAATACGCAGGCAACGGTGAACCAGAATTAGGCTCAGTGGAAGGCGATAGCAAAAAACAAGTCTAGTGTCCAATTTGATGACTCTTTTAAACAAATTCCCACAAAGTGAAACAAGCAGACAGGCCGCCTCTCCGGAATCGGAGGAGCTTCATTCCTTTTCTCATAGACAAATGGAAACTACACTACGGCTAGAACTATCTTCTCACTGA
>JBOGOU010000448.1:0-5559 GCA_050748205.1 Pyrinomonadaceae bacterium | reverse complement strand
ACATTAATGGGGTTGGTTTTATTTGTTGATGTCTGGTGCAGGATGCAAGAAAGGCGTTCAGAGTCGGCGGATATCTTTCAGGTTGCTTCAGTCGCGCAGCCCAGCGATTGGCAATGCTCGCTAGAGGTGGGTAGAAATGTTCGCGCAACCCGGCTATCAGTGGCGGCAATGGATTAGCAAAATACCGATACTCGCCGCGACCGAAGTTGTGACGCTCCATTACCACGCTGCTGCGAAAAGTCTTGTCGCTGGTATACAAACCTGTAAGCCCAGCGCAATGCGCCGGCGACAAGAGTCTTGGTGTTAACGCGTAGCCCTGCTCGTCGAGCTGCTTGCTAAGGTTAAGCCAATCAAAGTTTTCAATCTTCTGTCTAAGATTCCTCATAGCGGAAGCGCAGTGATGCAATCCTCAGCCAATACTAATAGCACTGTCGGGGGCAATCTATCCGATTCTTGCGGTCTAACTGAGACGAACGCCGGTCGAATCTTGAAACATTGTTGAGCGGATTCAGACGATTTTATAGCTGAGATCGAGTTGACTGTTAAGGAACTAGTCCGTGAGACGGACGGCTGAATTTCAGTCGCCCGCTCGCGGTCTAAACGATCTCATTCGCAGAGAGCAGGAAAATCAACACAAGAACTGTGGACACTCTGGAAATCCCACCCACGGGAGTGGGTGGATTTTTCAGGTTCTGCCTACAAGAAACGCGCTTAGTAAGTTCCAAAATCCCACCAACGGCAGTTGGTGGATTCAAATAGTCGCTAACGGTATTCTTTGTAGGCCGGACTTGAACGATCCACCCACTCCCGTGGGTGGGATTCCTGCGTTTTCAGACAGAGTCTAAATCGCCAGGCTATTTTCAATGGTCCGCTACACGGACGCCCTTTTCGCGCAAAACTGACTATGAGACTACAGATTTGAAATCCGCCCCGACGTCGCCTCACTCACGGGCTGAGGCGGGGCAGGCGTAAAGTCTTCACCGGGATTGATGAATTGATCGCGCTCAAACCTGTATTGCTTGTCATAGAGTTGCTTGTAACGCCCATCAACGGCGAGCAGTTCTTCATGCGTGCCACGCTCCACGATCTCCCCACCCTCCAGTACGAGAATCTGGTCTGCGCTGCGAATAGTGGAGAGCCGATGAGCAATGACGAAGGTCGTGCGTCCACGCCTTAACGAGCGCAAGCCATCTTGGATCAGCGCTTCACTCTCACTGTCGAGGCTGGATGTGGCCTCGTCGAGGATTAACAACTTGGGGTCGGCAAGGATCGCGCGCGCTATGGCGATGCGCTGACGCTGTCCTCCGGAGAGTTTTATACCGCGCTCACCGACAATTGTGTCGTATTTCTGTTCGAATCTTTCGATGAATTCTTCGCAGTGAGCGATACGGCTAACGGCTTCGATCTCTTCACGCGTCGCGTGCGGGTTAGAAAATCCGATATTGTCACTAACTGTCCCATCAAAAAGGAAATTGTCCTGCATCACGACGCCAAGGTATGACCGGAAGTCGCGTAGCCGAAGCGTCTGCAAGTCTCTTCCGTCAATCTTGATCGTGCCGGACCGCGGCTGGTTGAAGTTCATCACGAGGCTGATGAGTGTGCTTTTACCCGAACCGCTGGAGCCGACCAACGCTGTCGTTGAACCGGCGGGTGCTTTGAAGGAGACGTTTTTGAGGACGGGCAGACCTTCGTTGTACTCAAACCACACATTCTCGAACTCGACCTCGCCTCGAACGTCCAGCAGCGGCTCGCGTGCTTCGTCCTCTTTGTCCTCGGTCGCCATGTCCATAACTTCACGAATGCGATCGAGCCCCGCGAAGGCTTCCGTGATCTGGGTTCCTATTGCCGCGAATTGAATAAGTGGCATCGCCATCAATCCGGTGAAAATGACGTACATGAACAGATCACCAATAGTCATCGCCCCCGCTACGACAGAACGCCCGCCAACCAGAATCATCACCACTCCGACCACACCAATAACGAGCGATGAAAAGGCGGTGGTGGCTGATACCCCGGTCATTGATTTGGCGATATTACGAAAAAGTTTGTGCGCCCCCCGCGCAAAAGTCAGTTCCTCGCGCTTCTCCGCTGTGTAAGCTTTGACAATGCGGATGCCTCCGAGCGATTCGGCAAGGCGCCCGGTGAGCGCCGCCATAATCTCCCCGCGCTCGCGGAAAAGAGGTCTGAGGCGCGTGAAGGCGAAAGCGAGCGCGCCTCCGAACACCCCGAGCACCAGAATCGTAATCGCGGTCAAACGCCAGTTGAGCCAGAACAGCACGCAGAGCGCGACCACCGCGGTGATGAAACTGCCGGCAAGCTGGACCAGGCCAGTGCCCACCAGATTACGGATACCCTCAGCGTCGTTCATGATGCGGGAGATCAGTTTGCCCGTCTGCGTTGAATCGAAATAGCTGACTGGCAGCCGCTCGATCTGCGCCTGCACTTTTTTGCGCATCTCAGTGATGGCGCGCTGCGCCGCTACGCCCAACACCTGTGACAGGCCAAACGATGTGACAGCTTGCACCACTGTCGCGGCGCCGGCAGCCAGCGCAATCTTCCACAGCAAATCAGTGCGACCTTTGATGATCACCTCATCAATGAGGTACTTGGTTGACGCGGGCAGAACCAGCCCCATTGCCTGGTTAACGAGCATCAACACAGCACCTAACATGAGACGCTTGCGATGCGCCCACACCAACTCACGTGCATCGCCCCAGGCGGATGACCAGCTAATCTTCTTCTTATTTTGTTCAGCCATTACTTAATCTACGCTCAGTAATTATCGTCGTTCCGAGAGAATTTTGGAAAGCGGCCAGAAACTAACTGACCTCTCACTCCTTTCCACCGCAAAGCGACTAGCCGCGAACACGTTCAATTAGGACCGAGTCGCCAAACTCGTGTGTGCGATAGCCGCCCGCGTCGAGCTCCTTAGTCGTTCGAAAAAGCGTTGCGTCGTCGAGGAAGGCGCGCAGCAATTCGTAGTGACTGGTTCCTGGCTCGTGCGTGCCTGAAAGAATCGCGTCTACGACCCGCAACCGGCTGGTCGGGCCGAGATGTTGAGTTGCCAATCCATCGCCGCTCCGCACGCGGCCATCTTCTATTGCAGCGTCTTCCAGAGCCCGAACCACGGTTGTGCCGATGGCCACGACACGTCCTCCGCGCGATCTGGTGCGCTCAATAACGAGGGTTGTCGCTTCCGGTATGCGGTAAGGTTCGTCAAAAGGCAAGAGGCGATCAAGGTCCTCGTCACCGGTCGACGAAATGCCGGCCGCGTGCGTGATAGTCGCGAACTCTGCACCATGCCGACGTATTGCGTCAATGAGGCGCCAGTCGAGCGCGAAGCCGGCGGACGGCGTCTCGAACGCCACTGGCTGACCTGCTATCCGCGTCCACACATCCCAGAGCGCGAGCGGCGTCTTCATGTGCGCGTACTGAATCGGTCGCCCATGCCGTGCCAATCCAGCCCAGACCTCATCCGCCGAACCGTTGAAGAGCAGCGATACGAGGCGCGGGTGTCCCAGCAACTGTTCAACTGTCGCACTGAGTGGGCCCAGCTCGAGTCGATCCCCAACCGCGAGCTGGGGAGGGAGCTGCCGGTCTTCAGTGCGGACGTGGAAATCTCCTTTGCCGAAAATGACAGCGCTGAAACGACGCACATCCTCAGGCTTAAGCGAAGGGCGACCGGCGAGACGTACTTCAACAGGTGAGCCCGTTCTGGCGTGCATACCCTGCAAGCTGGCAGGCAAGGTCGCCGCGTCGTTAGCGATCACAAGGTCTTTAGAGTGCAGAAACTCGACGAACTCTGAACGCTGGTAGTGGCCGATGTGTCTGCCGGCATCTACGACCAGGAGTTTTGCATGAGGCGGTCGTTGCACCGCCTGGTCAGCGGCAATCATTGAGTTGCTCCTTCCAGCAGGGAGAAGGCGGCCGGCAATCGGGCTTGTTCGCGCTTTTCGA
Organism: Pyrinomonadaceae bacterium; assembly: GCA_050748205.1. GTDB lineage: Bacteria > Acidobacteriota > Blastocatellia > Pyrinomonadales > Pyrinomonadaceae > PSRF01. The sequence continues at coordinate 1,602 of JBOGOU010000448.1, read as the reverse complement.
GTGCGGCAGCTATGGTGTTGGCCAGTTCGCGCGCGGCTGTTTCCGGTCGCTTCAGAGTCGACGGATCCGCGTCGGGTATGGCAATAGCGTGCATCGGCGTGTCCATATCGCCAGGGTCGAGCGAAAGAAAGACTACCCCGTCGGCCTGGTGTTCCTCGCCCCAGATTCGACTCATGTGGTGCAATGCAGCTTTGCTCGCCCCGTAAGCGCCCCAGCCCGGGTAGGGATTGAAGGCCGCGTCGCTGGATATGTTCAAGACGACCGCACCGCGTCCTTCGCGCGCCGAAGCCGCAAGCGCTCCCATCAGAGCCTTGGTTAGGCGGAAAGGACCGACAACGTTTGTAGCAAAAGCACGCTCGAGGTCTTCACACTCGGTGTCAGACAACATCGCCAGCGGTACAGGCCCCAAGTCTGAGGCGTTATTAATAAGGACATCGAGTCCGCCGAGTTCACCGACGACCTGCACGGCAATAGGGTAGATATCGTCTTTGCTCGAAATGTCTCCCACAATGCCGTGCGACCCGGAATGCTCGCGCGCTACTCGCTCGACGCGTTCGCGGCCGCGTGCGACGAAGGCCACGCGAGCGCCTCGACCTTGTAATTCGCGAACGAGAGCCAGTCCCAAACCGGAGGTGCCGCCTGTGATCGCGACGCGCACGCCGTCAAAAGACCAGTTTTGCTCATCCTTGCGTGACCTTTGCTCAGGGAGGGTAGTAGCGGAAGGGTCTTTCATAATGGCCTCCTTAGTTTCTAAAGACAACTCTTTACTAAGTCAGAGGCTAGCACGGAGCCTTGACTTTGTAAAGAGATTCCTTTAGAAACATAATATGAGCGTTCCAACCCAGCCCGGCGAGCGCAAGACGCGCCGCGCCATCGTCAAACTCTTGAAGACTGACGGCCCCATTGACTCATCTCAATTGGCCGATCATCTCGGACTGACGGCGATGGCGGTGCGGCAACATCTCTACGTCTTGCAGCGTGAAGGCTTAGTGACGGCCGAAGAGAGGCCGGTGCCGGTCGGAAGGCCGGCCAAGTTCTGGCAGCTCACGCGCGAGGCGGACCGCCTTTTCCCGGAGGCCTATGCCGAGTTGAACGTTGCGCTGATCGATGCCGTGCAGGACGCCTTCGGGGTTGAAGGGTTGAACCGCGTGCTCCTCTCACGCTGCGCGAAGCAGCAGTCAGACTATTCGCTGAGAATCCGTCCGGCTGACCCGTTGCGGAAGAAGCTTAAGGAGCTCGCGCTTGTGCGCACCGAGGAAGGTTACATGGCTGACGTGAGGGCGGAGAGCGATGGAAGCTACCTATTGGTAGAGAACCACTGTCCCATTTGCGCCGCGGCTACGGCGTGTCAAGGATTCTGTTCTACAGAGATAGATCTGTTCCGTTCGGTCCTTGGACCGGGAGTCGCAGTGGAACGCGTAGAACACATTGTGTCAGGAGATCAACGTTGTGCCTACCGCATAACCCCCGCCACTGGAGCGACCAAGAAAAGATCACGCCGCTAGATCGGGTCATTTTCCAAATTTCATTTGATATTTATCATTTGTAGCCACGCGCTGATCTCAGTGCACTCCGTGCCTCCGTGGTGAATAACGGTTTTTT
>JBOGOU010000447.1:0-2419 GCA_050748205.1 Pyrinomonadaceae bacterium | reverse complement strand
GAGCTACATCTTTGTCTATCAGGACGTTCGTGGAAGGCTCATGTCAGAGGGCGAATACGAAAACGTGAGACCTCACAAGCCGAAGAAATCGGGCCCAGGCGACATCGATGAAAGCACTGACACCTTTGACACGATTGAATGGCTGGTGAAGAACGTCCCGAACAATAACGGCCGGGTAGGCATGTGGGGTATTTCTTATCCCGGGTTCTACGTCTCGATGGGAATTATCGACGCCCATCCTGCTCTGAAAGCCGCCTCGCCCCGGGCACCCATCGCGGATTGGTTTATCGGCGACGACTTTCATCACAACGGCACTTTCTTTCTGCCACACGGATTCAACTTTTTTTCGTCCTTCGGTCGGCCACGTCCCAAGCCAACCCCTGATTTTCCTGCGCGGTTCAGCCACGGCACGCCTGATGGCTACAGATTCTTTTTAGATCTGGGTCCTCTTGCTAACGCTGATAAGAAGTATCTGAAGGGCCAGGTCTCATTCTGGAACGACATGATGGGCCATCCGAACTATGATGAGTTTTGGCAGGCGCGGAATGTGCGACCACACCTGAAAAACATCAAACCTGCCGTAATGACGGTCGGAGGCTGGTTCGACGCCGAGGACCTTTTCGGTGCGCTCAACACTTACCAGTCGATCGAGAAGGCAAATCCTGGAATTCATAACACACTGGTGATGGGTCCCTGGTTTCATGGAGGTTGGGCTCGCAGCGAGGGCGACTCTCTGGGCAATGTTACTTTTGGCGCCAAGACCTCGGTTTATTACCGTGAGAGTGTCGAGTTGCCGTTCTTTAACTGCCTGCTCAAGGATAAGTGTGATCGCAAGCTACCCGAGGCCCTGGTCTTCGAAACCGGCTCCAATCAGTGGAGAATGTACGACCACTGGCCACCAACCAATGCGCAGGCGAAGTCTCTTTATGTGGAGCCAGGCGGAAAGCTCTCGTTCGACGGCCAGACAGACAACTCTGACCGAGAGTTTGACGAATACATTAGTGATCCGGAAAGGCCCGCTCCTTACATTAACGGAACCGATATCGGCATGACGCGGGAATACATGGTCGACGACCAGCGCTTTGCCGCGACGAGACCGGACGTACTGGTCTACGAGTCGCCCGTGCTTGCGGAAAATGTAGCAGTGACCGGACCGATTACAGCCACACTTTACGTTTCAACTTCAGGAACCGATTCAGACTATGTCGTGAAAGTGATTGACGTTTTTCCCGATAACACGCCAGATCCAACCCCCAATCCCGCAGGAGGGAAAATGGGTGGTTATCAGATGTTGGTGAGAGGAGAACCCATGCGGGCGCGGTTTAGAAATAGTTTCGAAAAACCCGAGGCGATGATTCCCAACAGAGTTACAAAAATTGAATTTGCACTACCAGACGTAAATCACTCTTTTCTCAAGGGTCACCGGATCATGGTGCAGATCCAGAGTTCGTGGTTCCCTCTCGTCGATCGCAATCCGCAGAAGTTCGTCGATATCTACAAAGCCAGCGAAACAGACTTTCAAAAAGCCACACAACGCGTCTATCACTCGCGACGTTATCCCTCACAGATAACACTAAGCGTTCTCAAGTGACACTCGTAGTTGCGAACGCCATGTTTCCTTTAACTTCGTAGCTAAACGCTTGATTCAAAGTGCTGTCCAACATTTCCTTCAATTCAAGATTATTTCTCGGCCGGGCAAACTCTCCCGCAGCATGCAAGGCGTTTAAGTAACGATCTTCCAGAAGTCGATTATTCATAACCAGGCTTGTCAGGTACAAGGAACCGTCACTGCTGAGTAAGTCTTTGAGGTTTGTGATCAGAGCAGGGGCATTCTGAAACTGGTGCAGTACATTTAGGCAGAGAACGACATGAAAACTGGCGAGGCGAAAAGGCAAATCATTCAAATCTGCTTGCAGTAGACGGATGTGATCCGGCACTGCACCGCAAAGATTCATGAGTCGCTTTCGCGCGCGCCTCAACATCGCTAACGATTGATCAAAAGCAAGGGAGCACAGAGTAGATGTCGTCTTCGACAAGACGGATTGTGCGATCGTCCGCCATCGCACCTCTAAACTCATCGGTCATTTCACCTACTCACATCCGGCCTAAAAGACATGCTCATAGACAGTTTTTAGATCCCGATCATTATAGATTCAAGTCAAAGAGTCTCGCAGGTCAGGAAGGTGGGCTTGCCCCCGCTTCAAGCTGGAACAGCCTTCAAGGGTCACAGAATACATTCAAGTCAGAGAAGCTCACAGGTCAGGAAGGTGGGCTTGCCCCCGCTCAAGATGGAACAGCTTCTGGGGTCACAGAATACATTCAAGTCAGAGAAGCTCACAGGTCAGGAAGGTGGGCTTGCCCCCGCTCAAGATGGAACAGCTTTCACTTCAGAAGAAATGACTCAAGCTTGAGAGTCTCC
>JBOGOU010000446.1:0-4184 GCA_050748205.1 Pyrinomonadaceae bacterium | reverse complement strand
ATCCAGCAGTCCGCTGCGTTAGCGGAAGCTCGCCACTGCTTCATGCACGTGGTTGAGTCATCCTGGTCGAGATTGAGTTTAGGATCCATTGGCTACCGCAAATGGTTCTGTGGGTTGAGCGGTGCTCGTCGAGGTGAGCGACCCTGGTCGAGTTGAGCTTAGGATCCATTGGCTACCGCAAATGGTTCTGTGGGTTGACAGGTGCTCGTCGAGGTGAGCGACCCTGGTCGAGATTGAGCTTAGGATCCATTGGCTACCGCAAATGGTTCTGTGGGTTGACAGGTGCTATCGAAGTTGAGCTTAGGATCCATTGGCTACCGCAAATGGTTCTGTGGGTTGACAGGTGCTGGTCGAGGTGACTGATAGGCCTCCAAGACCCGATAGTCAATTTGATTACGGCCGCACTGGTTTTTTGTCGGGAGGACTAGCGCGCGGAATATCACCGTCATCGATCACGATCGGGCTGTTTTGTGCTCGGATCTTTGGCGGACCGCCCCGGAGCGCCGGAGGTAGCTTGGGGGTTGGTATCTTAACCGTGGCTATCGGATCGGTACGGCGCAGAATGGCGCCGCCGCGACCGGCGACCCAGGCATTGGTACCGCCCCGATAAGCGACTGAGAACAGCGGCGAACTGGTGATCGTTGGCTGTGTCTCCCATGTCTGGCCTGCGTCTTTGCTTTGCAACACTCTGCCTTGATCGCCGGTCACCAATACGTCATCGCGTCCCGCGACAGCCACGGCAAAGAGATTCGTTGAAACGCCACTCTCAACATCCTTCCAGCTTGCACCACCATCATCAGTACGGAGGATGATTCCTCGAGCGCCAACAATGTATCCTCGCTGCGAATCGGCAAAAGCCACTGCATAGAGCCACTCCTTCAAATTCTTATCCACACGCTGCCACGTTTCGCCGCCATCCTCAGTCCGCAGGATCGTTCCGCTCGAGCCCACTGCCACGCCATGTTTCTCGTCGGTGAAACGCACGTCTTCAAGCCAGCTGAAGGTATCGGCTCGCTGAAAATGCCAGGTGTCACCGCCATCATCTGTATGTAAGATTACTCCCCGTGCTCCTACAATCCACCCTTCCCTGGCGGTCAAGAAATCAAGACCGAACAGATCTTCCTGAGCTTCCACCTTGATCTGAGACCAGATTACGCCGCCGTTGACAGTGCGTAAGATGGTTCCCTTGTCGCCCACGACCCAGCCCAATTTCGCATTGATAAAGTCGACCGAGTTTAAGCGCGCAGTTGTTCCGGAGGGACGAACGGTCCAATTCTTCCCGGCAGAACTTGTGAAGAGGATTTTTCCACGCGAGCCCACCGCCCAACCCCGCGAGCTATCGAGAAAGAAAAGATGAGCGAGGTCGTCGCGCCCCCCTTCGGTCAATCTTCGCCAGGAAAACCCTCCATCGTCAGTGCGCACGACAAGACCATCAGCGCCGGCCGCCCAGCCTAACGATTCGTCTGCGAAGTAAAGCGTAGCCAGCTTGGGACTGGTTCGCACGTTCACCGGAAGCCAGATCGAACCGCCGTCGCCCGTCGTCAACACCACGCCACTATCACCCGCGGCCCAGCCTAGTTTGTCATCCTGAAAAAAAACGGAATAGAGGTCTGTTGTGACCAGCGAGGGTATTGAGCTCCAGGTAGTTCCGCCGTCATTGGTTTCCAGAATAGTACCTGCATAGCCGACAACTATTGCCCGCTTCGCAGAACTGAAGGCCACACCGGTCAATGCCAATCCGCCGCCAGCCTGTTGTTTCCATTCAGCTCCGCCATTGCTGGTAACGAGGATAGTGCCCTTTGAACCGACAGCTATGCCGTTCTGGTTGTCGGCAAACGCAACACAGAACAGGTGCGCAGTGGTGCGTGCGCTCTGGGTCTTCCACGTAACACCGCCATCGCTGGTGGAGATGATCGTGCCAAAGGTGCCGACAGCCCAGCCGCGCAAGGGATTATCCTTAGCAAAGGCGACCGAGAAAAGGTGATCATGTACGCCGGTGCCTCGGGTAATCCACTTGTCGCCTCCATTCGTCGTGGTCAAAATTATGCCGCGCGCGCCGGAGATTACAGCCTGCGACTTGTCTTTGACGAAGAGCCCGTAGAGCGTTGTGTTGGCAGACGATTTTTGTTCATCCCATTCAAAGCCGCCGTTCCGGGTGCGGAGAATTGCGCCGTCTGCCCCAACCGCCCAACCATTCTTCTTATCGCCAGCGAATCTAATCGCATTGATTGAATTTCCCTGAGGTCGTGGATTCTGCCACTCCCAACCGCGCTGCGGATACTGCCCTACAGCGCCGATGGGATTTAAGAGCGAAAAAGCGAGCAGTGAGAAGGCCAGAGCGCCCCACGCCGAGCGTAAAGACGGAAGACATTTGAGAATTCTGAGAATTTCGGCGGCTGGAGACACCATTCTGTTTCAGTGTGATTGCGTCTGGGGAATACCGCTGTTACCGGAAAGGGAATTATAAAGATGAAGCGACGCGAAAGCGAATCTGGGGGACACCCAGGGCATGTTGGATTCCATTAAAGTGAGGAATTAGTAGAACGCTGCGTCACTCTTCTTCATTGCCACGAGCCGCGTTTCTAGATCCAGGCGCCGAGGTATTCCATCGAGACCCCGGTCGCTACCGCTCCTCGGTTCTGTAGTTGACTGGCGTTTTCCAACTCGATCAAAACTGCATCACTACCAAATTTAGGATCAACGGCGTCGGGTTGGGAACTGGCTAGTCCTTCGCCAGTTCCAACGTTCCCACTTGCTCCTCCGCATCGCGCAAGACGTCTTTGTCTACTCGCCCGAGCGACGCGATGCGGCGAGCAGCACGGTCGACCGCCTCCTGAATGACGTGGCCAACGTGCCCTCGGGTCCACTCCCACTTCACCTGGTGTCGCTTCGCCGCTTTGTCCAGACGCTCCCACCAATCGTGATTTGCCTTGCGGCGAAAGCGTCCACTCATTGTTTCAACGACGTACCGCGAGTCAGTGAATAGTTGCACGCTGCAAGACTCACGCAGGGCTTCAAGGCCAATGGCCGCAGCTGCAATTTCGGCCTGCTGATTTGTTGCACTGCCCAGGTACGTGCCAACTGAGCGCCAGAACCCGCGAAAACCGAGCAACGCGACGGCCGCTGCTCGAGTTTCTGTGCGACCGTTGCCGAGGCTTGAGCCGTCGCAAAAGATAGTTACATCCTTGAGACAAGCGGCTGTCTCCAATTGCTTTTCCTTAGGGGCTATCTTTTTCATTGGCCTTTAGTGAAATGACCGAACTGCTGGCTTATGAGGCTAGCCTAACACGCGAATCTCAAAAAAAGCAGTCGGCTAACCACTCACAGCCAATGGATCCTAAGCTCAACCTCGACGAGCACCGCTCAACCCACAGAACCATTTGCGGTAGCCAATGGATCCTAAGCTCAACTCGACGAGCACCGCTCAACCGCAGCGGTAGCCAATGGACGCTAGCATTGGCTTTGCCCCAAAAGTGAGAAGTACCAAGGCTTCGGGGCAAAGCCGCAAGCATTCAATCTTGGTTAATCCAGCAGTCCGCTGCGTTAGCGGAAGCTCGCCACTGCTTCATGCACGTGGTTGAGTCATCCTGGTCGAGTTGAGCTTAGGATCCATTGGCTACCGCAAATGGTTCTGTGGGTTGAGCGGTGCTCGTCGAGGTGAGCGACCCTGGTCGAGTTGAGCTTGGGATCCATTGGCTACCGCAAATGGTTCTGTGGTTGATCCGTGCTCGTCAAGTTGAGCTTGCTATTCGTGTCGCGTGCCCTGCAGTCGCCTCCCTTACAGTCGATAGGATAGAATCTCAATTTCGGAGGACTGGCATAGTTGAGCCGCAAGATAAATCAGATCACGGCGAGGATTCTGCGGCTCATTACCCGTGGCGGGCGCAAGGTTTTTCTTAATCCGGCCGAATCACTCTTAATCCTCAGAATGGCCGTGTGGGTTTCCCTCCTCTCGATCCTGGTAAAGCTGCACCCGCTGCCTCGTGCCCTTCGCATGGTGGCCCCAAAAAGGCCAGGTGATGCGAAGCTCTCCGAGGGAGAAACCGCGAACAAACTAGCCCGGGCAGCCGACCTACTCCTCAGCACAGATTTGCTAATCTTCAAACCAATTTGTTGGAAGAGGGCCGCGATCCTGCACCGTTATCTGGCGCTAAATGGAATTGCCACGCGAATAGTGTTTGGAG
>JBOGOU010000445.1:0-24717 GCA_050748205.1 Pyrinomonadaceae bacterium | reverse complement strand
TATTTGGTCTGATCCGTGTCATCCGCGTTAATCTGCGGCCAATTCCCTTTTTTTCACAGTTTCCGTTTGTAGGCAAAGAAACGATCCACTAAATCACACTAAACAACACTAAGGTTTTTCTTCGTGTGACTTCGTGTGACTTCGTGGATCGCTTTTGATGCCCCTTTTAGAGTGAGTCTGTCGCAGGCGATCGGTTGTCCAAACGTGAATTCAGGGAAATCTTACTTTAGCCACTTCCTCTTCCGGTGAATCATGTTGCGGCGCAACTCCCACACCGTGTTTAAATGATAATGAGCCTCCCAGCCAACTGGAGATCGAAATCAAAACAACGCCGAGCAACGAAAGCAGAAAAGGAACCTTGAGGCTCCATCCAACCCGCGGAGCGCCTGCCTGCGTTCTGAGGTAAAGACTGGCGGCAAACACGAGCAAGGCAATTATGTTCAAGCGAGCGTGCCAATTCGCGATTCTTTTGACTTCCTGGTTCTTGATCGATAGCCAGTCAATGATCCCCGGTATAGCGGCGGCAACTGCGCCGATGACGCCCGCTGCAATCATAAACTTTGAGATCAAGAGAAGACTGGTGTTGCGGTAGCAGCAATAGAAGAGAACGTCCGTTGCAAAGGAGGTGTACCAGAGCGCGAGAGGAAACGATACGAGCATGGGATGAACCGGATGACCGGCGATACTTGCTTTGCTTGCCATGAATTCTCCTTTCGCTGATCAGATCATTTTGGAGACGCCATTCCACAAATCCGAAACCATGAGGTAGTCTCGCGAAAAGCCAGGTCCTAGTGTTGCGTGCAATTCTCTTAAGGATGGACCGAATCGTCAAGACGGAAAGGCACTAGCCGAACAAAACATTTTCGCGCTTCAAGATAAACTACCCGAGGTTTGCGGATTCGCCGTGGCAAGTGCTGGTTCTTGATCGCCTTCGGCAAGCGCGCGCTGTCTCGCGAAATGTTGAGCAATCTCCTGGGCAGTCTTCAAACCAACAAAAGGCGACAGTTCGGAAACGCTTGCCAAGGACACCCTCTGAATCGAACCGAAGTGCCTTAGTAGCCTGGTTTTGCGCTTCTGCCCCACGCCAGGAATGGCAGTCAACTCGGAGGTGAAGTCGCGCAGCTCACGACGCTTGCGGTGATAAGTAACAGCGTAGCGATGGGTCTCGTCACGTATCATCTGCAGCAGGCGAAGGATTAGCGAATGGGGGTCGAGATAGACCGGTTCATCTTCTCGGCCTTTAACCAGTAAATGGGAGACCTCGTTGTGTCGCAGGGGCGGCTTCACTACACCCACCATAGGCACCGCTTCAAGATCAAGTTCTCGCATCGCATCAGCAGCTGCATGTAGTTGGCCCTTGCCCCCATCGATCATAATCAAATCGGGCAAAGGCTGCCCTTCATCAAGCACTCGCCGATAGCGACGATAAACAGCTTCACGCATCGAGGCCACATCATTTGAGCCTTCGACGCCCTTGATGCGAAACTTTCGATATTCCGCTCGGTTCATCTTGCCATTCTCGCAGACAACCATCCCGGCCACATTTTCAGCGCCTTGAATGTTTGACACATCGAAAGACTCGATGCGAGCAGGAAAACGAGGTAACTCGAGCGTCTCCTGCAATTCTTCGAGCACGAGCTTCATATCCGGTTTGAGCACACGAAATCGCTGCTCAAATGCAAGCTTCGCGTTTTTCTCGCCCAGATCGATCAAGTCGCGCTTCTCGCCACGCTGGGCATGCAGAATTCTGACGCGGCGTCCTTTCCTTTCCGTTAACGCCCTTTCCAACAACTCGCGATCTTCGAAATCAACGGGGACGTTAATTTCCTTGGGCACGTAGTCTGTCGAGTAATATTGCGCCAGAACGTCGCTAAAGAATGATGCCGGATCGAAATCGTCTTCCGCTAGATCTTCCCAAAAGAATTCACGCCGGCCAACAATGTGACCCTCACGCATTGTGAAAAGCTGAAGCGCCAGCCGTCGACCTTCGCGATAGTAGGCAAAGATGTCCACATCACGTTCCGGCGAGGTAGCCATCTTCTGCTGTTCCGAGAGCCTCATTACCGTCTTCCGCAGATCGCGATACTTTGCCGCCATCTCGTAGCGAAGATCAGTCGAAGCCTGCGACATACGCTCTTCAAGGGTGTCAGCCAACTCCTTGTTTCTGCCTTCCAACAGCAGGCGCACATCCCTTACCGCTTCCTGATACTGTTGCGGCGAACACAGTCCTTTGACGCATGGACCAAGGCAGCGTTTGATGTGGTATTCAAGGCACGGTCGAGGGGCTCGGCCATCAATCTCTATGTCACAGGTCCTTAGTTGGAAGGTGCGGTTGATCACATCAATGGTCTTGCGGGCAAGACTGGCGGGGAGAAATGGTCCGAAATAAAGCGCGCCATCATTTTGTATGCGCCTTGTTATGACTGCTTTCGGAAATGGCTCATTGATTGTAAGTTTGAGGTGCGGATACGACTTGTCATCCTTAAGATTGACGTTGTAGCGCGGCTTATGTTTCTTGGTGAGCGTTGCCTCGAGGATAAGAGCTTCCACTTCGTTGTCAGTAACGATGAATTCCACATCAGCGATCTGTTTCACTAGTGCGTCAGTCTTGCGATCAAAGGGTCGGGCTTGAAAATACGAGCGCACCCTGCTGCGCAGGTTCTTCGCCTTGCCGATATAGATGGTCTTGCCGGCGTTGTCTTTGTACAGATAAACACCGGCAGAACGCGGTATTTCTTTGAGTTTTTCGACTAAGGTCACTGCTTTGAGATGCTTTAGAATGCTGGGGACTTACCAACATATTTTAGCCCAGGAGAATCACTAAGACCACCGGAGCTAAGAAAAGAGAATCAATAGTGCAATTTCCGTTCAACCTACCAGAGCCGAGAGAATTCGATGCCGTGGGTTTTGGCCTGAATGCCGTAGACCACCTCGTTGTTGTTCCTGAGTACCCTCCGTTCGACAGCAAGATGCGTCTGCTTGAACACAAGCAATCCCCTGGCGGTCAAGCAGCGACGACAATGGTTGCTCTGCAACGATTCGGCTTTGCAACGGCTTATGCCGGCCGATTCGGTTCAGATCCGGAGGGACAATTTGGGCTGGCCTCGCTCAAAAGTGAAGGCGTTGACACCGAATTTGCGGAAGTGGTCGAGGGTGCTCACAATCAGATTGCTTTTATTATCATCGATGCGCGCTCGGGCGAACGCACAATCGTCTGGGACCGTGACGACCGGCTTGCTTATGACATAGCGGAAGCTCCCATTCACCTCTCGTCCCGCGGACGCGTCTTGCACCTCGATGCACACGACCCGCCAGCATGCGCGCGAATGGCGCGCGCAGCGCGGGCTCGAGGGACAATAGTTTCGGCGGATATTGATAACATCTACGAAGGCCTTCCCGAGCTGTTGCCATTGATCGACTCCTTAGTGACTTCAGGAGAATTCCCGCACCGCCTGACCGGCATTGCCGACGAACGCGCCTCCCTGGTCGAGTTGAAAGCCCGTTATGGTTGTGCGTTGGTGGGTATGACGATGGGTAAGCGCGGAGCGATGGTCTATTGCGATGGCCAGTTCCTGGAATCCCCAGCCTATGAAGTGCCGGGCGGTTGTCGCGACACGACCGGCGCCGGCGACGCATTCCATGGCGGCCTGCTTTACGGATTGCTGCGTGGAGACGATCTGGAGACGAGTTTGAAACTTGCAAATGCCACTGCGGCGCTAAAGTGTCGCGCTTTGGGTGCGCGCACGGCGCTGCCGACAAGCAATGACCTTGAAGAATTCCTGATGTCGGCGAAGAGCATCTAACCAGCCAAAAGGCAATCCACAGATTATGCAGAAGAGCCCGAAACGGCGATGTTAGATTTGGGATTACCGATTCTTGATTACTTACTTTATCTTTCTAACCCTACTCCGTGAAACAAGAATGCAGAATCTTGTTTTCAGCGCAAGAATTTGACGCAAAGACGCAAAGAGGACGACGTATTAGACTTTGCGTCTTTGCTCCTTTGCGTCTTTGGGTGAAACTACCCCGATTTGCGACAGCGGCCGCGCTGTGTAATCGACGTGATCTGTGGATTCTTTGTGATATAAAGACTCCTCGAAAATTCTCACCTGGGTTCTCTGATTCGAATTCTATTTGAAGGAAACCAATGAAACTCATCAGCACCCTCTTTAGCATACTTATCGCAGGGCTCAGCCTATTCCCAACCAGCACGAAACTGGAACCCGCAGACATTGTCTTCAATAACGCCCGTGTCTATACCGTTAACGACCGACAGCCGCTGGCTGAGGCTGTGGCAGTCAAGGGCGATCGTATTGTCTTTGTCGGGTCGAATCGCGACGCCCAGAAATTTGTTGGCAACAGCACGTGGATAGTTGATCTCCATGGCCAGACTGTTGTTCCGGGCTTCACTGATGCGCACCACCATCTCGCCGGAGTTGGCTTTCGCGAGATGACGCTTAATCTGGAAGGAACAACAAGCCTTCAGGACTTTCTGACCAAGGTCAAGGAGCGAGTCGATCGCGCAGCCCCGGGTGAATGGATCACTGGGCGCGGCTGGATCGAGACCTTTTGGAAACCGCCTGTATTTCCCACCCGCTCGGACCTCGACGCGGTAGCACCCAACAACCCTGTAATTCTCACGCGGGCGGATGGGCATGCGTCGGTGGTCAACAGCGCCGCACTGAAAGCGGCAGGGGTGGACAAGGACACCGCCAATCCCTTCGGCGGGGAGATTTCAAAAGACAAGGCCAGCGGTGAACCCAACGGGATGCTGCTCGATGCGGCTCAGGGTCTTGTAAGGCGTCACATCCCTTCAACTAGCGCCGCCGATGCGGAGCGGGCGATCATTCTTGGCGTAAAGCGGAATATTGAGCTGGGTTGGACTCAGATCCAGGACGCGGGCGGCAGTTATCAGGATGTCGACCTTTTTAAGAGACTCTACCAAGAAGGTAGGATCAAACTACGCATCTATAAGGCAGTGCATGGGCCTAGTCCAAGCGCGACACGGTTGCTTGCCGAAGGCCCGACCATTGGCGCTTTTGACAACAGGTTTACGCTGCGCACTATCAAAGTTGTGTCTGATGGGGCGCTTGGTTCACGCGGCGCCGCGCTGCTGGCGCCTTACGCGGACGCGCCCGACACTTCGGGCTTCCTGACTGTCAAACAGGAAGAACTGTCACCCATGCTTCAGACGGCGCTGCGGCAAGGAATTCAGGTAGAGACACATGCAATCGGCGATCGCGCGAATCGCTTCACGCTTGATGAATATGAGAAAGCTTTCAACGCCGTGCCGCGTTCTCAGCGGAAGGTCAGCGAACCGCGCTGGCGCGTTGAGCACGCACAGATCGTCAACACGGCAGATATTCCACGCTTTGCGAAACTGGGTGTGATTCCCTCAATGCAACCGTCACACGCCATCGGCGATTTACATTTTGCGCCCAGCCGGCTGGGCATCACGCGCCTAAAAGGAGCATATGCGTGGGCCAGCTTCATCAAATCTGGAGTAGTGATTCCCGGCGGTTCGGATGCTCCTGTGGAGCGGGGTGAGCCAATGATCGAATTCTACGCAGCCGTTGCGCGAAAAGATCAGAAAGGCTTCTCAGGGGAAGGTTGGCACGCGGAAGAAGCTGTGACTCGCGAGCAGGCTTTGAGAATGTTCACAATCTGGCCCGCCTTCGCAGCCTTTGAGGAGAAACTACGTGGCTCTATAGAAGCCGGCAAACTCGCCGACCTGACAGTCTTCTCCGCGGATATCATGAAAATTCCCGAGATGGAGATCCTGAAGACGCGCTGTGTGATGACCGTGATTAACGGCGAGATTGTTTACGAAGGAAAGTAAGAATGATCTCACGCGAGAAGTCTTGTCATCTTTCGGCCATAGTCATCTGTCTGGCTTCACTATGCTTGTCGGTTTATGCGCAAAGCCAAACCTCTTCAGCGCCCAATCCAGAACCGCGCATGGTTATTCTCAACGTCCGCGTAACTGACACCATGAGCCATGCCGTGATTGACGTAAACCAGGATGCTTTCTCAGTTGCTGAAGACGGCGTGGTTCAGAAGATCGCACTCTTTTCCAAGGAAGTGATCCCATTGAGCTATGGGCTCGTAATTGATAATTCGGGATCGCTACGCAGCCAACTGAGCGAAGTGGTGCGAACGGGAGCGAGGATCGTTAATAGCAATCAACCGGCCGATGAGACATTCATTGTCAGATTCATCAGTAGCGACAAGATCGAGACCGTTCAGAATTTTACCTCTGACAAACGCCTTCTCAATGATGGGCTGGCCAGCCTTTATGTCGAGGGCGGGCAAACGGCGCTAATTGATGCAATCTACATATCCGCCGAGCGACTTGGACAACTCAAGACGGAAAAACTTCGACGGCGCGCGTTGATAGTGATTACTGATGGGGAGGATCGCGCTAGTTATTATAAAGAGGCGCAGTTGTTTGAACTCCTGGCGAAAAGCGATATTCAAATCTATGTTGTGGGCTTCACTAACGAACTAAAAGGTAAGACAAAACCACGAGCGGTCGAACTCTTGAACCGTCTCGTGACTGACACCGGAGGCCGGGTCTTCTTTCCGCAATCTCTCGGAGAACTAGCGCATGTTGCTGATGAGATAGTTAACGATATCCGAACGCAGTACGTGATTGGTTATGTCCCTTCGGGAAATGCCGCCGACAATTCCTTTCACAAGGTGCAGGTATCAATTGCGAATAATCAGGGGCAGGAGAAATGTGTCGCGATTACTCGCGTCGGTTATTCTGCTTCCGGAAGGAACTAGCCTATGAGTTCTCGTCAGAATACAGGAATAATAACCGATCGCCGCCGTTTTCTTTCTTTCGCCGGCAAGGGCCTGGGCCTGGCAACGCTGTCGTCCACAACGGTTGCATCGTTACTAAAAGAGGTTTGTGCAGCGACGAAGGCGGTGGCCCATCTCACGCCCGAACAAGCTGCAACAGATGAAGACTTCTGGGCAGTTATTCAGAACTCATTTTCCGTTACCCGCGGCATTATCAACCTAAACAATGGTGGTGTTTCGCCTAGTCCGCGCATAGTCACCGAAGCGCTGGTGCGCTACATCTGGCAACAGGAAGATGCCACCGCCTACACCATGTGGCAGATTCTTGAACCGCAGTCTGAGACGATTCGCACGGGACTCGCCGAGATGTTTGGCTGCGACCGGGAAGAGATAGCCATCACGCGCAATGCTTCGGAGTCGTTGGAAACTCTCCTGATGGGCATGGACTTCAAATCAGGAGACGAGATTCTGACGACCACACAGGATTACCCGCGCATGCTTACAACGCTGCGACAGCGCGAGAAGCGTGAGGGTTTGGTCCTAAAGTTAATCAAGATTCCTATTCCACCGAAGAATCTCGATGAGATCACTGCGGCGTTTGAACGCGGGATCACCCCCCGTACGCGACTTATCCTGATGATGCACATGGTTAACGTCACCGGCCAGATTACCCCAGTTAAGGCGGTCTGCGAGATGGCCCGCGCGCGCGGGGTCGAAACTATTGTGGATGGCGCACACTCTTTCGCACAGTTTCAATTTCAGCAGAAAGATCTTGGTTGTGACTATTTCGGCACGTCCTTACACAAGTGGCTCTATGCACCGAAGGGAACGGGCTTGCTTTACGTGAAGCGTGAAAAAATCGCAAAGATCTGGCCATTGATGGCCGCGGAATCAAAGCAGGCTTCGGATATACGTAAGTTTGAGGAGATTGGCACGCATTCTGCCGCGCCCAAACTTGCCATTGGTGAAGCTATGCTGTTCCACAACGGCATCGGAGGAAAACGCAAGGAAGCAAGATTGCGTTATCTCTCGCGCTACTGGATGAACCGGCTCAAAGATGTGCCCAAGGTACGTTTCAACACTTCCTTTGACGACAAACAGTCCTGCGCTATTGCCAATGTGCATATTGAAGGAATTGATCCTTCGGCGATTGGTAGCTACCTGTTCGACAAGCATCGAATCTTCACCACTCCTATCATCCACGAAGAATTCCAGGGGATTCGCATTACCCCTAATGTCTACACTACCTTCGGTGAGCTTGACCGTTTTTGTGAAGTGATGGAAACAATCGCGCGCAAGGGACTACCAGCGAAGACCTAGGGAGAACGTTCCAATGTCCAAACTCGTTTCCAGGCGAAGCTTACTGAGCAACGGGATAAAAACCGGGATCGCTATCATTGTTCTGAAGGACTGCAGCCTCAAGGCAGCGCCGCTCACGAGCAACGGAAAGGCGGCAAAGGATGCGACCGGCCCCGCCTACAAACGCCTTGACGACTTTATCGCTCAACACATGCGCGAAACAGGCGCGCCGGGCATGACATTGGCCATCGCCAACCGCCAGGGCGTGATGCGCGTTTCACACTATGGATTTGCGGATTTGAAAGCAGGCTCGCGAGTCGGGCCGCAGACGCTATTTGAAATTGGTTCGATCTCGAAATCGTTTGTAGCCATAGCCATGCTGCAGTTAGCAGACGAAGGAAAGATCGATCTGCATAAACCTGTCATTGATTACCTACCCTGGCTGAAGATCGACTCGAAGTATCCGCCGTTTACGGCACATCATCTCTTAAGTCATACAGCCGGCCTCTCCGGTGTTCCGCTCTTGATGCGTGTTGCAGCCACAACACTCAGAACAGGATCTGAACCGGGAACACGTTTCCTCTATTCAAACATCGGTTATGTGCTGCTCGGTTTTCTTCTGGAAGCGACCGACAAACGTCCGCTCGCAGACGTGTTGGCCAGGCGCGTCCTCGAACCACTGGGCATGACTTCAAGCGAGCCTGTGATTACCAATGACATTCGAGCACGGCTGGCTACAGGCTACGGACCTTTGCTGGAAGACCGGCCTTTCCCCCTCAGAGGAAAACTTGCGGAGGCGCCATTTCTGGAAGTTCCCGAGGCAGCGGGCAGCGTAGCCGCGACGGCCAACGATATGGTTGCTTACTTGCAGATGCTCTTGAACCGCGGTACCGGCCCACGCAGCCGCGTGCTCTCGGAAACGAGCTTTCAATTGCTGGTCAAACCAGTAATCTCGGCGCCCTTCCGTGGGGAAGAAGCGAGTTATTCCTATGGCTTGTGGATCAGTGAAGTAGAAGGCAACAAATTAGCTCGCCATACCGGCGGGATGGTCGCCTTCAGTTCTGCCATGCACGCGGATCTGACAAACGGCCTGGGGGTGTTCGCTTCAGTCAATGCTAATCTTAGAAGCTACCGGCCAAACGCCGTTGCTAAATATGCGCTGGATCTTTTGCGAGCAACGATGCGCAGCCAAGATCTCCCCGACCCACCTCCTCCACAACCTGCGCCGGACAAGATCAAGAACGCTGCTGATTACGCGGGTATCTTCACGTCGCCAAACGGAAAGAAACTTGTGTTAAGTAGTCAGGGCGAGCGACTGATTCTCGAGCACAACGACCGTCGTATCGTGCTTGAGCAGGCAGTGCGCGATCGCTTTATTGTAAAAGATCCGGATTTTGACCTGTTCACGCTTGGCTTCGGACGCGAAAAGGAACTGGTCGTGGAGGCTTTTCACGGGTCAGACTGGTGGACAAACGAGCGTTATTCAGGCCAGAGAAATTTCGAGTATCCGAAAGAATGGGAGGCTTTCACAGGCCACTACAGGTCAGATAGCCCGTGGTATGGCAGCACCCGTCTGGTTATTCGGAAAGGGCGTTTGCGGGTCGGCGGTGATCAGCCGATAACCCAAATCGAACCCGGAGTCTTCCGTCCTGACGGCGACGCAACCGCTGACCGTATTGTTTTTGACACTCTCGTCAATGGAAAAGCCATGCACATGAATTATTCAGGCATCGACTTCTATCGCGCGTTCACGTCCTGAGGGTGTTACGGCGGGAAGTCGCGCGCTGCAGACGTCGACTACTTAATCATACTAGGGGGAGAAACGCTGATGTCATCACAACAGACTGCGCCGAACGCTATCGATATCTCGATTGAAAATCTGCGAGAAGAAGACCTGGTCGAGGCAGATCACATCTTTCGACTGGCTTTTGGCACTTTCATGGGTTTACCCGACCCCGCGCAGGTCCACGCCGGCGCAGATTACATTGGCACGCGTTGGAGGGCCAATCCTGGTGCGGCCTTTGCAGCCACGATCCAGGGCAAACTTGTCGGCACGAATTTCGGAACAAACTGGGGCAGCGTCGGTTTCTTCGGACCGCTAACCATCCATCCTGCTTACTGGGATCGCGGCATCGGCAAACGCTTGATGGAACCGATCATGGGTCTCTTTTCCCAATGGCACACGACCCACGCCGGGTTGTTTACGTTTGCCCAAAGCCAAAAGCACGTCGGCCTCTACCAGCGATTTGGCTTCTGGCCCAGGTTTCTGACTGCGATCATGTCGCTGCCCGTAAAGCAAACCAAAGGAAGCTCAGTGCAACTATTCTCGGCTTTGCCTAATGAGCAGCGCGAAGAGACTTTGCAAGCTTGCTACGATTTGACCACCCAAATCTATGACGGCTTGAATGTGCGTCATGAGATCGTCGCAGTCGAAAACCAGAAACTCGGCGAGACCCTTCTCGTCTGGAACGATTCAAAGCTTGCCGCCCTTGCTGTCTGTCACTGCGGTCAAGGAAGCGAAGCAGGACCCGACACGTGTTATGTGAAGTTTGGCGCCGTGAGACCCGGAGCAACTGCCGCCGAAGACTTCACACGTCTACTGGCGGCTTGTGAATCACTCGCTGCCGCACGTGGACTCTCAAAGCTGGTGGCGGGTGTCAATATCGCGCGCCTTGAGGCTTATCAACAAATGATGGCTCTAGGGTTTCGAACGGATTTCCAAGGCATCGCAATGCACCAGGACCAGGCACCGGGCTACAACCGCAGGGACGTATACTTGATCGATGATTGGCGTTAGACAAAGGTTCACAGCTGTTTTCGCGTGCTCTTTTCTGTTGCTGGGAATCGCCAGTACCGTCGCGGCTAAACCCTGGCGAGGCATTGTTCCCCTGCGTTCCAAACGATCCCACGTCCGAAGAGTGCTAGGTAAGCCGGTAATTGGGACAGACGGAGTTGTTGAGCTCTATCAGAAAAAAGAAGGACGCATACAGGTGAGATACGCGCGAGAACCATGTGAACAGGGATTGCCGGCCGACTGGGGTAACTGGAGAGTTCCGAAAGATACGGTGGTTAATATCAGCATTACTTTGTTTGAAGAAATTCCGCTTAAGAACTTGAGAATCAAAAACATTGAAAGGTTCAAGTGGTATACAGGTGAATCAGGCGCAACCTACTATCATGACCGAAGGCGCGGCATTGAGTACCAGGTCCAGGACGAACTCGTAACAGCCATCGCCTACGGACCGATGGCCAGGGATCTGCCGCTTCGCTGCCGGAAAAACGCTCCTTTGATACGCTATTAACCTAAAACGAATGGATGGAGAACACGCATGAGCAGTCCTGGCACTCAACAACCGTCACCACAACTTTTCTTTCAAACTGTAAACTCGTACCAGCGCACTGAAGCGTTGAAGGCGGCGATCGAGTTGGAAGTCTTCACCGCCATCGGCGAAGGAAAGACCAGAAGTGAAGAGATAGCAGAACGCTGTGGCGCGTCACAGCGCGGCATCCGAATCCTCTGCGACTTCCTTTGCATCATGGGCTTCTTAACTAAGGAAAAACAGAGCTACCGCCTTACTCATGATTCGGCTGCCTTTCTAGACAAGCGGTCACCGGCTTATCTTGCCGGAGCGATCGAGTTTATGTTGTCACCCATGCTGGTCGACAATTTCAAGAACTTTGCTGAGGCGGTTCGCCGGGGCGGCACCGTGTCGCCAGAAGGTGGCACAGTAGCGCCCGAACACCCAGTCTGGGTCAAGTTTGCGCGCGGAATGGCGCCGCTGATGGCTATGCCCGCAGAGTTGCTGGCGAAGCTTGTTGACCCGAACGCGGATCACAAACTAAAAGTGCTCGATATTGCCGCGGGTCATGGACTCTATGGAATCGATTTTGCGAAGCAAAATCCGCAGACCGAAGTGGTCGCCGTCGATTGGCCCAACGTACTTGAAGTGGCGAAGGAAAACGCGCGCGCCGCTCGCGTTGCCGATCGTTACAGCACTATTCCCGGAAGCGCGTTTGACGTCGATTTTGGCAGCGGCTATGACGTGGTGCTGTTAACCAATTTTCTTCATCACTTCAATGCGGAGACCTGTGAGAAGCTGCTGCGCAAGATTAACTCTGCTCTCGCCGATGGCGGCCGCGTTGCAACGCTGGAGTTTGTACCAAATGAAGATCGCATTTCACCGCCAGATGCTGCGGCATTCAGCGTGATGATGCTGGGCAGCACGCCCGCAGGCGATGCCTACACCTTTTCAGAATTGGAAACAATGGCTGCCAATGCCGGCTTTACACGCAGCGAGCACCATCCCCTGCCTCCAACCATCCAGGCGGCGGTGATCTCGTATAAGTGAGGGCGCGTCGCAGGTTTTGCCCCAAAAGTGACAATTATGTACGCTTCGGCTTGGCCGCCGGATGTGAGGTGCGGGCTCGGCCCAGCCGTAAACGACTCTAACTAACTTATTTGGGCAGTAGCTCATGACTTTTGAGGCAAACCCCAATCACGCTATTTGCGCTTGATAAAAAAGCCGTCGAACAATCCCCCTTTGTTCGACGGCTTCCTAACAAGTCGAGTGCTTCTTTAAGAATCCGCTTGAAGAGAGGAGCCCATCGCCTCCACAAAGGTTCTCTGAAACACCGACTCACTGATGCCCGGAGTGTTAATAACCTTCCGGGCTACCAGTTTCCGAAATGTCCTGTGATCTCATCTCTCCCCAGATCATCTGTTCACATGCGGCGTCACAACAGTTGAGAATGCGCCACCTCCAGTGGCAGTGCCCACCCAGATAAGCGGCGCAGTGTCGTTAGGATTCAGAGTGCCTGCGCTCGGGTTAGCGGCTTCGATCTGAGATATGGGTGCAAAAATTGCGAATAAGACAAAGGTGGCGGCAACTGCAATGATGGCAACTTTCGAAAGCTGACTACGTCCTACCAACTTCCTGGGTGAAATCGTGGCAGTTCTCATTGTCTGGGCTCCGCTCCGGCGATTCTGATTTCGAAGGTGCAATCGCGCCGAACGATCGCGCCAACGGCGTGGGGTGAATTCAACGGTAGGAGCGTAAAGGAACCCGCTTGAGAAATTCTTGAGGGATCCTTGAGGCCGACCTTGAGGCGAGTCAAGCTGAAAGAATAGAGGGACTTATGGGGTTCGGCAGGTCCACCTGAAAGTGCTGACTTCCAGTCGCCGGTTTACGGGCTAGATGACCGCCAAGCCGCCAGGAACGCCAAGAGCACGAAATAAATTATGATCGAAGCAGAAACCGACGAAGCTATTGCTCGCTGGCGACTTCCTGCTGACTTGAGCCTTCGGCACTGTAGGCTTTCGCTGCTGACGACGACAGTAAGCTGGCAACGGTTGCCAACATCTCAGCGCCGCGAAACGGTTTTGATAGGTAGGCATTGAATCCGATTTTCAGAGCGCGTTCCCGGTCTGAATCACCATAGGCGGTAATCGCGACGCAAGGTATCGCCGCGGTCACCTCATCCGCCTTCAACTCTTGAAATACTGCCCAACCATCCAATATCGGCATGGAGAGGTCGATCATAATGAGGTCTGGCTTCTGAGTTCTGGCCGCAGTCAGGCACTCCTGCCCGTTTCTTGCTTCGCTGACCTTGTAATCAGCGGCCGCCAGCAACAGGCGCAGGAGTTCAAGGTTGTCCTCGTAATCGTCGGCGATGAGAATCGTAGCTGACATTAGAGGCCAGTTGACTGGTCCTTTCTGCCGTGACGTGCGACTTATAGCTTACGACCCGCAGGGAGTCAAATAGCCCGACCCAAGGGCGTCGTCCTCAATGAGAAGCATGTGCGCAGTCCATGAATCGCGGTGTGGGGGCAGCAGACCTACCCTTTTGGGAGTCTTTGGCGGCTCACTTGAGCCCTCATTTACCGCCGGGCTGCTGCCCAAGCTCGCCAGTAACTAACCTTCGGTACTGAATTAGGACGCCACCGACCCAAACCATTTCTTGACTCGCTGAATCTTGAACGTACATAATCACTTAGGAGACCTTCCGCTCTGCGAGTCTCTTGAAGTGTAGAGCATAGCCTTAGGTTAGAACCTTACCCGATCACTGGGTGCATCCAAACGTCCCGAACAACGGAGGAACTGAAACTGTGGTCAGCGGATATCTTGAAGAAAGTTTGCGCAATGATATTGAGAGTCATATCCAAGAGCGCTTGCGCGGAGTTAGGCAGGAGATTTCTGAACTCCAAAGCCAGCTCAATGAATCTCTATCACGGCTACTCGATAGCCAGGGCGAAGGTCAACTGGATGCGTCAGTGGCTGCTTCCATTTTGGAGCACCTGCGAGCCGCGCATGACGAAGGCGTAGATCTCGCCGCCTCTGAGTCTACTCGGGCCAAGGCTTCCAGCGACATGGCAATCGTCAAAGCTGGGGTGTCGGAGATCGGTGAGCAAAACGCACAGGCAGACGTGCTGAAGATTCTCGTTAACCGCTCTGCGTCGTTTGCGCCACGGGTTGCTTTCTTTGCGATCAAAGGTGATCGGGCCATTGGCTGGCGCGCGCGTGGTTTTGAAGGAACTGTCGGAGACAATGCCATTCAACACATATCTCTGTCAGTCTCCGCGGACAGCATCATTGGTGATGTTACCAGATCGCGAACGACCTGGAGTGGTGGTCCACACTCCCATTCTGAAGATCACCTCATCCTCAACAAACTCGGTGAAGAACCTCCTCAGAGAATAGTTGCTGTTCCGTTAATCGTGCGAAACCGAACGGTGGCAGTTCTTTATGCTGACTCTGCGGGACTGGATTCTGAAGCGATCAATCTGGAAGCTCTGGAAACACTGGCGCGAGTTTCAGGAATGGCCGTCGAGCTTCTCGCTGGTCACGCAGCCGCAAAGCGCGCTGAAACAGCACCCGCAGCAGTCGAGGCTGCGCCCACGCCACAACAGCAAAGCGAACCGGCCTACGTACCGCAGCGTGAGTATCAAGAGACTCTTCCGCCAGTTGCCGTAGAGGAGGCTTTCCCGCAAGCGGAAGTGCAGCCGGTAGAGTCTCAGCACGTGGAAGCGCCTTCCGTTTTCGAGGCGCCACCGGAAGTTGATCAGAGTGTGTTAGAACCGCCTCCCGCCCAGGTCGCCGAACCAGCGGCACCGGCTGCCCCGCGACGGCGCTATGGGATGGACGTGGAATTGCCAGTCCAGGTAGATAGTGATGAGGAGCGGCGCCTGCACGTCGATGCGCGGAGATTTGCTCGCTTACTTGTTTCCGAGATAAAACTCTACAACGAGCAGAAGGTCGCAGACGGCCGCGAGCAAAACGATCTCTACGAGCGTCTACGCGAGTATATTGATCGCTCTCGGGAAATGTATGACAAGCGCGTGAAACCGGAAGTGGCGCAAAAATTCGATTACTTCCATCATGAGATAGTCGGCACGCTTGCCGAAGGCGATGCCGCAAAGCTCGGGAATGCGTACCCAGGAGCAACTGTTTCGGCATGAAGCGGCACTAACTTTCCGATCCCGCTTGATCCGTTGGCGCCTCCCCCTGACCTTGAACTTGAAACCTGAAACCATGGGAGGAGCTCAGCAGTTGGTTAAGAAACTAGGAAAGCACCGGCTCATCCTCATTTTGATCGGCCTCGGTGTTGTTATAGGATCCTCGCTTCCTTTCTTCATGACCGCAAGCTGTCTAACCCGACAGCAAACTCCCGCGGAAATAAGAACTCTCGAGAATTTGCGCGCAATGACGCGCGGCGGCGTTCTACCGTCAGACGACATTGCGGCGAAAATAGAGGCGGATTTTCCTCGAACTAAGGCCGCGGCGTTGGCCAGAATGGTTCGCGCGCGGGTCAAAGTCCGTGCGAACGACTACGCCGGAGCGGCCACATTGCTGGACACCGATCTTGTTCGCGACCACTCTTCGCTCGGTGATTACTCGCTCTTTATGCGTGGGAATGCGCTCGAGCAAACCGGCCGGCTCGCCGAGGCTCGCATTGTCTACGAGCGACTGATTAAGGATTATCCATCGTCAATTCGAGCGCGCGAGGCTACGCTGCGCACTGCGGATCTCATGATGAGAACTGGCGCCGCCGCGGCCGTGCCGGTTCTGCTGCGCGACTTGACAGGGAAAGACGACGCAGAGGCGCTGCTGCGAGTCGCCCGGGCCTATGCCCAAGCATCCGATACTACACGGGCGCTGGCCGCTTACCGCCGGATCTATTTCTTTGCTCCGGCATCGGCAGAAAGCGCTCAGGCCGCAACGACGATTCCCCAACTGAACGCCACACTTTCGCCGTCGAACGCTGAAGAGGCCACCGCGCGAGCTGATAGGCTTTATGGCGCCAACAGGTATGGCGAAGCACTCCAGGCTTACACAGATGCGTTAGCGAAATTTCCAGCTCTGGCTACTACGCAGAATCAACTAAGGCGGGGAATCGCCGCCGCGAACGCCCGGAAAACCAGCGACGCAGTGGCTGCTTTGAACAGCGTCCCGTCGTCGGCCGGAGAAGCGCGAGCCGAAGCGCTCTATTACCTGGCTCAGACTTACGCGCGTGCTCGTCAATGGAACCAGGCGCGATCGAGCGTCGAAGAACTGCGTCGTAACTTTCCAGATAGCTCCTTGACGACCCGCGCACTTGTTAGCGTTGGCCAGATTGCTGAAGACGCAAAGAACACTGGCGACGCCTCGTACTTTCTTCGCACGGCGGTGATTTCCGCTCCGGGGTCGGCCGAGGTGGCACAAGCGCAGTTCGACCTTGCCTGGATGGCCCACGAGGCAAAGAACTATCCGGAGTCTTCGCGGCTGCTAACAGAGCACCTGGCATTCTACGTTGATAAGAATAATGACAATCGCGGTCGCGCCGGATATTGGGCCGCGCGCGATTCTGAACGGGCGGGAAAACCTGCAGAAGCGCGCGCTCTCTATGAAGCCATGCAGGGCCGTTATGACGCTAACTGGTATGGCTATCTGGCAAAGCAGCGCCTCGATGCAATGGGCCGCGGCGGCAAGGTTCAACAGAAAACCTTTGAGCCGGATTCACTTATCAGCCGCGCAGCGGCCAATCTACAGATCGTTACCGTTGCCGAAGAAACCGCCGGGCAGGCAGAACAGACGCGAATCACTAAAGCCGACGAATTAACTAACATCGGTGTCGACGAGTGGGCCCTCGAAGAACTGGCAAACGCAGCCGATGCTGTTCCCAACAGCCCGCGAGTCAATTTGGCAATTGCTCAGGTCTATCGGGCTCAAGAAGACAACGTGCGCGCATTGAATGAACTCAGGAAGAGTTTTCCGGATTATTCGCAGATGAAGCCGGAGGAGATGACCCGGGCAGAGTGGGACGTGTTCTATCCACTCGCTTATTGGGACATCATCGTGCAGGAGTCGCGCGCTCGCAATCTCGACCCCTATCAGGTGGCCGGTCTGATCAGACAGGAAACAATTTTTGCCCCGCGCGCTCGATCGTCGGCAAATGCTTACGGACTGATGCAGGTGCTCGTGCCTACCGGCCGTTTGACGGCCCAAAAGTATGGCGTCGATCACACCATCACCGCTGAAGCACTTTTCGAGCCACGTCTGAACATCCAACTTGGCACGGCTTACCTGCGCGATCAGATCGATAAGTTTGGCCGGATTGAGTACGTTGCTGCCGCCTATAATGCCGGACCATTGCGCGCGGCCCAGTGGCGCACGTCCCTGCCCGCTGAGATTGACGAATGGGCTGAGGCAGTCCCTTTCAAAGAGACGCGCGGCTACATTCAAGGCGTGGTCCGCAACCGGCTGCAGTATCTGCGGCTTTACGATGCGAACGGGAAGTTTCGTCCGGAGGTCGGTGCGCGCGCGATAACAACCCGATCTGCTGCCCCGGCAGGCGAGCCGAATTCAACCGTGCGGCGACGAAGAGTTCTGGGCAACGAAGAAGAGGAATGAGCGAGTCGTTTGGTTGACCTCGACAAAGGACTTTCGTGGTATGAGATGTCTGTCACACACTCTGTGGTCTCGGGTGCATCTTGAGAATCATTTAGCTGCGCTTATGTTAGTCTGCGTCGCTTTTGTTCTCTCATTCCTCCTGGTGCCAACCATGGCAGTTGCGCAGACGTCCTCGCGGCCCACCGCGCCCTCCGGTATCTCTCTCACAATAACGACAGAACCTGAGGCCATTGTCTGGATAGACGATATTCGTCGCGGTAAGACTGACACCTCGGGCAAACTTGGTGTGACACGGATCGGCGCGGGCCGGCACACGTTGCGTGTGCGCGCAAAGGGCTTCAAAGAGGCGACGATGCCCCTAACGCCGGGCGCTCGTGGCAACGTTGCAGTGAGACTTTCTCCCACCACGGATGGAGCCGAGCTTGCATTTCAGGAGGCCGAAACACTGCGTGAAGAGGCGAAGGATGATGAAGCTCGGCGACAGTCTGTCGCGGCTTATCGCCGCGCATTAAAACTGCGGTCCGTGTTTCCCGCTGCCCGCGTCGGCCTCGCGCGCGTCCTTCTCGATCTGCACGAATCCAAGAACGCCCTCGCGGAGATTGAAGCAGCCCGGCAAGCGCGTCCCATCTACCCGGAAGCCTCCGCGGTTGAAGGCCGGATTTATCGCGAGGCAGCCTTTGACGAGGAAGCTATCAAATCTTTTCGCCGCGCCATTCGCGAAGCGCGTGGCTTTCAGCCCGAGGCGCACGTCGGTCTGGCGCGTGTGTTGGAAGAAAAGGGGCAGTATGAAGAGGCGATTGCTGAGTTGCGTAAAGCAATCGAGCAGCTTTCAGACTCTGAGCCCGTCATCTATCAATTGCTCGGCGCTGCTTATGAAAGGATTCAGAAATACAAGGAAGCCATCGCGGCCTATGAGAAGTATCTGGCGCTGGCGCCAAACGGGAGCCTCGCTCCGGCCCTCCGTTCAATCATCGAGCAGCTGAAACGCGACGCTGCAGGGCAGGAGATTATCCCCTGCTGCGTGTGAATTTCACCCTTAATGCCCAGATTACGCAAGTGCGGCCTCCGGGCGCAACCAGGTGGTTTGCTCCGAAAACAAGATTCTGTATTCTTGTTTTCGGAGCTAGAATTTCCCTGATTTGCGCCGGAGGCCGCGCTTGCGTAATCTGCGAAATTTGCAGATGAATGTGTCCTTGCTTTCTGGCGATTCTTGAACCAATGAAACAACTGTGAGAGCATTCCTCACCGTTTACAGGCTTCGACTTCGCAAACTGCACACATGACTACACCGGCAACTTCCCATCACTCGCGGGTCTCGCAGAAGGCCAGTCTCTTCACAGAATCCGTGATTCGTGAGATGACGCGCGAGGCTCTTAAGCATGGCGCCGTTAATCTATCGCAGGGCTTCCCCGACTTCCCTGCGCCGGAAGACATCAAACGGGTCGCGATGCAGGCAATTGCGGACGACATCAATCAGTATGCGATTACCTGGGGCGCGCGCGACTTTCGCGAAGCAATTGCCAGGAAGACGAAATGGTACCTGGGACTTGATGTTGATCCGGAAACAGAGCTGACGGTGACGTGCGGCTCAACCGAAGGAATGATTGCGGCCATGATGGCGACGGTGGATCCGAGCGAGGAAGTTGTAGTCTTCGAACCGTTCTACGAAAACTACGCTCCAGATGCAATTCTTTCAGACGCTCGCCCGCGTCACGTGCCTCTGCGCCCACCGGACTGGAGTTTTGACGCGGAGGAGCTACGTGCCGCTTTTAACTCCAGGACGAAGGCCATCATCATTTGCAATCCCAACAATCCAACGGGCAAAGTGTTCACGCGCCAGGAGATGGAATTCATTGCCGGGCTCTGCCAGGAGTTTGACGCGCTCTGCTTCACCGACGAAATCTACGAGCACATTATCTACCCTCGAGCGGGAGCAGAAATCCAACATATCTCCATGGCCCAGATAGATGGCATGCGCGAGCGCACGGTCATCGTCAATTCAATGTCCAAGACGTATTCGGTTACGGGCTGGCGCGTCGGCTACTGTATCGCGCCTCCGGACATAACCAGCGGCATTCGCAAGGTGCATGATTTTCTTACCGTGGGCGCCGCTGCGCCGCTTCAAACCGCCGGAGCATATGCACTCTCGTTGTCACCTGACTATTACGATCGCTTGCAAGCAGAGTATCAGGCGCGGCGTGATTTACTCTTGCCCGTTCTGGAGAAGGCCGGATTTAAGACATTCCGTCCCGACGGCGCTTACTACATCATGACTGACATCTCGGCCTTTGGCTTTCCGGACGACGTTGAGTTCACGCGCCATCTGATACGCGAAGTCGGGGTGGCCTGCGTCCCGGGGTCAAGCTTCTATAGCGTTCCGGAACGCGGCGCCCAACAGGTTAGATTCTGTTTCTGCAAAAAGGACGAAACGTTGTTGTTGGCCGCCGAGCGACTCGAGAAGCTCCACTCTCGGATTTAAGCTGACTCACGAAAAAGCAGGTGAAGAAGTCTTCCTAAAATGAAAACCTTTAATCAAATACTAAAGTTCTCAATCTTCGCTCTACTGCTGGCACAAATTGCGGCCGCCCAGCAGTTCGCCGATCCGGAATTTGACACGCGGGTAGAAAATCCTGCTTTCAAGAAGAATTACCCGCGGGTGCTGTTCGACGAAGCCCACAACAACTTTCATACGACAACGGGGCGTTACCAGCCGTTTGCAAATCTGATCGTTAATGATGGTTACCACGTGGTACCTGGTCGGAAAGTTTTCTCAAAGTCCTCACTTGCTACATTCAAGATTGTCGTGATTGCCAACGCGATTGGAGCCGAGGACATGGATGAGGACGGGGCTGAGCGTTCCGCTTTCACGGACCAAGAATGTGATGCGGTGCGAGACTGGGTAAAGAACGGCGGTGCGTTACTGCTGATTGCCGACCACGCGCCGTTTGGCGCGGCTGCGGAGAATCTCGCGCACCGTTTTGGCGTGGAGATGAGCAAGGGATTCACCTTTGACACGGAGAATCATTTCGAAGACTTTGCCCCCTCTATTCTCCTCTTCTCGCGTGAGAACAAACGCCTGCTGGATCACCCTATCACACAGGGACGTACCAACGGCGAGAAAATAAATCGGGTCATTACATTCACGGGACAATCGCTCAAGGGCCCAGACGGGAGCGCCGTCTTCCTCCTCCTGTCAGACACCGCCAAAGACAAACCCGATCGGCAGTCTCAAACATCCGTTTCAGCAGCGGGGCGGGCGCAGGGTCTCGCGTTCAAGTTTGGCAAAGGACGCGTGGTGGTTCTGGGAGAGGCGGCCATGCTTTCAGCGCAATTGACAGGTGCTGAGAAGCAACCCATGGGCATGAATGTGCCTGGAAGCGATAACCGCCAACTTGCCTTGAACATCATGCACTGGTTGTCTGGGTTGCTTTGAGGAGGGCGCCCCTCGCCTCAATCCACGGGATTGTTCGGTTGATCACTAAGGAGTCGCGTTGTATTTTCCGTAACGCTCGGTTGCGGCGATATCTCTTTCGTTTGGCTACGCCTGGGGAAGTCGCTTATCGGCATACTTTGCTGTGGAGGCAGAGCCGCCCGATTCGGTTCCGGCAAAACAAACTTGCGTGACGGCAAGGGGTCGTCTTTGACGAAGACAAACGCGTAGGTGAATCGCAAAAGCCCGACCAGACCCAAAACAAAAAATATTAGCGACGCAACCTTGGCAATGGTTTCAAAGGGACCACCAAAGTCCCACATTGCGGTCGCCACGAGAGCTAACGCCCAAACCGCGAGGGTTAGATAGACGCTTTCGCGGATCATTGTGGTTCGGCGTTTCGAAGTTTGCTCGGGCTCGCTCTGGAGCTGTGGAAGACTACCTTCGTTCTCCAGCAGTATCGCGATGCCGGTCAGCTGGAAGCCGCAGCGAGAGCAGAAACGCATCTCTTCAGAGCTCTGTTTTTGGCTGCATTTTGGGCAAAAGATAAGAGCGTCTCCGTCATTACTGCGCGGTGGCTTGCGGGTCTTACGAAGTTACGCCACCCAAAGTTCGCTACGGAATATTTTGGAACTGCCCGAATCCAACGACGGCAGGAATGCGTGAAACTAGTCAGTCTACCTTGGTTGAAGGTGCGAGATGGCCTGGGACGCTAAGCGTCAGTTTATCTGGCTGGCCGCTGGCTTGGTTCTTGGAACGCTAGTGGCTTACCAGGATTCTCTCGACGAGGACGGCACCTTCGTTCCGCGCTTCTTCGTCTTCATGGAGAGTCTGGTGCTGATCATCATCGTGGTACTGTTTTATATCTATTCGCGGAGGAAAGGATGAATCCACTCTTTTGACTTTGGACTTTGGACTTCGGACTTTGGACTTAATTAGGCTGCTGCATCGATTTCGATCGCACCGTGATTCCCTGGTCACCAACAACCAACAACCGTCGCGACTCTCCGAAAGGTGCACTTGAAGGCACATAAGAGATCACATAGCGGTTTTTCCTGAGTTCATCACAGATCCCCTTCGCGGCTTCACGGGGCTCATCTATAGGGAAGATCAGCCCGCCAGTTCCTTCCACCAATTTGTCGATGACCTGCTTTGGCTTTGGTACATCGCGGCGAATAGCGCCGCGCGTTCGATCCGGAATCTGAACGGTATAGACCATAATATCATTCGCCTGTAGCTCGGGCAGGATTTTCTCGAAACTGGTTTTGCTGCCACGATCCAGGCCGTCGCTGATTACCACGATTACACGCTTCTGACCGGAGAGGGGGCGCAGAGCCTGGTCGATGACCGCGCTCAGCGCATCGAAGAGATGAGGTTGGCCCTTCTTTCTAAAGCCCTTCAGCGATGCCTCGATCGATTTGGCATTATCGGTCCAATCGGCAACGATCTCAGCCTCTTCATCGTACCCAACGATTAGGAGTTGATCACCTTCATAGATCTCGTACGCAAATTCGCGCGTAGCTCTTTCGAGTTTCTCCACGTCGGCACGGAGAGT
Source organism: Pyrinomonadaceae bacterium (assembly GCA_050748205.1). Taxonomy (GTDB): domain Bacteria; phylum Acidobacteriota; class Blastocatellia; order Pyrinomonadales; family Pyrinomonadaceae; genus PSRF01. The sequence continues at coordinate 1,742 of JBOGOU010000445.1, read as the reverse complement.
AAGCGAGTTATCAACCAATAGAACCATCCGCGCGGGCGAAGGATCGGGAGAGAAATTCCTGATGGTCTGTTCGACACCGTTATCGTAGACAGCGAGCTGCTTGCCGGTTATTCCGATTTGTGGCTGATCGTCGCGCCTTGCGACAATGCTGACGAGCACGCCGCCCTGGCCCGAGCTCTGCGGCCGGCGGCCGGCCTGAGCGAAGAGTAGGCCACAAAGACCGGGCAGCACGAGAAGGACGGTCGCGAAATTTGAGGGTCCCAGGAGGAGCCTGCGACCGTTTCTTCGCGGGGCTTTGGTGGTTCCGTCACGAAGTGACTGGTACATCAGTTCACAATGCGAATGACGCTTCAATCACCACTGGGGACTTTAGTTGATGAAGCTTTGTTGGAAGTTTTTTTCGCCGGGGAGCTGTCTTTTGATTTCTTGTCTGGCTTCTTATCGCTCGCTGAGCTTGCGTCAGATTCCGCTTTCTCGGCAGCCTTCTTGCCGTTGCTGGCATAGTCGGTAACATACCATCCCGAGCCCTTGAATCGGATCGCGGGGGCTGACAACTGCTTTTCCAAACGCCCGCCACACTTGCGACACTTGGCAGGCGGTTTGTCGCTCATTTTTTGAAAGACTTCCAGGTGTGCCCCACACTTGCGACACTCGAATTCATATATCGGCATAAGATCTTTGACTCCGTCGGGCCGCTAAAGCGCCCAACAAATTATACGGGCCAGCCCACAGCCTTGCAATGATAGGGGCAGTAGCGTTTCGGGGCGGCAGCCCCAACGGTAGGAAGACCTCCAATGATGCAGTAATGGCAAATGGCAAGTGATAAATGATAAATGGAAAATGATTACTCTCCGCTCACTTTTATAGAGGATATGGCCTCGCGGCAGTCTACTTTGCAACTTCGTCTCCCGTTCGTTATGATCCGCGCTTAGGAGTCGTCCCTCGGATTTCCAGATCAGGTGATTACTCTTGGTTCTGACCGACTTCTGTTCGATATCAACGATGTCAGACACTGCACAATCCCTCTCGCTCGAGCGCAAGATAAAAATGCATGAGGCGCGCGAGTCGATCATCAATCGGCTTGAGCTGACTCTTCCCACCACGATCAATCTGGACAGATTTCTTAACGTCATTGTCTCCGAGCTGGGGCGCATGATGAACGTGGATCGCTGTGATGTTATTCAACTAACGTCGGAGAGTGAGCTGCGGATCAGCCACGAATGGCGAGCGTCAAACGACGTGCCTTCCAGCCTGGGAACTGTCATTCCGCTCGATCTCAAAAAACTCTCGGAGCACGTTGACATAACTAAACCGATACGCCTGGACGACACTTCCGCGCCCGGTCTCGATCAGAAGGTCCGCTTTCTGGCAGCAAGCTTGCGAACTCGTTCGTTGCTGGTTGTGCCCGTTGTACTCGGCGACGACGTGCTCGGCCTTGTGGGAATGCACACTACACGGACGCCGCGGTCCTGGCTTGACGACGAGGTTTCTTTCCTGGAATCGATCGCCAGGCAAATAGCGGTCGGGTACCAGTACACCAGACTCTATTCCGACAAAGAGCGCGAAGCCGAAACGAAACGCGCGCTGCTCGAGATCGCTAATGCTCTCAACGCTCGTTCCGATTTTCGAGAGGTTTCGTCGCTCGTTCTGGAACGGGCCATCGCTCTGGTGGGCGCCGATTATTCAGCGCTTGGAGTCCTCGACCCTAAAGGCGGACGTATCAGTCTCGCGGCCTTCAAGGC
>JBOGOU010000444.1:0-34922 GCA_050748205.1 Pyrinomonadaceae bacterium | reverse complement strand
TAAAAGAAATAGTAGTCCATTTCACCGCCTTCAGCGCCAAACCACATGCGCTGTTGCGACGATTTTCCAAAATCAAAGTAGCTGCGATAGCTATTGTCGAAAAAGATTCCGTAGGCATTGCCGTTCTCAAGGCCCAGGTAAAACGGCACGGTCTGATAGATCGGATCGGTCCCTTCCGTGTAACCGGGCGTGTCGGAATTCCAGTTCACAAACGAACTCCGGCGCTTATCGAGCCTGGCGGCTTTCTCGCCTAACCCGTAGAAGTGTTCGTCAAAGCCAAATTTCTTCGCGGCTGCGATGAAAGTTCCAGCTTTGGGATCGAACATTCGCTCAGTCATGACGCCCTTCACATCGTAGGCCATCGGTTGCTCGTCAGTGTTGATGAGAGCGCCAGTTTTTGCGTCGCGAAATTCTATGAGCAGAGGCGAGCGGCGGATCCTAACCTCGACCTCGTCAGTTTTGACGATCAGCGCGTCGGGTGTTTCTGAAACGCTCCAACGCGGTATGTCCCAGGTCACTTTGGCGATTGCCCATGAATGGTCCTTCGGGGGAATCGCCTTTCCGAAAGACGCCCTGATGCGAATCAGATCTGGAGCTAATGGTGTGACCTGAACCTGGGAGCTGTCCCGGCAGCTGATGAAGACTGCCTTGTCTGATTTTGTGAAACCGTCGACCGATCCGATTTTTTCGAAGGTAGTGATGTCCTGGGCTGCCGCCGCCAGAGCGAAGCTTAGAAGGAAACAAATTACGAGTAAGTGCTTTGCCATTTCAGATGCCTGTAGGGGCCATTGAGGGATGCCCCTACATCGTTGGACCAGCTGGATCACTCGAGTATGCTCGTGAAGGCCAGGCGCGCTGCGCCAAGTAGACCCGCATCGTCACCACATTCTGCACGCACAATTTTGACGCGCCTTGCTGGCATCGGAAAGGCACGCTCCTCGATTTGCTGCTTCATATGTTTTTCAAAGAGATCCCAGCCATTGGCTAAGCCGCCGCCGATAACGATCAATTCCGGATTGAGTAGATTTATAAGACTGGCTACGCCAACCCCCAAATAAACGCCCATTCGTCTGAAAACCTCGAGTGCCAGTTCCTCACCTTCAAGACCCGCCTGATAAACCTTCTCAGAAGTCAGGTCTTCGCTGGTGTGAAGTATCGAGTTTGGGTAACGAGGCCGCGCTTCGCGTGTCATGCGCACGATTGCTGTCGCCGAAGCGTAAACTTCCAGGCAGCCTCGACTGCCGCAAGCGCACGGAACACCAGCAAAAGGATCGACGCCGATGTGTCCGATTTCCGCTGCTGAGCCGTCAACGCCGCGCCAGAGTTTTCCTTCCTGAATAATTCCCCCGCCGACACCGGTGCCCAAGGTTATGCAGATAATCGTGCGTGAACCTCGTCCAGCTCCTTGCCACATTTCGCCTACCGCGGCGGCGTTGGCATCATTCTCCAGAATCGCCGGCCACTCGAGCTCGCTCTCGAGGGCCGCCGCGAGTCGAAAGCCGTCCAGACAAGGAACGTTTGGTGCCTTAACAACTACGCCTTCCTCGACGTTAACAGTTCCCGGAACAACTAATGAGACCGCGCGAATGGTGTTGCCTGTCTTCTGACTCTGGTGCTCGCACTCGCGTGCTGCTTCAATGAGAGCACGCACTATCTGATCTGGCTTTTCTGCCTGCGGCGTAACCTGTTTTAACCGGTGGTGAATTTTTCCGTGCTGATCCACCGTCGCCGCACGCAAGTGTGTGCCACCAAGGTCGGCCACAAATGCGAGATCACCCTTAGTACTGCTTGTCTTAGCTTTTGCGCCTACCATTATCGCTTTCCGGGCCGTTTCCTGTACCGCGCGGCCACTATCTTAGGAGTTTCGGTATTATGTCTGCTTTGAATGTTGATTGCGAGGCGAACGAACTGAGCCATGGACCAGGCAAGCGGAGTCGCGGAACCTGTTCCCTCACCAAAAACCAATTCGGGACTCGGCCTCTTCTCTTGATCCCAAACCTGCTCCGGCAACATCAGGCCATCATTTGCGAAAGCCATCATCGCATCCAACCGCTTGAGCGCTTCAACCGTGTCTCCGCGAGCGAGGTCATACTCCCCTCTCTCGCCGGTAAGCAACACCCAGAGACGACCAACCCCCGTGCGACCATCGTAGGCAGATCCGTCGGGCAGTTCACCGTAAGCGTCATGATTATAGCGGTACCAGGCCGAACCGTTCGGAGTGTTTACCTTAATTAGCTTGTCAACGATCGCAAGAGATTTAACGATTAGTGGGTCGTTAGCATCTTTTATGCCGAGCCGAACCAGCTCTAGAAAACCTGCATCAACGATCTCACGTTCATCGAAAGTGCCTCCACCGCTATTGATCTCGATGGTCGCGCCGTCATTCGGGTCTGTATTCTCAGTAATGCGTAGATAGTAGCTTCCCTTCCCCTGTGGCCCTGTTGATGTGGCAGTCCAACGTTCAACGTCTCGCACCCAATCATCGGCCCGGTTGAGATAAGTATCGGCCGCGGCTTTGTCTCGATTCAGAATAGCAATTCGTGAAGCACAGACTAAACCGGCAATCTGGGCAGCAAGCGTAGCAGGCGATAGTCCCGGTTTCTCTTCCCAGCGGTCCTGCTCGGTATAAGGGCCCTTACGAACGATAAAATCGGCGGCTGGTTTAATGTGCTTCAGCCAGGTCTTTCTGTCTGTGCGCCGCAGTTGGTAGGCAAGCAGCAGCGGGAATGCGACCTGATCCATTTGTAGTCCGTCGCCGATTGGTCGACCATCAACCCAGGAGTTCTGTGGAAAACTACCATCGGACTTTTGCTGCACTCGAAAAAGATAGTCGAGCGCCCGTCGCGCGGTCGCTTTGTCGCCGACCGCCTCGAACGCCGTGGCGACTTGATAGAGGTCGCGTGACCAGACGGCGTGATAGCCACTAATTGTCGGCTCATTCGCATTTGGCCCACCACCCCACGGGACCGATGGCGAAGCGATCATTGCGCCGCGAAAGGTCTTGTCTTCAAGTCCCTTCAAGACCATGGCCGACATTCGAAGCTGGCGATCGTATTTCGCGTCGACGGGCGCCAGGTTGGCGATCGATTGGTGGAAGCCATGCCAGCCGGCTTCGTAGTCTCGGCGCGTGCGCGCGAAGCCTTTAGCCAGTGAAGTCTCTGCGTTTCTTAGAGCCTCGCCGGAGTTCTTGCCAAAGCCAAGGGCCAGAGTGAAAGCCCGTCGATTAGGTATTCGGGCCACCTGTACAACGTTTCCATCTTCTGCGCGCTCGTAAGACTCTGTAATGCGACCCTTCTTTCGTAACTGTAGCAACCCATCTGTTGTTCCCAAATGGCCGTTAGTCTTCTCAGCAAAGCCGACGCTCGAGATCATCGCCGAGGCGACATCCCCATCCACAGCGACCAGCGCCTGACCCTCGGTCCAGGCAGTATCGTGCCTCCCACTGTTGTTGAGCGATGGGTCGTAGTAAACGTAAAGGCTGTAAGGTGTGTCGTTGGCGCCTGTAAACTTTACGTCGATAAGAACCGTGGGCTTTTGCGGATCGGTGGTGTACGTCTTGGCAATCGCATAGACGCCGTTTTTCGCAGTATTGACTTGGCGAAATGTCAGGGAACGTGGGTCTGGAATCTCAATGCGGTGCGTCATGTCGTCGCTTTCCGTTTCCACACCTCCTTCGCTCACAACAACAAACTGGAGAGTCTGAGTATTAGGTACATCCAGTCGCGGATAAAAGACTTCGGTCATCACACCGCCTTGAAGCGTGAACCAAACTTTCGAAGATAGGCTGTTCGACGTACCGAATCCGTTCTTTGCTGCACTCGGCCAGTGGGCATCATTCCCGAGGCCACCCGGAGAGATGTTGGTTGCCTCAGCAAACAAAGCAGAGCAGGAGCAGCTTATCGTGATGACAATAATAAGAAGTCGGCGCATCTATTAGTTGAACTTGCGAGGATCTTTCCGGTGAAAGCCGCGTAGCGGCGAGATGTTTGCGATCTTGACTATCTCGCGCTGCCCCTCCGGCGAAAGATTCTGTAACCAAACGAATCAAGAGCCAACGCAGGCAGACCGACGGTTCGCTTTTTCACAGACTGCTCCGGAGCTGGAGCGTCTGGCGGCAATGGCGCACCTACGTCCGGAGTAACATCGGCAAAGCCCGCTCCAGTGGCAACTTCCACCGAGCCAAAAAACGGACGATTCGAAAGGTTAATGGCGACCAGAACCTCCTCATCCGGTGTCCGGCGCAGATAGGTCACAACTCGATTCTCTTCGGAATTGGGTAGCCACTCCAGCGAACCTCGTCTGAGCGCATTGCTCGATCGCCGCAACGCCATCATCTTTTTGTAGAACCGGGGAAACTCAGGTCGCCGTTCAGCAATGGGCCAAAAGATCGGAAGTTTCTCAAACAATGCCGGAGCACCCGATTCCGTCGTGTCTCCGACTTCCATGCCGTTATAGACGAGCGGCACTCCGTCGAGTGTGAACACTAACGCAGACGCCGCGAGCGCTCCTCGTTCGCCAAAACGCGCAATCGCACGGCGCTCATCGTGATTGTCGGAAAAACGCATGTGCACCGAATTCTTTGGCCACTCTCTGGTTTCGTTCTCCCAGGCAACGCGTATTTCAGAGGCTCCTTTCCTTCCTTGCAATGCATCCGTGAGTGCGCTGTGCAAAGGCCAGGAGTAATCCAGATCGAATGCTTTGACGAGCAGTTCCGCTTTGTGTGCTTCTGCCAACATCACAATATCGGGTTTGATCGCTTCCAGTTCGGCCCTGGCATTTTCCCAGAAATCCGTCGGCACCTCGCCGGCTACGTCACAGCGAAAACCGTCAAGATCAAATTCCCGAATCCAGTACTTGAGCATGTCGGTCATGTAACGGCGCAATTGCTGGTTGTTGTAATTGAGAGCGGCAATGTCAAACCAGTCGTAAGGGTAGGTAATATTGCCGCGCGCGTCGCGCTTGTAGAAGTCGGGATTCTTCATCAACACACTGTCCCAGGACGTATGGTTGGCGACGATGTCGATAATCACCTTCAAACCGCGCCGGTGCGCTTCACTCACCAGGCGCCGAAGATCTTCCCTTGTGCCGTAGTCTGGATTGATGCCGTAGTAATCGCGGACTGCGTAGGGGCTGCCGATGGTTCCCTTCTTCTTTTCCTGACCTATCGGATGGATAGGCATCAACCAAAGAATGGTCACGCCGAGATCTTTCAGGTCATCAAGACGCGCGGTGATGCCGTTAAAATTTCCCTGCGGTGAAAACGCTCGCGGATAGATCTCGTAAATGACGCCATCGCGCACCCAATCGCGCGTCTGGCGGGCAGATTCCTTCGAAACATCGCGCGCCGTTTGTTGGGCTGTGCTGCGGCAAGAATTCGAAGCGACGAGAAGGGCGATGCCAAGGAAAATAATTTGAAACGAGCGAGTTAGTCGCTTAACCAATAGCATAGAGATTTCCTTTTAGCACAGGCACTAAGGTCCAATAGGGCGGACAAGGAGACTTAAAGCTCTTCGGATCATTTCTCATCAATCATGCCAGTGCTCGGCACTGGCTGCGCTGACTCTGGAATCCCAAACAGCTCTTGCTTATCGGCCTCAATGACCGCTTCTTCCGGAACATTTTCATCGCCCACATCGCGGACGAGACTCACAAGCACTGCGGCAATCAGCATAAACACGCCGCCTGCTATCACCATGTAGAGGGGAGCGATCCTGCTGTTCTCACCGAAGAATGCGCGGATGATGCGCCCAAAGAAGATCGAAGCGATGATTTCGGGAATCACAATGAAGAAGTTGAATATGCCCATGTAAACGCCCATGCGCGCCGCAGGAATGGCAGTTGAAAGAATGGCGTAAGGCATTGAGAGAATCGAAGCCCAGGCAATGCCGACGCCCACCATCGTCAAAAGCAGCGTCCATTTGTCGTGGATGAAGTAGACGGAGGCGAGGCCCAGACCACCGCAGATCAGCGAGATGGAGTGCACGGTCTTACGGCTCGTCGCACGTGCAAGCTTAGGCAACAAGAAAGCGATAGCAAAGCACACGATAGAGTAGACAGCAAAGGAGTTTCCACCCCACTCTTGGCCCAGCGCGAAGCGCGGATCGCTGCTATTATTCGCCCGAAAAACATGGTAAGAGGTCGTCAACCCGAAGAACATCCACATGCAGAAGAGTCCCAGCCAGGTGAAGAATTGAACGACCGCCAACTGTTTCATCGTCTTCGGCATATCACGGAAGGCGCTGGAAACCTCACGCAGCAGTTCTGCAATGACCCTTAATACTTTTGCCAGACCAGTAGCGCTGCCGTACGTTTCCCTCCGCTTGCGTTCAAACTCCTCGATATTCTCCGGCGGGTATTCCTTCGTCGTTAGCACCGTCCAAAGCACTGAGAGCAGAAACACGACTGCGCCTATCTTGAATGAGTACTGCACGGTCAGAGGAATGCCACTGGGAGTAGTACCCGAAATGCCATACTGGCGAAACAGCCAGGGCAGCGCGTTTGCCAGGGTTGCTCCAACACCGATGAAGAAGCTCTGCATAACGAAACCGGCAGTGCGCTGGTCAACGTTCAACTTGTCGGCGACGAAGGCGCGGAAAGGTTCCATGCTGACGTTGATACTCGCGTCGAGAATCCAAAGCAGGCCAGCAGCCATCCACAGTGCCGAGGAATCAGGCATAAAGAAAAGCGCGACGCTGGCGAGGATCGCTCCGGTGAGAAAGTAGGGCCGGCGACGTCCGAGCCTGTTCCACGTCCGGTCGCTCATGGATCCAACGATCGGCTGAACAAGCAGTCCAGTCATTGGGCCAGCCAGCCAGAGCAGCGGTACGTCGTCGGGACTTGCGCCAAGATAAGTGTAGATCCCACTCATGTTAGCTAGTTGGAGGCCCCAGCCGAATTGGATGCCCATAAACCCGAAGCTCATGTTCCAGATTTGCCAGAAGCTCAAGCGTGGTTTTTGCATTTGTAGTCCTCCGTCCCCTCACTTTGGAGTGCGGTGGCAAGCGAAGCGCGACACCGCTTTGGATTGCTTGAGTGGCTCTCACACCAACGCAACCCTCGTCGCAGTTAAAATCTATAGCGGTGTCGCGCTTCGCTTGCCACCGCACTCCAAAAAAAGCCAGCACTCGCTACCTGCCGTACAGGCTGACATCTTCCACCACAACATTTCGGTCAAGCGACAACACGTACATTAGAGTTCGGGCCATGTTCACAACATGAATGAAACCTTCGCGCGGCTCTTGCCCGGGTTGCGTGTTTTCTACGTCAACGAGCCCCGGACAGAAATTGAAGACGCGAATGTTTGCGCCCAATTTGCGCACGTGGTCGCGCAACGCCTCGGCGTAACCAAGCAAACCAAACTTTGAAGCGCAATACGAAGGCACGTCCGCGTAACCGTGTTTGCCGGCTTGTGATGAGACGTTCACGATGTCGCCAAAGTCGTTCTTCGTCATATGTGGCAGAACGGCACGCACCAGTTGCATAACACCGCGCAGATTTGTCTCGAGCACCTCGTCCCAGCCGGTTTCAGTAATCGCATCTACTGTCTCAGGCACTGCCAGCCCAGAGTTATTAACTAGCAGATCAATAGTTTGCCAGCGCTCGAACACATCACTCACCAGCGAGTCAATTTGCGCCTGGTCGCGGATGTCAAACTCGCAAGGAAATACGCGTTCGCTACCGAGCCTTGCATTTATCTCGCCGGCGGTGCGGCGCAAGACTTCTTTTCGCCGCGCAGCTATGACGACTTTGGTTCCGGCAGAGGACAGCGCCTCAGCAAACGCGCGACCGATTCCGGTGCCGCCGCCCGTAACGATTGCTACCTGATCCGATAAAGCTCGAGTCTTCATCTCCGCACAAAGATGGCCGCTGAGCGTTCGGGCAAAGTAACCTTCAGCTTGCCATTGGCAATTCGGGCTTCTTTGCTGATTCCCAGGCGGTCAGTGAATACAACTCCATCCGCGAGACCAAGCGGTGAAATATCAAATTCAATCTGCGCAATCGCTGCTTCGTTGTTGATTACGTTTACGACTGAGCCGGTTCTGGTCCGGCGGGCATATGCATACTGCTGGTCAGAGACGTAGAGATTGACGAGCGATCCGCGTCGCAAGGGTTCAAGTTCGTTACGCAAACGCGCGACCCTTTGAATGTACTCAAACAGCTCTTGCTCCCTTCGTGTGCGGCCTGTGCTTAAGAAAGCATTGCGCTTGTCGCCGGGAAAGCCGCCGGGAAAATCTGCGCGGGCTGTCGGTTCATCGGGGCCGGCCATCGCTAGCTCGTCGCCGTAGTAGAGTTGCGGCACGCCGCGCGTGGTCAACACAAACGCATTCGCCAGCTTGAGGCCGGCGATGGTTGCGCCCTTTTCGCTCATGAAGCGTCCGTCGTCGTGACCGCCAAGCAACGTCACCAGTATGTCGGGATTTGTATACAGGTAATCCTTCGCGAGAGCTTTCGGCACCTCGTCCAGTTTCTTACCTTCCGCGAAGGCATGTCGAATGGGATAGAAAAGCGGAAAATCAAGGAGAGAATCCAAGCCGGAATCAACGCCGTCGAAACGCACCTTCCCGCCCTGAAAGAATGAGGTATGAACGACGTCTCCGTCTTTAACCTCCCCCACTACTCGGAAACCTGGATACTCGCGTTTGAGCGCCGCGTTCCAATCGCGCCAGAAGCTGTTCGGCACATACTGCCACGTGTCCATGCGAATCCCGTCCGTACCGGTAACGCCAATCCACCACAGTGTGTTTTGAATTAGGTAGCGTGAAACCTCCGGGTCGCTTTGATTCAGATCGGGAAGAAAGTCGAGAAACCAGCCTTCCATAGTCTCTCGCTTTAGACTCTCAACCGGACGAGGGTCATGGAGCTCCCACGTCTGAAAGACATTCTTCAGGTGGCGTTCACGCGTGCCGTTGAACCAGGTTGGCGTCGGTGGATCATCAACCCATGGGTGATAGGGACCGGTGTGATTGACCACTTCGTCCTGAATGATCTTCATTCCCAGTTTGTGAGCTCTATCGACCAGTTCCTGTAGTTTCCCCAGCGTCCCGAAGTGTTCATCGACGGAGTAAAAATCCTGTGGGTTGTAACCGTGAAAGCCTGTGCAGGGTTTTCCTTCCTTCAATTCAATCTCATTCAGGCGATCGTAGTTGTCATACCAGGGCGTGAGCCAAATGGCCGTGATACCCAACTCCTTCAGGTATTGGAGCCGGTCAATAACACCTTGAAGATCGCCACCGTGATAATAGAATCTGTTTTCTCGATCGTAGAGTCCCTTCGACTGTGGGGGATCATTGTTCGAATTATCGCCGTCGCTGAACCGGTCGATCATGATCAGGTACATGATGTCTTCTGACGAGAAACCCTGAAAGCGGCCAGATCGATTCAGCGGTTTGAGTATTTCAAATCGCGCGTGGGCCATACCGTTTGGCGTTGTGATTCTGAAATCCCGTTCGCCAGGAATGGCGTTCGCAGCAATCGCCACATCAACGAAGAGGTGGCTGCCGCGTTCGTTCACCTTGGCAGAGCCAACTACTCTCAGTCCGCGGCCGACTGCCTGGACCTGAGCGCCTCTCAGGTTCTTGCCGCTGATCAAAAGCCGCACGGGGTTGACCGTACTTTTCGTCCACCAACTGGGTGGCTCAACCTTGGAAACGATCGGCTTAGTCTGGGCAAGGCAAGAACCGGTCGCGACAAAGGCGATGAAGAAAAGGATTTTGAGACCTTTTGTTAGTAGAAGGCGCATGTGCTCGACTGCTAAACCGCCTGAACCTTTCAATCTAAGCCAATTTGCAGGTAAGGAAGGTGGGCTTGCCCCCGCCTCAAGTTGGCGCAACTTTAGGATTACCGGAAATGTTCAAACTCGAATGGTTGCTTTAATGTTGAATGCCGTTCAAGTTGAGGTGGGGGCAAGCCCACCTTCCTTACCTGCAAATTACTGCACCTCGAAAGGTACAATCGCTCGTTTCACTCGCTCCACCCTGAGCTTTATGTTTACGCCTGCTTCTCAGGCTAACTGAAAACTATAAACTCACTCACTACCCAATTCCTCGGGCTTAGTCGCGGCAATTACCGCCCTTCCATACAGCTCCGTCAGTTCGCTGAGACGCTTCGCGAGATCATCAGTCAGCGCTTTTGGTTTGACTCGCCACGACCAATTCCCTTCTGTGCTGTTGGGAAGGTTCATGCGCGCTTCTGTCCCAAGGCCGAGTACGTCCTGCAAAGGAACGACAGCCGTATTGGCGACTGACGCGAGTACGGTACGAATGAAATCCCAGTGAATCTCTTTGCCAGTGCTGTTCAAGTAGTTCAGACAAAACGTTCGTTCGCGCTCGATCTGCTTTGCTGTTCGTGTCGAGCCCTCTCCCGCAACGCTGCGGAACCAGCCCACGGTAGTATCGTTGTCGTGAGTACCTGTGTAGGCAACAACATTCGGCACGTAATTATGCGGAAGGTCTATGTTCTTCGGATCGCCGCCGAAGCCGAATTGCAGTATGCGCATGCCGGGAAAACCAAACTGGTCACGCAGTGCAACAACGTCAGGAGTGATCACGCCGAGGTCTTCGGCGATAATCGGCAATTCACCCAGCGCCGACCGGATAGCGGTGAATAGTTCCATGCCGGGCGCCTCAACCCAGCGTCCTCGTTCAGCGGTCTTGTCGCCTCCCGGAATTTCCCAGCACGCCGCAAACCCGCGAAAGTGATCCACTCGGACTATGTCGACAACATTGAGCGTTGCTTCGACCCGGTTAATCCACCATTTGAACCCGTCTTGAAGCATCCGATCCCAGTTGTACAAGGGATTGCCCCAAAGCTGGCCTGTAGCACTGAAGTAATCTGGAGGGACGCCGGCCACAACAAGCGGAGTGCCATCTTCGTCTAACTTGAACTGCTCGGGATTGGTCCAAACGTCGGCGGAGTCCTGCGCCACGAAGATCGGCAGGTCGCCAACTAGCTTTATTCCGCGCTGATTGCAGTACTCCTTGAGAGCAAACCACTGTCGAAAGAAGAGAAACTGATAAAACTTCTGCGCTTCAATCTGCTCACGCAAGTCTTCTCTCGCGCGAGCGAGAGCAGAAGGCTGACGACGCACAAACTCCGGTTCCCATTCATTCCAGGCTACACCGCCGTGAGCATCCTTCAGCGCCTGAAAAAGCGAATAGTCGTCCAGCCACGCGGCTTGCTGTTGACAGAAATCTTTGAAAGTAGCATAGCGCTTTGGGTCATCGCTTCGTTTGAAATGTGCAAACGCTTTCAGCAAGAGCGCGGCCTTAAACTTGTGAACGGCGTCAAACTCCACGCGCTCTTCCGGAAGAACAGGCAGATCCGCAATATCCTCTCGCACGAGTAGTCCTTCATCGACGAGTAGTTCAGGGCTGATTAGCAACGTGTTGCCAGCAAAAGCCGAATAACAGGCGTAAGGCGAGTCTCCATAGCCGGTTGGTCCAAGTGGCAAGACTTGCCAAAGACTCATGCCACTTTTTTTCAGGAAATCGGCGAATGCAAAAGCCTCCGGACCAAGATCGCCGATGCCAAATGGTCCAGCTAAGGAGGTCGGATGAAGCAAGCTGCCGCTTGATCTGGGAAAGTTCATCTAGTCAATCCGCGTTTAGCGAATTCCAAAAGCCACTGCCGATCTTGAGGGCAAGAGCAAGGTTGCATTCCCGTTCGCGACCCGACTACCCCCGGATGCTCCCAGTAGAGGCACCAGCTCAGAGCCATCTCGCACACTAATGGCGCCCACGGGCACTATGATCTTCTTCTCCTGCGCCCCACGGTTGAACGCAACGATCACTGTTTCGCTCCTATCCTGGCGCGCGAAGGCGTAGGAGTCGGCGTCATAAAAGAGATCTACAAGGAGTCCGTTTCTGATTGCTGAATGCTCTGCGCGCAGACGTATCCAGGCACGCGTCCATTCAAACATCTCGCGCTCTTTCTCAGTGCGCCCTGAGGCAGTGAAAGCACTACGCGGATCGCCCGGAAAGCCCCCGGGGAAATCGCGTCGATTGTCCGGATCCTCTCCACCTTCCATGCCGATCTCCTCGCCGTAGTAGAGCTGCGGGATTCCGCGCACACTCAATGTGAATGCAAGGTGCAGCATCGCGCCTTCCAGTGTCCCGCCATCGAGCGAGACAAAACGCGGCGTGTCGTGGTTGTTGAGCAGAGTCGTTATTTTGGCGGGGTCGGGATACAAAGCGTCATACTTCAACTGGTCACGAAGAACGCGCACTGGCAATTTATTCGTGAATACCGCAAGGGAGACGTTCCAGACTGAAAAGTCAAAAACAGAATCGAGTTTTGTATCAATGGCATCCCAGCCCTTGTGCCCACCGATGAAGAACGCGGTGTGTGCGGCATCTCGCTCGAAGACTTCCCCCACCATCCACATCTTCGGACACTCTCGATGCAAAGCGTTGGAGAGATCGCGAATGAACGTCCGCGGCATGTACTGAATCGTATCCTGACGGATCCCGTCGATTCCCGTCATTCCGACCCACCAGAGAGCATTCTGTATTTCGTACTGAGCCACTTCCGGCTGCTCCTGGTTCATATCCGGAAGATCATCGTTGAACCAACCGTCGAGTGTGTTTCGAAGTTCTTCCCGGTTCGCGTGGGGTGAAAGCAAAACGCTATTCTGGAATTTGTTGAGGGTGTGACGATCGAGAGTGCCGTGAAACCAGTCTTCCAGAGGTGCGTCTTTGACCCATGGATGCCTGGAGCCCACATGATTCGCAACTTGATCCTGGATCACTTTCAGTCCCATCTGATGGGCCTTGCTCACCAATTCCTGGAGCGTGGCCATGTTGCCGAAACGATCCTCTACAGCGTAATAGTCGATAGCGTGATAGCCGTGGTAGTAAGTATTGGGACACCAGGGCTTATCGCAGGTATTTACCCCATTCCAGTTGTCGTACCAGGGAGTCAGCCAGATTGCGGTGACTCCGAGATCCTTGAAGTATCCGAGGTGATTGATTATTCCGCGAAGATCGCCGCCGTGATAAGCGCGAGAATTTCTGCGGTTGTTCGCTGCTGCAGGGGAATCGCCGGGTGCATCGTTTGTCGGGTCCCCATTCGCGAAACGATCGGGCATGATCAAGTAGATGACATCGTCACTTGTGATGCCCTGGAAATTTGTCTGCGGGCTAAGAGAGGATTGTATCGTGAATGGTATTGTCGTTTTCCCTTCGGCCGTTTCCACTATCAATGGATAGGTTCCCGGCATCGCCGCTGGGCTAATATGGACACTTACAAAAAGATAGTGGCCGTTGTTACTGACGAAGATGTTGGTTGTGCGAATCGCCGCTTTGGTAGCACGAACACGTGCTCCATTCAGATTCTTGCCGCTCACCAGCAGCCGCACCGGATTAATGCTGTGCCTGGTCCACCACGACGGTGGTTCGACTTTGGTGACGGCGGGCGGCCCGGTCTGCTGCGAAGCGCAAACGGCAACAGCGGCGGCGAGAAAACAAACCGCGGAGCCGATTGACTTGAGTGCGAAGTGATCAGACCTTGCAAGTGTTCGCATCGTGACCTCGATCGCCTCATCATCACGCAGCTGCCGCAGCTGGGAAAAAGCTAGCCACAGATTAACGCGGATGACACGGATCAAAACACAACCAAAACCCTGGTCGGTTTCTTAGGTTCTTTTCTGTTCTGATCCGTGTCATCCGCGTCAATCTGCGGCTAATTTCTCTTTCTCTGGAAAATGAGTTTTTATCACGCAGCTGCCGCTGGTTGAAGGAAGCTGTACGTTTCTCTGAACCGTTTTCACAGTTTCGGAATTCTTAGGGGAAAACCATTGAACCCTTGCCAGGTTGTTCCAGAATACGCGTCACCCGGCAGATGCTGGTGCTAATGATAGGTCCGAATCGCAGGTTGCTCGATTATTTCCTGAAGCTTTGCATCCGATGACCAGTAAACTACTCCCGGATCTTCAGTCTTGTACGGCCTAAAAGAGAGTGATCAGAATTCTACCTTACCGTTCATCACCAACTTTGAAACGTCAAGTTTAAAATTGGTGACAATGTTAATCTCATTGTTCGTAACGTTAAATACGAGTTCCTTATTTGCAGTGGTCAACAGCGGCAGGCCGCTATCATCAAATCTTGGAAAAAAGAATGTCGCTTCATCGCCTGGAACCTTGGGAGGCACAAAATGCACTAGCGACCGTCGATCTCCTCGTTCATTGGCGATGTAGATGTAGCGTTTCAAGTCTTCGAGTCGACCACCTTTGAATACGGAATAGACGGCATCAGCCCCAGGGCTTTGGGCCGACTTCGAACTCAAAGTCACCACGTAGTTTTCGACGCAGGCGGGACATTCCAGGAGTCCTTTCGTCTTCGCGTCGAAAGCAGTGCGTTCTTTGTCGGTCAACTCGTCGTATTTAGACTCGATCTGTTTGAGCCTCACCAGTGCCTGTCGCACCGGCATCGAGGACCGTAACCGGAGTGTTAATTGGAAATCAACCGGCGCTTCAGCGCCAGCTGAACTTATGGTGTTTTGGTCAGTCCTGTTCGTAGTACCGGAGGTTGGTTGCGGGCCTCCAGCAACTAGCCGAGACTCTCCGGCATACTTGATGCGCACTTCTTGCATAGTTGCCCACGGTGAATCACTAAGAATTCTCTTTGCGTCTTCCTTCTTCCACTGTTCGATTGGCTTGGCGAGTATTGGGTCTTGAGCTCGTGCCAACGGCAGCAAACCACCGGCTAGCAAAGCCGTGACCACGACAAATGTCCTGAAGAAACTACTCATATAGGCACCAACGTCCCTTCCCTTAATCAATCTTAACCAGCTTTTAATCATTCACTGGGGAGACTGCCCGAGCATCTGCTGCGTGCGTAGCTTGTCATCCTGAATGCGCTCCTGCTTAACCTGCTTCTCAAGAGCTTCGAGACGCTTGAACTCGGCTAATTCGATCTGCGCCTTTTCAGTCTGCTTGAGCCGCGAGTAAGCGAGGAACAACTGGTAATGTGCCTGCGTGTGCGCCGGGTAGATGTCAATAAGACGGCGCAGGCGCGTGACTGCCTCTGCGTAGTTGCGACGCTTGACAGCCAACCGCGCGTAGTCATAAAGCAGCGGCACGTTCTTCGGATCAAGACTGAGCCCGCGGTTTAGCGGCGCTTCGGCGTCCTCAAGGCGCCCGGTTTCGATGTTAACGAAACCAAGGCTGGCCAGGGCCTCAACGTGATCCGGATGCCTGGTGACAAATTTTTCGAGGTACTGGCGCGCCAAATCAAAATTGCCCGCGACACGGTGGGCGTAGCCTTGCCAGTATTCAATAGTTTCATTATTCGGATCGAGCGTAGCAGCGAAATCGAAGTCAGCTGCCGAAGCCGCGGCTTCACCCTTGCGGTAGTTGGCATCGGCGCGCGCCAGTACGTAGACAGCATGTTTCGGCTCAATCTCAATCGCGCGGGTGAATTCGTTAATCGCCCCATCTAAAAAGCCGGCGCGGTAATATTCGCGCCCCAGCATGTAATGGTAGTTGGATTCCTTAGGCTGACGCTCCACCGCGTGTTTGAACTCTTCGACGGCGTTCGTGTAGTCATTACGAGCGCTGGCTATCAGACCCAGCCGGAAGTGCGTTTCAGCGGGAGCCGGATTCAGGTCTGCCGCTTCTGCCAGATAACGCGCGGCCTCATCGTTCCGGTCCAGGTTATACAACGCGACGCCCAGGTTGTAGAGAATCTCATAGGTATTTGGAACCAGTTCGTTAACTCGCGCGAAGACGCGCGCGGCGCGTTCGTACTGCTTGTTCTGGGCCAGCACGGTAGCGAGCGCGAAAAGGGCACGGGCATCCGAAGCGGCGCTGCGCTCGACGAGGTCGGCAGCTGATTCAGTTTCCGCCTGGCGATTGGCACGATAAGCGACGTTGAGGAACGCCAGTGCCAGCTGCGGATCGTCCGGTGCAGATTCGCGAGCGTGCGCGAAATATTCGGCGGCTTTGACGAAATCGCCTGCCTGGCCGTACAGCGCGCCGAGATTGTAGTGGGCCTGGGAATGCGCGGGATCAATTTTCAAGACACGCTCGAACTCCGCAATCGCTTCCTTAGTCTTGCCGCTTTCGGCCAAAATCCGACCAAGATTATTGCGCGCGCTGACAAAGTTCGGATCACGACCGATGGCAGTGTTGAATTGGACGACGGCCTCATCCCTGCGGCCTTGGCGGTCAAGGATCACGCCAAGAATATTATGTGTCTGGGCAGACTGCGGGGCGGCGGCTACCGCCGCCCGCGCCGAGCGTTCGGCCTCTGCCAGACTGTTCTGCTTCAAAGCCGCAAGGGCAGCATCGAGGGCCCCCTGCGCCGCAGTGCTCAATTCGGTCCCGCCCGCTTCGACCGCACGCGGCGCTACGCTGGCTGGGCGCCGCTGCTTCGTTCGTTGCGCAACAACTGGAAGGCAAACTGAAAAACAAAAGGCAATAGTAAAAAGGCAATAGAAAACACGTCCAATGTCCAAAGTCCAACGTCCAAAGTCGGGAACACGCTGTTGACTTTGGACATTGGACTTTGGACGTTGGACTTTGTTTGTCTTCACTTTTGCCTTTACCTGGTCCCGACTTATCTTGGTGCTGTACTCGTGCGAAATTCAGTGTTGAGCTTGTCCACCAGAGCGAATTCGCGCGCGGCCTCCTCGGCCCGGCCCAACCGCCGGAGCGCAAGTCCCAGCTGGTAGTGCGCGTCGGCCCGATATCGCGCGAGAGAAACCGCCATCTGCAATACTTCGACGGCCTCGGAGAAGCGTTCCGCGAGTACGAACGCACGCCCCAACACCCAGTGGGCCTCAAAGCTCTTCGGGTTGAGAGAAGTCGAACGCTTGAGAGCGCTGATTGCGTCCTCAGTTTTTCCTTGTTTCAGTAGCAGCGCGCCGAGTCCCAGCAAACCGATAGCGGATTCGGCGTCAATCTTGACCAACTCCCGATATTCCGTCATCGCTGCCCCAGACTCCCCCAGCGCCTCCAGCGAGGTGCCGAGGAAGAAGCGCGCTTCCGGGTGACGCAGGTTCAGACCAACCGCGGATCGCAATTCCTTCACCGCACCTGTGTAGTCCTTTGTCGCGTAAAGCACCCGGCCGAGATAGAAGTGTGCGTCGAAACTGTTCGGGTTGAGCGCAACGGCTTGCGAAAGGGCCTCGAGCGCATCGGCGTTCGCGTTACCCCGCGAGGCAAGGACGACGCCGAGCAGCGTGTGCGCCTCTGCTACGCCCGCGTTGATCCGCAACGCGCGTCGCACCTCACGCTCGGCATCCGTCGCGCGCCCGGCGTTAAAGAGAGCGAGTGCGTGGAGGTACGCGGCGTCGACGGCATCCACATCGCGCCGGGCCAATTCGGCGAAGGTCTCGACCGCCTCTGTCCATAGTGTCAGTTTGATGTAAGCCAGGCCCAAGTCCTGCCACGCGCCCAGAAGTGTCGGGTCGCGGTGCAAGGCTGCCTTGAAGTCCTTTATCGCCGCTTGCAAGTCGCCGCGGTCGGAGGCGAGCAAGGCGCTCATGTAGAATACGCGCGGGTCAGACGGGCGGGCGTCCCACAAAAAATCCAACTGCGTTGATGCCTCCGCCGTACTTCCGAGCGCGCGATAGACCGCAATCAACTCGAAACGAACATCGTACTGTCGCGGGTCCAACTCAAGCGCGCGGCGCAGGTGAGTGGCGGCTTCGCCCAGCTGTTTCGGCTCTCCGGTGCGCAACAGGAAGCGGCCCAGTTGATGGTGGGCCATGAAATTTTTCTCGTCGAGTTTAAGCGCGACGCGCTCGGCGCTCACGGCTTCGTCGGATCGTCCGAGCTTCCACAGCACGTAGCCGAGATTGGCTTGATATTCAGAGTTGTCAGGTTTGAGCGAGACCGCGCGGCGAAGGTCTTCGAAGGCTTCTGCGTAGCGACCAAAACGCACTCGTGCCGCGGCGCGCAGGTTGAGCGCTTCCGTGTCGTTCGAGTTGACGACAAGCTTCGCGTTTGTCTCGGCTTCAACCCGTTCGGCGCGCTTTTCCGGCGTGCTAAAACGCTCGACGTGTGAGCGCGCTGGAACAGTTGCCCCTGGAGACGCTCCTTGAGCGAACGCGGGTACTGCACAAACAAGAGAGACACTAACAAGCTGAAAGAAACGAATCATTATCAGAAAGGAGGGCGTGATTCTAGCAAAAGACGACCACACGCACGAGCGCCGGTCGTCTCCTGTAAGACCCGGAGCGCCAGCCAAACGCTCTAGCGCGCCAAGTTTAGTTTTAGCTCGGGCGAAGTTCCCATGCCCGCGAAACGTAATGCTCAGAAAAGAATCTTGAACCGATACTGGATCACACGCCCAGGGTAAGCACCGTCAAAACGCCCGAAACTTCCTGCGTCGTTCGAGTTGTTGTTGGGCACCGTGAGATTTGTATGGTTGAAAAAGTTAAAGAACTCAATGCCGACCTGCAGCCTTGTAGCTTCGTTAAAGGGTAGGTGCGCATTCTTGAAAAACGACATGTCAGTATTCCAGATGGCCGGACCTCTAAACGTGTTTCGTCCGAGGTTGCCAAAGCGCACTGCCTGGCCGGCCGAATTGGTCACCGATGTGATACCGACGCTGGTCGAGAACGCCGCCGGATTCAGGAAACGGTCTGTCGCAAGATTGGCGAATGGGTCACCGACGAGCGACGGTCGGACCAGACCACACTGACAGACCACGCTGAATGGAAATCCGGACCGTCCGCTCACGATCACGTTCATTTGCCACCCGCCAAACAGTGCATTAGCCGGGCCGCCTTGATCAATAAACCGCTGTCCCTTTCCAAATGGTAGATCGATGATCGCGCTCGCAGAAAGCAAATGCCGTATATCGAGCACTGAGTTGCCCTTATCGAAGTTGAGATCGAACGGGTGAACGGGACCTTGACGGCCCTGGTTTTTGCTGTCACCGAGACCGTTAAAGACACCAGTCGCGTTATCAATAGTGTGGCCCCACGTGTAGGAAATCTGTCCCTGGATATTGCTCGACAGGCGTTTCTGCAACTGTGCTTGCAAAGCGTCGTATGACGCCTCCGCCGCATTTGAATAAAGCAGGACACTACCCATGAGATCGCCTGCTCTGTTTCGTGCGATTCCCTGGCCGCCCGAACCTTCCTGGAACGTAGCCAGAAGGTTCCGCGACCTGTTGCCGACGTAACCAACATCAAGCGACCAGTCCCTGGCAAATTGATATTGCGCGCTCAACTGGAACTGGTGAACCAGGCCGTTCCTTTGTTTCTGGTCTACGGTAAACAGGCTCGTACCCGAAGGCACATTGGTCGGGTCAATCCCGGTCGTTATGAGCGGGGGACCCTGGGCGAGCGTAAAGTTGTTGAAGGAAATGTTGGTGAATGGGGGGTTGCGCACTGCGGGTGGGTAGTCGACGCCGTCAAGCGTGTACAGCAACCCGTAGCCGCCGCGCACCACCAGAGACTTTTCTTTATTTACAGAATAGGCGAAGCCGATACGCGGGCCAAAGTTGTTCTTGTCCAACTCAACAAGCCTGTCACCTTTTCCACCCGCCACAACCACCTGTCGCTGCTCGGGGAAGTAGTAGCTGATACGTCCGTTCTTTTCGGTTGGGGCTGTTGGGCCGGGCAAAATGTCGTAGCGCAAACCGAGGTTCAGCGTGAGCCGCTCGTTGACCTTCCAATCGTCCTGGACAAAAAGGCCGAACTCCTGCATGCGCAGGTCGAAAGGACCGCCCAGTGTTTTGCTTCTCTGTGCGAAGCCAGGGCGGTCGAGTAAAGCGTTGGCTTGTGCGTTGCCGGTGCCGCCGTCATCAAAACCGATGGCCCCTTTCTCGAACCCGGCGCAGCCGCCGCAGATAGTGTTGAGATAGCGTATACGCGCTTCGCCGCCGGCTTTTAGGACGTGATTCCCCTTAATCACCGTGAGCGTATCGGCGAAGTAGGGGTTCGTACTTTTGGCGCGGAAAAGTCCGCCATCACCGAGAAACTCGACGAATCCAGTACCCGTGTAGCCAAGTCCGATGCCGCCCGACGTTTCCTCCCCGCCCAGGTTGGAATTGGGTATGCCGACATCGGTGCTCCAGGTTTCGCTCACGCCGCACGCGCCCAATACGCCGCAGTTGTTGATGCCGATATTGATCTTGGTGATGCCGAAACGGATCTCGTTAAACAGGGTCGGGCTAAAGTTGTGCGTATCAGTAATGACGAGCTGGCGAGTGTTACCCACCTCTTCACCGGCGCCGAAGCCAGCAGTCGGGAGCCCAGGAGGACCCGTTATAGATGCCGGAAAGAAGTTCTCACGTACATTCTTCAGGTTCTGATTGTTGAAGCGGCCGGTGATGGAGTTGGCATCATTGAACCGGTGGTCAACCTTAATCCCGTAGTTGTCGATGACCTCGCTATTCTGGCGCTGCGAGGCGTAATTCTTATTGTTCTCTCCCGGATTGAAGATGTTGGCCGTCGGCAGCGGGTAGAGTTTCGCGATTTTCTGCGCAATTGGACTGATCCGGCCCGGCGGGATGATGTTGCCCGCGAACGGAAGCCCAGTCAGTGGGTCGCGGATGGTCGGAAATTCCGAGAAGTTGCCTTCGCGGGAAAGCGCCGTCGGCACAGTTGAGGTAAACGGGAACGGGATGTTGTTGCGTTGTCCCAGGTAGTCGAAGAAGAAAAAAGTCTTGTTTCTGAAAATTGGGCCGCCGACCGTACCGCCAAACTCATGGATTTGCTGGACAGCTTTATCGGGGATGAACGCGTCGCGGCGGGAAATGGCTATGGCGCGATCACGCTTAAGCATCGGATGAAACGCGTTGAGCGCAGAATTCTGACCGTAGTAGTAGAGCGATCCGTGAAACTCGTTCGTTCCAGATTTTGTCGTGGTGTTGATGACTGCACCGCTCGCGCGGCCGACCTCGGCGCGCGGAACGCTGGTGGTTACCTTGAACTCGGCTATAGCGTCAGGGTTCGGGAACACACCAATGCTACCGAACTGCGATTCGTTGTTGTCAACACCATCAAGCGAGAAGTTGTTGTTTGTCGGGCGCTGTCCGTTGACCGTTAGAGATCCGCCGCCGGATCGGGCGAAGCGGGCGGTCGGCGTATCACCCTGGGCGTTGGATGCTCCTGGTCCGCCGCTGCCTGCGCGCGGGTCGCCATTGTTGAACTGTCGTGCGTCGGGACCGGCTCCGCCAACGCCGGCGTTCGCGGCGCGAGCCACGCCGGGAGTGAGAGTTGCGAGTTGCGTAAAGTTGCGGCCAGAGAGCGGCAACTCAGTCACCTCGCGGCCGGTAACTACGCTGCCGCGATCGCTCGTTTCACTTTCGACGAGATTCGGCGCAGCAGTGATTGTAACTTGCGCTCCCACACTTCCCGACTCAAGCGGTATGTCAACAACCAGCGTTTGTGTGGTCTGTAAGATGATGTCGTTCTGGACGGCGTTCTTCAAATTCAACGCGGCAGGCGGCACAACGGCGACTCTGTATTTTCCTGGCTCCAACAGAGGCACAGTGTAGGTCCCGTCGTCGCCAGTATTCACTGCACGTTCTGCAGCGGTGTCCATATTGGTAACTGTGACGACCGCATTTTGGACTAAGGCGCCACCCTGGTCGGTCACTGTTCCGCTTATCGTTCCCTTATTTGTCTGGGCCGACACCGAGATGACAAGCAGGCAGAGGAGAAATGTAAAAACGCCAATGCGCACCAACGGGTGCCGGCTGTTCCGCGTCATAGACATGGCTGAACCTCGCATGCGGTTAAAAGGGTAGGAGCGCACTTCTTGCCTTCTCGACTGGGCCAAGAGTGTGGTTTAGGTATTACTGAAGGCTGGCCAAAGCGCACCATAGTGCTTTGGCTCGTATGATCACGAATACCGGTATTGGCCTAATTTGAATAACAATTAGGCCACTACTCGAAATACTGCCTGAACGCCGTATTTAAATAGTTTCTCTTAGTTTGTTGCCAAACCGAACTAAGTATTTAATACAGTTTCCGGGGGTTGTCAATAGTTTTTTCCTCTTAAGAGCTGGTAAAAGCGGCACCAAGCCCGCTGTTTTTTATCAAACGGGGACGCGCCCTTAGGGGATAACTTGGTAACTTCAGAAAATCACCTGAACAAAATCACCTGAACTACGATGCGAACATAGCGGCTAGGCAGCGAACGCGGCGGCAAACTTGCTCGCGAGAACCAGGCTTAATGCACCTCTCAACGCAGGCTTAGCTCCCAGGGTCGATGGCATGATTCGCGCGGACGGAAGGCCGCGGCGCACGCTGCGTTCAATCCTCTCAGTTAGCGCGCCTTCTACGAGGCTCCAAGCGCGCGCGATGTCACCCCCGACGACCACAGCTTCAGGACTGAAACCGACGACCAGATTGGATATTCCAATGCTCAGGAAGTGAGCGGTCTCTACCAACGCAGCTTTGGCGTTTGCCTCGCCACCCAAAGCCCGATCAATCAGCGCCGGAAATCCACACGTCGTCGTCCCTCCAGCTCCGGACAATTTTGCATACCGTGCGAGTGCGGCTCGTTCAGACGAGAAAGCCTCCCAACAGTCATGATTGCCGCACGAGCATGCGACCGGTGCGTTGGTCCCAATCACCATGTGACCAAACTCACCTGCCGCGCCTCGCTGACCACGATAAACCTGCCCGTCAAAAATGATTCCCGTGCCGACACCTTCAGCCACGAGTACCAGAATAAAATCCCGGGCGTCAGTTACCTCCGGTCGTCCAAACCAAAGCTCTGCGAGGGCCACTGCGTTTGCATCGTTGTCGATGATTACCGGCAGACTGATGGCTGAACGAATCATTTCAGCGACGGGTAAATCACGCCACTGAAAGTAGGGGACGTAAATGGCAGTGCCAGTCCCCGGGTCTACCAAACCAGGCAGACTTACTCCTATTGCTTCGACGCCTCTGTTTAGCTGAGACTGTTTGCGAACAAGCGCAATCACTCCATCGAGAGTCTCTCGTGGATCAGGGTTGGTAAGGAACTCCTGTTGAGAAATAACCCGTCCAGCCAAATCGCTCGTCGCCACCGTAGTCAGAGTGGGAGTAATCGCAACTCCGAGAGCGATTGCTTCTTTAGTGCGTAACTTCAGCATGGTCGGCCTGCGACCCCCTGTCGACTCGCCCTCGCCGACCTCCTCAACCAGTCCTTCTATTTTCAGCTCCTCGACGATGGCCGAGATGGTTGAGCGTTGGAGTTCTGTTTCTCGCGCGATCTCCGCGCGCGAGATTGGCTCACGCTCGCGGACATAGTTCAACACAATCTGCCGATTGATATCGCGGATTGTGTTTAGACGGGCCGCCTGGGCCTTTCTCAGGTTGATTCGTCGCAAGGCGTTAGCTCCAGTCGGACAGAGCCGGAGTGGGAATGACGGATGAATAGTATAAACGGCATGGCTGGTCAAAGCTAAAGAGAAAAGGGGTACTGATGCAGTTTGGGATCCTTTGAGTCATTGCCAATTCATGTAGTGTCATGAAGTCAGTACCACCTCGCGGTAGCGGGTGGGTCGATGCTCAGCATCGCGACTGGTCCGCCATTTCAAGCCGCTTAGCTGATCTCCCGTTTATTAAGGCCGTTTCACAGAGTCTCGGCAAGTTGGTGGATTGATCAAGGTCGGCCTCTCGTGATGAAGCGCACAAAATAGGCCCGATCTGAACGATCCACCCACTCCGGCCTGAGTTCAACTCAAACAAGAACTACTCAACAAACAGAACCATTTGCCGTAGCCAATGGATCCTGAGTTCAACCTGGACGAAACTGCTCAATTCTTAGCTCTGTTCCGAGCGGGCAGGCTAGTTGCAGTTTCTTTGCCTGGTCGTTTCGGGTAGGTTGCGTCTGGGATCCATTGACTACCGTAAATGGTTCTGTAGTTGAGTGGTATAAGTCGAGTGAGTGCGCCGTCAGCCGCTTAGCTGAACGCCCGTTTATTAAGAGCTGGTTTTCACACGGCCTCGGTAGCGGGTGGGTCGTGGATCGGGAGCTCATCACCTTAGATATCTAGCATTCAGGGCCGTGAATCGCGTGAGTGCGGGCGAAACCCACCCGCTACCGCGAGGTGGTACTGACCTCATGTCATCGTAGGAATCCTTTGAGTCATTGCCAATTCATGTAGTGTCAACGTCGATCATCGTGATGCCTACTTTTCACCGCTTTTGCCTTGAACAATCGTGTAGGTCTTGTTCACCGCCGGAATATTGAAGGTTTCCATCGTGCCGTTCGGCCACTGGATCTCCAGCTTGTCTACCTTCGTTAAGGCGCCCAGACCAAAATGTAAGGTCGGGTCATTTTGGGAGCAATAGACTGCACCGCTAACGACGTCCATTCTTTGCCGGGATTTGCCAGTAGTTAAGTAAGCAATGCTCCCAATTGCATCTTTAGGGCTCTTCTTTGACACATCGCCCACCAGACGTAGATCAAGCCAATGTCCTGGCGAAGCTGCTACGTTTCGCAGAATCGCCGGCTTTGCATCGATATTGTTAATCACCAGATCGAGTCGGCCGTCGCCATCCAAATCGCCGACTGCGAGGCCGCGACCAGGCCAAGCCATGGAGAGGCCGCTGCCGGGCGCGGCGCCGACGCGTTCGAATTTTCCGTTCTTCATATTACGGAAAAGCAAAGGCTGTTGTGCCCAACTCGTACCCCACTGATTTGCATCCACGGCTGGATACACGTGTCCATTCACGACAAGGAGATCCAGCCACGCGTCGTTGTCATAGTCGACAAAGCTGGTGCCCCAACCAAGGAATGGAATTGTTGGTTCACCTAAACCTGACGGAAAGGTCACATCCGTGAAATTGCCGTCGCCGTCGTTGTGATAAAGCACATTGGAATCGTCAGAGAAATTTGTGATGTGGAAATCGATGCGTCCGTCATTGTCGTAATCACCTACGGCCAGGCCCATTCCCGCCTGTTCGCGGCCATTTTCGTTCAGGGCCACACCGGAAGGGTAGCCAACCTCTTCGAATGTTCCATCGCCTTTATTTAAGTAGAGCTGTTTTGGAGTCGAATCGTTAACGACAAGTAGATCGAGCAGTTTGTCTTCATTAACGTGCACGAAAGCGGCGGTGAAGCCGTAATACTTCTGTGGGTCATTTACACCAGCTTTTTCGCTCACGTCTTCGAAGCTACCGTCAGACTTTTGGCGATAGAGCGTGTCACCCTCTCCTGGTAGCCCCCGTGGACCACACATCACCGGCACACCGCGAAACTGGCAGAAGTTCTGACTCGCGCCGCCCGGCGTCCCTGCCTTATTCGGACTGGGCGGCAAATTGTTGAGATCGATATCAGCATAACCAGGAACAAATAGATCGAGCCGTCCATCTTGATCATAGTCGCCAAAGCTCGCGCCGGTGCTCCAGCCCTTCCGTGCCGTGCCCAGCCTTTCCGCGACATCGGTGAAGGTCCCGTTTCCGTTGTTGCGGTAGAGGCGGGAAACGCCGAAATTGCTGACGTACATGTCCGGGTGACCGTCGTTATCGAAATCGCCGACAGTAACAGCAGTGCCCCAGCGTTCATTTGCGACGCCTGCCTTGACGGTTACATCCTCAAACTTCCAACTTCCGAGGTTATGATAGAGAGCGGAGCTGGGCGGTTTCGCCTTGCCCTGCATGGCTGGCACAGTTGAACCGTTAAGCAAATAAATATCCGGCAATGCGTCTCCATCGTAATCAAAGATCGCGACACCGCCCGACGGTGTCTCAAAAATGTAGTCCTTCTGCGGGGTGCCTGATCGATGCCGGAAGTTAGCCATCACTGTTTTATCGGTAACGTCTTCAAAAACGACCGGAGCTGCCGGGTCGGTAATTCCCGCGGTGCGGCGCGAGGAATAGGTGATTGCCGTGCCGGTGGAAACGCCCATGCCCTGCTGAGGCTCAGGTCTGGGAGGCGCTTGAGCCCCAACGGGTGCAAGGCATTCCAATAGTGCTTGAAGAAACACTAAAACAACCAGCGGGAGGCACAGTCTCTGTCGAGATGCTACTGAGGAGAACATTTGAATCCAAATCGTCAAAGCGAATAAGTATTCTAAGCCAACCTAATCAATCTGTTGCCGGCCGGGAAGTTTTGTCATCTATCCGGTTCGTTGATAACAAGATAGCGATCGATTGCGGGATCAGTAACAACCTGAACGCGCCCGCTGGGCCATTCCACCTTCACAGATTTGACGCCAGTTGCCGCACCGAGACCTACGACTATACGCGGATCATTCGCTGACAAATAGCTCCCTGATGTGTTGGCATCGAAGATCTGTTTCTTGCCGACTGTGTCTGTTACTGTGATTCGCGCCCCGATGCCGCTTCGATTAGATTTGGAGCCAACCAAAGATAAGCCCAGCCAATGGTTCTTTGTGCCGTCGTTGCGAAGCACAACGGGAGCACCATCAAGCACCGTGATCACAACGTCGGTCTGACCATCGTTGTTCAGGTCGCCAAAGGCGGCTCCCCTCCCGGACAGTAAGTCACCAAAGGCCTTCCCTGCTGTCGCAGAAACATTAACGAATCCTTTGCCGGTGTTCAGCATGAGAAGCGGCGGCTGTTTGTGCTTAAGATACGGATTTGTCTTCTCGATCGTATCGAGCACATGGCCCTGAACCACAAAGATGTCGCGTAGACCATCGTTGTCCACGTCAACAAAACGTGTACCCCAGCCGGAGTACAGCAGAGTTACCTGAGCCACACCCGAGGAGTTAGTGGCATACGAGAAAGTCAGGTCTCGCTCATTGTGGTAGAGCGGATAGGTTTCGTTTGAGAGTGTGGTTATAAAAACGTCGACAAAGCCATCATTGTCATAGTCCGCGACATCGACGCCCATGCCGGCGTAGGCTTTTCCGTTTTCGTCATAGCCGGCGCCGGAGACCAGGGCAATGTCTTCGAAAGTCCCGTTTCCTTTGTTGTGATAGAGCGTCTGGCGGACACTATCGTTTGCCACGAAAATGTCCATCCATCCATCATTTTCAAAATCGCCGAGGGCAACGCCCAGGGCTTTGCCACCAGGATCCGCGATCCCGGCTTTCGCACTGACGTCTTCGAATGAGCCATCGGGGCGCTGGCGATAGAGAATGTTAGTCGCGCCGCGGAAGTTATCCGGATGGCAGTACGCTCGATATCCCGGTCTCATTTCACCACAGTAAATCGAGCCAGCTTCGAAGTCCCATTCAACATATCGCCCAACGAACAGGTCAAGTCGGCCGTCGCGGTCGTAATCGAGCCAGCCTGCGCTTGTGGACCATCCGCCAGCAGCGACTCCCAGCCTCTTGGTGACATCAATGAAAGTGCCGTCAGCATTGTTGCGATAGAGCCGATTGCCGCCATAGCCCGTGACATAGAGATCCTGGTATCCATCGTTGTCGTAGTCGGCGACAGCGACACCCATGCTGTACCCTTCGCCCTTCAACCCGGCCACGGTGGTAACTTCTTCAAAGCTTCCATCTCTCTTTTGATGATAGAGTTGGTTCCAGTATTTCTCGTCGCGTTTGTCAGGGCTCTCGTTCCGGGGCATCGGATCTTTTAACCATGCGCCATTCGTGAAGAAAAGATCCATACGGCCATCGTTGTCGTAGTCAAACATTGCCACGCCACCGCCCATGGCTTCGAGCAGATACTTTAACGAGGTGAACGATGATGCGCGTTTGAAACTAATGTTTGACGCAACCGTGGCATCGGTGAATGTGACTGGCGATAGCGCCTGGGGCTTTGATGGTGGTGGCATCTTGACCGGCTCGCCGGCGCTATAGGACTTGCCGGTGCGTGCCGGCGTGGGTGTGGGAGTTGCTGGCGGTTGCTGGCCGAGAACAGTGTCGCAAAACAAAAGGACGCTCAGCAGCGGGAACAGTCGCAGGACAGCACGACGATGGTTTCGTCCTCTCAAAGCACTGGCAGAATTCATCCTGTAGCTCAACGAATTCGGTAGAATTGGATTTTCCAGGCGGGTAAATCTATTTTGCAGCGATTACTGCGTAGTCTTTACCGCTGTAGAGCCGCACCACCTCGGCCGATTGCGTCATCATCAGCGGACGGGGCCGTCGCAGTGCATTGTCCTTTGCCGTGGCAACCGAGAGTATCTCGTTACCCGCGAGGTCGAATATGTTGAGCTTCCCATCGTTGCTAAATCCGAAGCCGTAAGCGCCTATTCCAAGCTCGGAGCCGTTGATGGTGATTGGGGAGTCGGTAATCAGGAAGCCTTCATACTTAGCTCTCACATCGGCGGAGTAGCCTGAGGTATCGACAAGGCCAGCTATTACATAACGCTTGCTTCCAAACCGCGCGGCAGCCGCATTGCGCATTTGTGTGGGGGCACTTAAGCCCTCGAAATAGAATCCTGGTGGGATTACGCGTGAAAGGCTTGAGCCCTCAAGGATCACTATTTGATCCTGCGCCGCTACCAACAGGGGTACGGAACAAGCAACAAAAAGGAACACGGCTGTCTTAATCAACTTCTTCCGGTTATTCATAAGAGATCCCACCTTCCGCACAATATTCGAAACCTAACTGGGCACTGATTATCTGGTAGTGGCTTAATTTCGGTTACGAGCTATTGGCTTGCATCGTCGAGGCTTCAAATAAGGCCACCACGCGATTATCTTACATCCTTCGCGGAAAAAGGAATAAGAGTATTGATTCGACGCGTGCGGCCCAAGCTCGCTCATTGTGCTCCGCGCCTTCAGCCTCGAAGTATTTCAAATCCTTTTCTGGTTTCCAGCCTTTCTTCTCGAGGGTGTCCTTCAAAAGCCGCACATCGTCAAGAGTCTTTCCAGCCTCTTCTTTATCGCGTCCTTCTTTGGTTCCCATATCCAACCAGATACGAAGACTGGGTTTTTTCGGTAGCGCCTCCACATAACGCACAATCTGCTTGTTAGCGAACCAGACGGAAGGAGAAACCACGGCCAGTCGCCCGAACACGTTGCTGTATTTGAGTCCCAGATAAAGAGAGACGAGGCCACCCAACGATGACCCTCCCAGACCGGTGTGATCTGCGTCTTTCCGTGTTCGATAGGTGGCATCAATGAAAGGCTTCAGCTCCTCTACCAACATGCGACCGTAAAGATCAGCCTTGCCACCCGCTTTGAATTTTTCGTCCTGGGCTGGAGTGTATTCATTAACGCGATCTTTGCCGGTGTTGTAGATGCCAACAATGATGAGCGGTTCGATTTTTCCCTGCGAAGTCAACGACTCGGCCGCTTCATCGACACGCCACTCCTGCCCGGGGATGAAAGACGTAGCGCCATCGAAGAGGTTCTGTCCATCGTGCAGATAGAGAACCGAATAGCGCTTTCGTTTAGCCGCTTCATAGCCGGGCGGCAAGTAAACGAGCACATCGCGATCGTTGTTAAGAATCCGTGAGTGAAACCTGGTGTGAGTGCGGATCTCGCCCGTTAGTGTGTGGGGCTGTTGAGCGACTGCTGGCCCGGACATTAAAGCGACAAACGCAGCGAGACGTGCAGCGAGATTGCGGATGGTATGTTTGGCAAGTTTCACAAGCCCTACAATAACCGCCTGCGGGGCAATCAGACAAATTGGGCTCAGAGTCTGAGTGCTGAGTGCTGAGTGCTGAGTACTGAGTGCTGAGTGCTGAGTACTCAGTACTCAGTACTCAGTACTCAGCACTCAGTACTCTGAGACCAAACACCATTTTAGGAACATTTACCTTGTGCGCAGTGCGACTTCCCTGCGCTCTGGTTTTGCGGTGCCGTCCGCGAGCCTGTAATCTCGCGCAGTCCTTGTTTCCTCCGCCGTGGGAAACAGCTGGCGGCCCGTATCGACTCGCAACCAAATTTGGGAAAGAAAATACCGATCACCGTACTTATTGAAAACCAATCGCTGGCCGGCCTTGGAGTCGCGCGATCCGAGAGTGAGAGGCGCGTTCACCAGTGCGGTAGTCTTTCCAGCAGCGCTGCGAATCGCGAGCGCATTTCCCGACATTCGTTTGACCGTGTATACACCGGCCTTCAATTTCGCCGATCCCGCTGAGAAATCGAACGGGATGTTAACTTCCCTTCTGCTTGTTTGCGCTTGAGCGCTCGCAATTGCCAGCACGAAGAAGAGGCCTAAAATGGCTACATTTCTAAGTTGAATCTTCATATGACCTCCTATGGTCCCTGCTTTCAGGCCGGCCCTATTGCCGCCTTCATTTACTAACGCGACAAAAGATCGAAAGAGGGGTCACGCCCCGATGGCTGCGAAAAACCCAAAAGAGTACAGTAATTTGCAAGTCAGGAAGGGGGCAAAGCGAAAGCGCGCCCCAGCTCAACTCTGATGAGCCTTCACATCACAAGAAAATCACTCAAGTCTGAGAAGCTCTCAGGTCAGGAAGGTGGGCTTGCCCCCGCTCAAGCTAGAGGACATTCATGGTCACAGGAGATACTCAGATTGGGTGATTTCTTCTGATGTGAAAGCTCTTCCACCTTGAGGCGGGGGCAAGCCCACCTTCCTTACCTGAGAGCTTCTCAGACTTGAGTGATTTTCTTGTGATGTGAAGGCTCATCAGAGTTGAGCGGGGGCGCGCTTCGCTCTGCCCCCTTCCCAACCTGCAATTGCCTTGCTGCTCTTTTGGTCTATTTATTAATTTGACGCAATCGGCAACGGAATCCTATGCTCCGTCGTACAACAGTCAGTCGTGGTTTTGCTTGGAAAACCCCTATGCCGCCTGCACAAAATGTAACGGAATTATTGATATGCTGGGGCAACGGCGACAAAGAGGCGTTGGACAGGATAGTGCCCATAGTCTACGACGAATTGCGTCGCCAAGCCGCCCGTTACTTGCGACGCGAACGCGTTGGACATACGCTGCAAACTACAGCGCTGATACACGAGGCGTACCTGCGGCTAGTCGACCAAAAGAATGTGCACTGGCAAAATCGCGCGCACTTCTTCGGCATCGCGGCTCAACTGATGCGGCGTATTCTTGTCGACCATGCCCGCACTAAGAAACGTGCAAAGCGTGGCGGCTCGGACGTAAGGGTCTCGCTTGGCGACGCGACTGTTATAGCGAAGAGTCAGGATCTCGACGTGGTAGCTCTCGACGAGGCTTTGGATCGGCTTGCGGAGATCGATGAGCAGCAAAGCAAGATTGTTGAGCTGCGATTCTTCAGTGGTCTTAGTGTTGAAGAGACAGCTGAGGCCCTGGGAATTTCAGCGGCAACCGTGAAGCGCGACTGGAGGATGGCGAAAGCTTGGCTCCATCGCGAAATCAGCCCGAATGAGTAAAGTCAACGCGCAACACTGGCAGCAAGTGAAGGATTTGTTCGAAGAAGCACTCGAACGCACCGACGCTGAACGAACGGCGTTTCTCGATCGCGCCTGTGGCAGCGATGTATCTCTTCGCGAGGAAGTTGAATCGCTGCTCAGATCAGATGAAAAAGCAGGCAGCTTTATGGAAGCGCCGGCCGTGGCGTCAGCCGCCGAATCACTCGCCGGCGAACAGAACAAGCTCTCGGCGGGCCAGGTGGTGAAGCACTACGAAATCCTTGCGATGATAGGCGAAGGCGGAATGGGCGAAGTCTATCTTGCCAAGGATACGATCCTTGGCCGTCGTGTTGTTCTAAAACTTCTACCGGAATATGTAAGCAAGGATCCCGAGCGTCTGCGCCGCTTCCAACAAGAAGCGCGCACTGCATCGACGCTCAGCCATCCGAATGTCTGCGTCGTCCACGAGATTGGTGAAACCGCCGACGGACGACCCTTTATTGCGATGGAATATATCGAAGGCATAACGCTCCGGCAACGAATGAACGAGCGGCCCTTGAAACTCGGAAACGCATTGGACATTGCCATCCAAGTTGCTGACGCGCTCACTGCCGCTCACGAAACCGGGATCGTCCATCGAGACATCAAACCCGAAAACATAATGATCCGGCGCGATGGTTACTTGAAGGTCCTCGATTTCGGGCTCGCCAAGCTAACTGAGAGTCGCAGGCCGGGTACTACTGCAACGATGTCGACATCGTTGGTTCATTCTTCACCGGGCGCAGTTATGGGCACTGCCGCTTATATGTCGCCTGAGCAGGCTCGCGGTGTCTCAGTTGACGTGCGCACGGACATTTGGAGTCTGGGGGTCGTGCTCTACGAAATGGTATCCGGCCATCCGCCATTTGCTGGTGCAACTCCGACTGACCTTGTTGTGGCAATTGTGGAGAAGGAACCTGCGGCGATCTCCCAACACGTTCGCGAGGCGCCTGCCGAACTCGAACGCATCGTGAGAAAGGCATTGCGGAAGAACACTGAGGAACGATACCAAATAGTCAAAGAGATGGCGATCGATCTGCGCAGTTTGCGGAAAGACATGGAGCTCGATTCGCAACTTGACCGCTCTATCGCTCCGCCATTCACGGGCGCCGGCAGGACGGCTACGGGCGAGGTTGGGGCTGGAGCGCAGACCGGTCAAGACAATGTTCTAGATACGACTCAATTGGAAGCCTCGCGTTTGACGCAGGTTGGCAAGCCACTCACTACGAGCAGCAATAATCGAGTAGTTTTGCTTGCGATGGTTGGGCTGGTCCTGGCGGCCGCCGCGTTCGGGATCTACAAGCTCGTCAAGAAGAATGACCTGAGTGTGAGGTCACGCTCTCGCTTCGAAAGAATAAACGTTACGAAGCTAACCACGAATGGGAACGCTCTCTACGCCTCGATTTCTCCCGATGGCAAATATGTGGCGTACGTAAAAAGTGAGGGCGGGAAGGAAAGCTTGTGGCTGCGTCAAGTGGAAAGCGCGGGCAATCTCGAAGTGGTGCCACCGAAGGAAGGCCATTACTACGGGCTCGCTTTCTCACCGGAGGGAAATTTTATCTATTACGGATATTCAGACACGGGAAATAACAACACTGCCGAGATCTATAAAGTACCCGTGCTTGGGATGGGAGCCTCGGCCGTCAAGGTGAATCCCGCGGAGGGTCCCACCAGACGATCGCATGACGGCAAGAGAATCGCTTTTCTCCGCCATGACCGTGATAAGCAGGCTGACATGTTAATGATCGCAAATGCGGATGGAAGCAACGAGCAAACAATAGCTACCCGCAAATGGCCCGATAGATTCGCCTGGGACTGGGCCTCCACTCCGGCGTGGACCGACGATGACCAGAGTCTCGACCTGCCACTCGTGAACTCTGACGCAAACGGTTTTTACATCACTATCTATGAAATACGTTTGGCTAATCGTGCTGAAAGGACGGTTTCACTGTCTCCGCAACGATTTGAGCAGCCCAATCACGTTAGCCTCGTGTCAGACGCGAAAGCGGTGATAATGTCCGCCAAGGCTCAGGGAGCTTCATTCGAGCAGATATGGTATCTCGGATTAGACGGGTCGGCCCGCACTATAACCAGTGATCTGAGCGATTACCGTGGATCTGTTTTGACAGCCGACTCAAAGTCCCTTGTAACCATTCAAACTCAGACTCTTTCAAATGTATGGGTTGCACCCAAAGGTGAGAGCACTCACGCAACGCAAATCACATCCGGTGTGGGCCGGTACTTCGATCTGTGCTGGGTGCCCGATGGAAAGATTGTCTACGCCTCCGACGCCAGCGGTAGCGCCGATATCTACGAAATCAATGCGAACGGTTCAGGCTCGCGGCAATTGACCTCCGGAATGAAACGCAACTATGCCCCCTCAGTTTCTTCCGACAATCGCTTTATCGCATTTCACTCCAATCGCTCAGGCATTTTTCAGATCTGGCGCATGGATCGAGACGGTAGCCGTCCCATTCAATTGACCACGGGTAACTCAGAGAGCAATTGGCCCCAGTTTTCGGCAGACAGCAAGACAGTAATCTACCAACATTTCGAACCCGGTGTGCCAGGGACAATCTGGAGGGTTCCCGTTGAAGGTGGAGAGCCGGAGAAGGTTACGGAGGGGTTTGCGGTTCGACCTGCAGTTTCACCAGATGGAAAATGGCTTGGCTACTGGCAAAACGATGGCCAACCAAATTCTCGCTGGCGGCTGGCGCTGATGTCACTCGAAAGCGGGAAGATTCGCGTTTTCGATGTAGCGCCTACTGTTTACGTTCAGTGGGACACTCTCTTGCGCTGGAGCTCGGATAGCCGGAGCCTGACTTACCTGGACCATCGAGGAGGAATTGACAACATCTGGGCGCAACCGATCGAAGGGGTTGCGCCGAAACCGTTGACTACTTTCGGTGATAGCAGCATTTTTTCCTTTGACTGGTCGCGAGATGGCAATCTCATTTCTTCGCGAGGAGTGATTACAAGCGACGTCGTGCTGATCACGGATGCCGATCAGTAGCGGTTTTGGGTTTTGGGGCTTTGGGCTTTGGGCTTTGGTCTTTGGTCTTTGGTCTTTGGTCTTTGAACTTTGGTCTTTGAACTTTGTGCTTTGTG
Organism: Pyrinomonadaceae bacterium; assembly: GCA_050748205.1. Taxonomy (GTDB): domain Bacteria; phylum Acidobacteriota; class Blastocatellia; order Pyrinomonadales; family Pyrinomonadaceae; genus PSRF01. The sequence continues at coordinate 653 of JBOGOU010000444.1, read as the reverse complement.
CTTTGTTTGCTTCTTCCCCGTAAACCTCCGAGGTAGGACTGAACTTCCAAGAACAAAGTACAAAGAACAAAGTTCAAAGTTCAAAGACCAAAGACCCAAGGCCCAAGACCAAAGCCCCAAGACCCAAGACCCAAGACCATTACTTGCTCTTCGTCGCCCTCTTCTTCTTTCTTCCTTCCCTTTCGAATTGCGTAATGAGCTGCGCCTCCGCGCTGAGCGCAGCGCGAAATGCGTTGAGCACCTCCAGAAGGAGATCGACCTTTGCCAGGCTCTGCCGTCGAGCTCGCGCTGTGCCGAGAAAAAACTCCAGTTCTATGCGGCGCCGGCAATCGGCGAGGCTCAGCATGTAGTGGCCCCATTTATACTCACCGCCCTCGCTCGATTGAACTTCGGCTAAGACGTAGGATGTGTATCCGGTGGAGGCCGGCGAGAGAAACACACGTTTGCGGTAAAGAAAAGTGCTCATTGTGAGGTAACCAACCTAAGTCAAAAGTCAGTCGCGAGCAGATTTGCCGCCGTCAAGTGAATGAGGCTCGGCGGCTTCTGTTAATCTTGCGCCCTATTCAAAATCAGAAGAAGAGATTCAAGTCTCAGAACCTCACAGGTCAGGAAGGTGGGCTTGCCCCCGCTCAAGTTTCAACAGTTTTCAAGGT
>JBOGOU010000443.1:0-3913 GCA_050748205.1 Pyrinomonadaceae bacterium | reverse complement strand
TAACATAGATCAGCGGATGCGTGCTCGATCTGAATCCAAGAAGAGCATAGAGCAAAATCGACAATGTAAAACTCACGATTATGGTTAATAAATTCAGAACCGTGTTGGCTTTTAAATGCTCTTCGGGTGGACGCTCGCGTTTGACCGGTTTTGACAGATCGGGCAGAAAAAGGCCGCACTGACGGCAGTAACTTTCAGGCAGCTGTTCGGCTTTTCCACATCTTGGGCAAAACATACTATTCCCAACGATTATCGCATCAGAAAGGTTTTAGTTTAATCGCTTCGCAGGCTGTTTGTTTGATGGCGCAATATCGACTGTGCGAGTTATCATCCCTCAGCAATTCAATTCCGCCAGCAATTCAATCAGGAGGATCCGTAAAACATGCGACGCACTTGCGTTTTTGCCCTTGCTCTACTTGCAGTCATGTTAGTCCCGACAGCGAACTTCTCCCAAGGTGGTCAGCCGAGTGGGCAGATGGAAACTTCCCGCGGAGTTGCAGGTGGCGGAGTGTCGGTTCCCGGCTGGACCGGAAAGATCGACGCCAAAGAGGAGGCAGCCGGCCCGCAGTCCTAATGACCCTCAACAGCGCGCGGTTTCGGGCCAGCTCCATTTCAAATGCTGGCTCCGTTTCAATTCGGCCGCGTGGTGGTGCGGACAGGGCGGTGAACAAGGCGGCTGGCGTGGGAGAACCGGTAGCCCAGGGGATTGCGATTTCAGTGAGGGGTGAAAAGGTTGAGTGCGCCATAAACAACAAAGTCGTCGCGAGCTGCGACAAGTCTGCGCTGGTAACTTTAGGTAAGCTCAAGTCAACTGACGGCGTGTACGGCCTCCGCTTCGCACATAACCGAAGGATTCGTAACCGGCCTCACGATCACGAAACCTTAGGTTAACCCGCACTGAAAATCGTCGGAGGTGTGTCGGCTCGCATTTGAGACAAGACTTTGGCCCCAAGATGCGCGAGCCTCAGCCATCGAGAAAGGCGTGAGGAAGCTTACACTCGCGCCCGCATGTCCGACCGCGTGCAAGGCTTCAGCCAGCATGTCTATTTCAGCATCGACGGAAGCCGCCCGAGAAGTGTCCGTACACCATTCATCAATCTATATTTCTGCCTGTGCGTTCACTGGTGTGTCATGGGTGAACGATCGAGATGTGTTTTAGATGCATAATCTCGATGAGCTATTCGTATTTCGCGCCGGGCCGCACCGTCAAATGTGAAACGTCGATTCTGCCATGCCGAATCGATTTCTTTTTTCGCGCATGCGCCGATATGCGTTTGACTACCAGATCAACTTCTGTAAGCTTTGTGGACGATTCATAGATTCAAATCAACTAGTGAACGCGCTGGTTGAGTAATGCTCGACATCAGTCTTTAAGTCCGAGTTACCCCCGCCCGATTGAAACTCTTCCAAGAGCGCTTGATCGCCAAAGTGGGCGATCGCAATTCGTTTCGACAAGTCTAAGACAAGAACCAGGTAATCGTCGGCCTCCACTCCTCTGCGGCGAAATATTGGACCAAGGCCCCAAGCGCTCGACTGATTCGTGGCTAAAGTCCCTACAAACATACCGTCAACTGTATGAAGCGAGAACTGGTCGCTTATGAATTTGAGTAGCGATTGTGGAATACTGACCACGCCCGATTTTACTGTACTCTCAGACAACTGGTATCCAATCCAGAGTTTGCCATCCTGCGTCCATCCGCCATCTTTGGTTACTCTTCCATGCTGTATCGACGGTTTCAGCGATTCAACGAGTCCGGTAGGTACATCAACGCCGCGCAAACCATATACACCCCGAGCATGTCTTACGATGATGTGTGAGTTAGCCAAGAAATTTCTCATATGCATCACTCGCAAGCATTCTCGTGCGCTCATTTCGGATCCATTGCCGCGCCTTCGGATCCGTCCGTCCGCTTGTTAGTTCATCACCTTTCAGATCGTCGAGTCTTGAATCCGCGAATTCGCAACCTCTTTCGGTCAACATCCACCCCTTACTGCCTGAGCCATTAACCAAGCCACCATTTTTTACTTTCTTTGCGTCTGATAGGAAAGCGCGCACATTCTCGATGTTGATCTGCTGCGGATACTTGCGCCAAGTGAATCGACCGGGCGCGAGCTCGTTGGCTTTAATCGCGATATCCTCAGTTTCAACATACCTCGCCTCACCACCCAAGAGGAAAACCACCAACGTGACGATCTCATGGTTTGAGAGCCTACCGGGATCCTTGTTTTGGGTTGCTTTCTTCTTCATTGCTATTCGGCAGCGGAATCTGCCGCAAATTCGGACATGGGACGGTTCAAGAGTCTAATGATCAAAGCCAAATGATCGCTACCTCTTGTTCGATCTGTTTGAATTCTGGATCACCGGTCGCTAAATGCGCCTTTCTTTGTTTTGCAAGTGCGGCTGCGAAGCAGTCCGCGAACGACATTTTGTTTTTTGATTTGAAATAGCCCGCGTCCTTCGCGAGATTCCAATCGGCATCAACGAATTCAATTCCTAGATCGCGAAGCTGCTTGACACTTGTATCGGCATCGGCGGCAGAAGTTTGTCTGGCGACGATGTACCAGACTTCACCCGCGTTCACGACAGTCATTAATAGTGGAATCCCTTCCTCGTGCGCGTCGGCGATGATGTCCGCGACTTTCTCTGCCGCAGGTTCGTCTTCGAAGTAGGCGACCGTCGCCCAGGAATCCAATACGATCGCTTTCGGTCTCTTCGGCATTAGAGTTCTTTCTCTCTCTTCTTTTCCGCCATAAGCGCTTTCATCAGGCCCTTGCCGCGAAACTTTCCGCGCAGACTATGGACGTATTCACGCGTAATCGGCTTGAGAATAATTTCGTTGCCGTTCTCTTCGATTTGAATGCGAGTTCCTTCTTTGATTCCAAGACGCCGCCGTATTGAAGCAGGAATAACTATCTGCCCCTTCGCTGTAGCTGTAGTTTCCATGGCTTACTCCTCTCTAACAAGCATTCATGCGTATACCACAGACACTTTAGTAAGTCAACTGCCTTTAAGTAATACGTTCTGTACTCTGTTGGAGAGTTGAGTCCGAGGGAGACGGGCTGAATTGGCTAGAACGCCGCGCCCAATAGCCGGATTGCAACACTCGACATCGAAGAGGACTCTTCCTCACGCCTAATACTTGAATCACGGGCACTTGAATCGCGACGACGACGTTTGCTCCGGAAGACATGTCCATGGCATCCGCTTAGGTGGATGGTTCTACCAATACCTGGATTTGGGCAACCTTTTTGAAGGCTTTTTCGTAGTTTCTTTAAAGCCAGGTTAATCGAGGGCAAGGCCCAACTAACGCTGAAGCGAGGCGTAATTGAAAAGGCGAGGCGTGAATGAAAATTTTTCGATAAAAAGTGAAACAGAATCCCAACTCGGCGGTGTTATCTCTTCGAGGCAGAAAAATGAAACGGAACCGAGGGTGTTTCGCACTAACTGACATGGGGGAGGTAGTTATGTTGAAAGTACACGCCAAAAAATTAGAGACTGTCGCTATTCTTTGCCTGCAAGGGCGAATTGTGATCGGTGAAACGGAGATTCTGCGCAATGCCGTGCATTCCCTGTCAGACGTCAGCGCAGTCATACTCGATTTGTCGCGGGTGACTACAGTCGATGCCGGCGGTTTGGGAGTGATGTTGGAGTTGCGCGCGGAGGCTGAATCAAAAGGAATCCGCTTCGAACTCATGAACGTAACCAAATGGGTCAGCAGGGTGCTGGAAGTCGCGCGCCTGGATTCTGTTTTCCAAATTACCTCCGGGGTTGAATTCTTTCCGGCAGTCTCGCGTACCCAGGGAGTGTCCTTGGCCGCGCTCGCGCCGTGCGCCTAGCTCCCAAAGGAACGGCGCCCTTGGAATCCCGGGTTATAACCCTCCAGTAGTCAAAACAAATCGATCAGTGCGCAGA
>JBOGOU010000442.1:0-2770 GCA_050748205.1 Pyrinomonadaceae bacterium | reverse complement strand
GGGTTCCGGCTGGAGGGCAGCAACGTCAACAGCGTCTTCCGGTACTTGGGGGGCATCCTCCGGGGGCACCGCACCACATGAGCGAGTCGCTTGAAGATCGAGTCACACGGCTAGAGAAGTCTACGGGGAAGCTCCGGTCCTATGTCCCAGATCTAGAGGGCTTCATGCAGGACCTTTACACGCGGGTGGTCCCTGATGGGGATGCCTTGTCTACGGCGGTCAGTGTGCTGGACTCTCGGGTCTCTGCCAACAGTGCTAACGTAGGGGCGGGGAGCGCCACCTCCAATGAAGTCTCGGTGGCGATTGCGGTCGAGACTTCCAACCGGGTGAGTGCGGACAACGCGCTCTCGAATGCGATCTCTGTGGTTTCCCAACAGATCAGCGTCCTAAGTCAACAGGTTTCAATTCTCTCACAATCTGTGTCAGCTCTATCACAACAGGCGAGTGTTCACTCACAACAGATTAGTGTGCTCAGTCAGGCCATCTCGGTGATCAGCCAACAAGTCTCTGTCCTTTCTCAGCGGGTAAGTACCTTAGAAAACCGAGTCTCTGCTAACAGCGCCACGGGTGGCGGGACCACGATACTCACCTATATGTTATGATGAGGAACTAGGCATGGCCTTCACTCCGAAGATACTCGCGCAGGGTCAACTCTCAGCGGTCGCCGGGGACATCTACTCAGTTCCGGCCGCCACGAACACCCTAGTCGTGAAAGTCGCCTTGGTCAACACCAGTACCTCGGTGCGAACCGTCAACCTCTATATCAAGAGTGGGGCGACCGCCGCACGACGGATTATCCCTGCCAACCTGACCCTTGCGGCGGGCTTCATGTTAGAGACCGACGAGTATTACACCCTCAGCGCGGCGGAGTCCATTCAGGCCGATGCCGATGTCGTGTCAGCTGTGGACTACAGCATTCATGGGGTGGAGCAGACCTAATGAAAGTCTTTGACACGGACGGCAACCTCCTCCAGACCGCTGCCAACATTGACACGCTTTCAAACGCGGTGAGCGTTCTTTCAAATGCCGTCAGTGGGATGTCTCAGAAGGTCAGCGTCCTCAGTAATGCCGTGAGCGTCCTGTCTCAAGCCGTGTCCGCATTAAGTCAGCAAGTGAGCGTGCTGAGCCAAGGTGTCTCAGCCCTTTCACAGGCGGTGTCTGTTCTGTCCGACACTGTATCTGCCATTTCAGCCAGGATGGACACTATTTCGAATGCCAACTCGGTCAACTCAGCCGCCATCTCTGTGTTGAGTAACGCTGTGTCTGTCCTAAGCCAAACGGTCTCGGTCATGTCCAACACGGTATCAGCGATCTCCGCGCGAATGGATACGCTCTCTAATGCCGTGAGTGTCGTGAGCCAAGCACAATCCGTCTTGTCCAATGCCGTGTCAGTCTTGAGCCAAACTGTTTCAGCCATGTCGAATACCGTTTCAGCGATCTCTGCGCGCATGAACACCCTCTCCAACGCGGTAAGTGTCCTCTCGAATGCCGTATCGGTGTTGAGTGCAACAGGGGGAGGCGCGACGAGAGGCGTGTGGACGGTTCGAGGACTCTCAGCACAGAATAACGCGACTTCGGCTGCCAGTAAATACAACATGGCAGCCAATGCCGCAACGTTTTACAATCCAACCACCTCCGCACTTACCACAGTCGTGAGTATTGCGGCCGTCACCAATGATACCTCCCTGTCTTCTGGCGGTGGGGACAATGGCCGGGATCAATCCGCAGTCTTTGCGGCAGCCTCATGGATTTATTTTTACCTTGTGTTGGATGGGACCACCGTAAAAAGCCGTTCGAGTCTTACTGCCCCACCGACCGGTCCAACGCTCATAGGGACAGAAAGTTCTTGGGCGTTTGTGGGCGCTGTCGCGTTCCCAGCATCGGCTCTTGAAGCCGTCCATCAGAACGGGGCGATGATTTATTATGATATCCGAGGGAACCACATTGTGTTAAATGGGGGAACTGCAACGGTTGAAACGGCTGTGGGCCTCTCGGCCTATGTCCCGCCAAATACTACGGGGATTATGATGGAAGATACGATTGTTATTAACGCGGCTGGGTCTAAAGTGATGAGGACACGGATTGTGACTGGACAAGAATACTTTATCACCCAAGGGTCACTTGGGACAACGATCACAAATTCAATCTTTTATCCAAACATCGCTCGGACCATCTACTATCTGATGGACAGTGGGCTCGATGCGGGGTATCTGATTGTTACCGGGTATCGCGTGCCGAATGGAGATAGTTGATGGGGCAGAAATTCTCCTACCGCGATCCGGTGACCCATCGATTGAAGTGCTGGGGGTATGTCGAGCGGAATGACCCCGGTGACATCCAGCAAGCGGAGGCGGCGGATTTCAATTTGGATTTACTTCAGCGGGCGTGGCGATGGGATGGGACCCAGTGGGTGGAGATTCTTCCGTTCCCGGTCACGAAATCCGATCTCCTCATCGCGCTTGAGACTGCGATCTCTGCAACGACACTCGTGAATCTCCGAGAGGTCTTGCGGGAATGGCGGAAGCAAGTGCGCTAATTGAACGGCGTCAGCACGGCCCACCGGAACCGATTCTCCGCTGTGAAGACCACCACCACGGAATCCCGGCAGACGTACCGCTCGATGACGATGATGTTGACGTAGGGCGGCTGCAAGGTCGCCAACGCCCACGGGCGGGACTCGTTGTAGTTAGAAGCCATACTCATCCTTCCCCGTCCAACCCCACGGACTGTAGCGACGCTGCCCCCGCAGGAACCGCAAGGGGTCCAGCGG
>JBOGOU010000441.1:0-1895 GCA_050748205.1 Pyrinomonadaceae bacterium | reverse complement strand
GGCGCGAGTCGCGTGCGAATCGTTCGCCAGTTGCTTGTTGAGAGTGTCTTGCTCGCCGGTGCAGGCGGCGTCCTCGGCTTGTTGGTTGCCGTCTGGAGCTTCGCGTTGTTGAAGCAACTGATTCCTGATGGTATGCGCGTCTCCACCAATTTGAAAATCGATCTACCCGTGCTGGGGTTTGCCCTGCTGATCTCGCTCCTGACGGGAATCATCTTTGGCCTCGCTCCGGCGTTGCAGGCGTCAAAGGTTGATTTGAACGAAGCGCTTAAGCAGGGCGCCGGTCGCACAGTCTCGAGTGGTGGGAGAAACAAACTGCGCGGCGCGTTCGTTGTTGCCGAAGTCGCGCTAGCCCTGGTCCTGCTGGTAGGCGCGGGGTTGTTGCTGCAAACCGTTTTCCATATGCGCGATCAGTATTCAAGTTTCCAGCCGGAAAAACTGTTAACTCTCCGCACCCAGCTTCCAAGCTACAAATATGATGAACATCACAAGCGCGTTGCTTTCTATGATCAAGTGCTGGAACGAGTGAAGTCGCTGCCAAGCGTCACCGCTGTCGGTTATACCACCTCAGTTCCTTTGCAATGGCCAGGCGGCTCAAATGGTCTCACAATCGAAAACCGTCAATCGCAACCGGGCGAATCTTTCGTTGCGATTCATCGACAAGTTAGCACGGGCTACTTTCAAGCGATGGGGATCGGTCTGCGTCGCGGACGCTATTTTGAAGAGAGCGACAATCAGACATCAATGCCCGTCGCAACAATCAACGAAACAATGGCGCGCCAGTACTGGCCCAATGAAGACGTGCTCGGTAAGCGGTTCAAGCTGGGAGTGCCGAATGCGCCGTGGGTAACTATTGTTGGCGTGGTAAATGACGTTCGTCAGATCGGAATGGACGCTCCGGTAAAGGCGGAAATGTATCTTCCATACCGGCAGATTGTTACTCATTTCGGTTATGCACCGCGCGATCTAATCATTCGCACGACCGGCGATCCGCTGGGCCTGCTGGCGGGGGCACGCGAGCAGATTCACGCCGTCGATCCGGATCAGCCCATCTCGAACATTGCCACGATGAGCGATGTGCTGACTGAACGGACCGGGCCGCGTCGCCTGGGAGTGATCTTGCTGATGATATTTGCCGGACTGGCTTTGCTGCTGGCCTCGCTCGGGATTTACGGCGTGCTTTCCTTTTTCGTCGCCCAACAGACACGGGAAATCGGAGTACGGATGGCATTGGGTGCCCAACTGCCAGACATCCTCGGACTCGTTCTTAAGAAAGGCATGGGTTGGGCTTTGCTTGGCGTTGCGATTGGCTTGATTGCGGCCTTTGCCCTGGCGCGATTCATGGCGAGTTTGCTGTTTGGTATCAGCGCCACCGATCCCGCTACGTTTGCGGTGATCGCGCTCATTTTGACGGGAACGGCCTTGCTTGCGTGTTATGTCCCGGCGCGGCGGGCAACGAAGGTCGATCCGCTGGTGGCCCTACGCTACGAGTAGCCTTTTGTGGAGTGCGGTGGCAAGCGCTAGCGCGACACCGCTTTGGATGAGGTCCAGAGGTATCACATGGAAGCGGATAGCGCCATTGCCCTTGATCCAAAGCGCCGTCGTCGCTTCGCTCTGCCGGCGCACTCCAAAATCGGCAATTGGCAATCGGTAATGGCATGAGTCGGAGATTGATCATGGACACACTTCTCAAAGACATTCGTTACGAAATCAGGAGTCTGCTGAAGCGGCCTGCCTTCACGTCAATCGCTGTGCTCACGCTGACACTCGGCATTGGGGCGAACACGGCGATCTTTAGTGTACTTAATGCCGTATTGCTTCGTCCCTTGCCCTACGCTGATGCAGATCGCATTGTGCGGATCGATGAAACAGAAGGGCATGGAGGCATGGGTGTGTCG
>JBOGOU010000440.1:0-3798 GCA_050748205.1 Pyrinomonadaceae bacterium | reverse complement strand
GGCTTTGCCCCGATACTTAAGGACTAAGTCCCACCAGGGGCACAGCCCAAAGCTTTGCGGCTGACCGTCCGGCGGGGCAGAGCCCGCGCCTCACATCCGGCGGCAAAGCCGAGACGGCAGCGGCTCGTGACTTTTGAGGCTAAGCAATTCACGGTAGTTGTAGGTACCGGGTAGTGGTACTGAACACGACCGGAACGGGCTCACTCACGGAATCGCAAACGAGTGAGTTTAGCATCCGGTCGCTACCGCTAGCGGTTCCGCAAACTCACACGTCATGCCGGGAGATAAACCCTGGGAACTCGCTGACTTATGCCGCAGGTAACTTCGTATGAAAGCGTGCCGGCAGTCTTGGCAAGCTCTTCAGAATGAATCTCAAGATCGCCATCTACCCCAAGCAGCGTTACTGGGTCGCCGGGCGCTACCCCCGCCACGTTTGTTACGTCAAGGATTGTGAGATCCATCGAGATTCTGCCGACCACCGGAGCGTAAGTGCCGCGGACGATCACGTGGCCACGATTTGATAAGCCCCGAAGGTACCCATCGTGGTATCCGACTGGAATTGTAGCCACAAGCGTTTTCCGTGAGGCTTCAAAAGTGCAACCGTAACCAATCGTCTCACCCTCAGGCACCCATTTGAGCAACATGACTTGCGAACGCAGCGACATTACTGGACGAAGTTTATTGTTCTCGGTCCCGGGAGGAAGAATGTCGCGCCAGACACCGTAGAGCACGCCGCCCGGTCGCACCATATTGCCCAACGCTTCAGGGTGAGCGAAGATGCCCGCCGAATTGGCACTGTGCAGGTAAGTCGGCTTATGGCCCCGAGAGCGAAAAAGCTCTGCCACACTCGCGAAACGCTCGATTTGATCTCCGGTTAAGGTCTCACACGAAGGGTCGTCCGCGGCGGCGAAATGAGTCATCAAGCCATCTACACGGATGTTCGCAAACCGCTTTAACGCTTCGGCAAAGTCGGTTAGGTCATCGAACCGTGCACCAAGACGGCCCATGCCGGTATCGATCTTGACGTGTACATCCGCGATGATTCCAGCGTCTCGCGCCGCATTATTCAACGCTTCAACCATGTCGATCCGGTAAACCGCGGGCACTAGCCGTTGCTGAATGCAGGCGGCAGCCTGACCATCCCAAAATCCTGCGAGACAGAGGATTGGCTGCGCAATGCCGGAGGTTCGGAGCTCAATTCCCTCCTCCGGTAGCGCCACTCCAAACCAGTTCGCGCCTTCGCGCGCGAGCCTGCGGGCGCATTCAACCGCGCCGTGCCCGTAAGCATTAGCCTTAACGACGGCCAACACATTAACGCCAGTACCTACTCGTTTTCTTATTACGTGGAGATTTGATGCCAGTGCGTCAAGATCAATTTCAGCCCAGGTGGGTCGATGGCCTCTTGCATCATTGGAAGTTACCGGAGAATGGGACATGCATCGTCAAGGTTACTTGAAGATCTGAGCTAGATCGAGGCCGTTGTCGATTGTTACGACCTCTTCCAGGGGATTGGAGTCTGGTTCATGAGGAATGAGTCCTGTGAAAGTCGTGAAAGGTTCCCGAAAATCAGCGCAATCGGCGAAACGTTGGAGTCTTTGAAGCAAGGTTCGCGCTTGATCCAATTGACCCTCTTCTGTGAACGTTTCTTTTAAGTTTGTATAGAGTCTCAACCGATCTACAGCATACGTCAGCCCATCGCTGAAGAGCGGAAGTCCTCTCTTGGACAGTTCAAGAAAGGCTGCCAAAGCCTCCTTGTGCTTTCCGCGCCGCGTCAGATGTTCTCCTCGAATCGCTGCTCCGTCCGGCAGCCATTGGAACCTATTCCTCAAGTTCTCGGTCCATTCGTGGAGGCTTTCGAGCATGTTAAAGCGCAAGATGGCGTACGCTCCGACTGCGGCGGCAATCGGATCCGTACCTTTGTCGTATAGCATGAGCTCAGCATCAAGAGCCTTCGAGGTCAATGAGGCTTGTTCCTGATAGCCCTTATTGCTGAAGCGCAACAGCATGTCAACCATGCTCTTCCAGAGGTGGGCATCAAATGAGAATAGACCGTCCGGCTGCCTTGTCACAACGAGCTTACAACTAAGGTCGCTGTATGCCGGGAGTGCCATGTTCAAGGCCGGAGCGTTTGTCTGGCACAACTGCACAAATTGAATCTTGTTTGTCCCGTGGATCGTAGATTCTGCCAGCTCGTCACTATAACTGAACTCCCATTTCGTGGGTTCAGTGATCACGTAGTCCTCGTTTAATACATTCCCTGCGATACTGCGCAGCTTGGCTTCTACAGACTCCCCTCCCAGCGATTCCAGTGAACTCTCCAGGCCTCTAACGCTTCTTTGCCTTTGAGCCACAAGGTAGTGCTGGGATGCTTGCCACTCATGCGGAGACTCCTGTTCAGGATCGGATTCCAAAACCGCTTTATTTTCGCGTCCCTCCATCACCTCAACGTAATCAAACAACTCCTGCCCGGCTGGTAACCTGGCAGTCACGTAGTACTGGCCCGGCTCAAGCTCAATTATGTCCGAGGCAAGTGTAGTTGCAGCCAGGGTGAGATTTGGGCGACGCACTTCCACAGGGATACTAGTGCTCAAATCATTGGCCGATCTGAATTGAATCTCAAAGCTGAGTTTGCTCATGGCGTCACCACTCTCCTCCAGGGAAAGCGCGGCGGTAACAACAGACGCGGCTTGCCCGGACGATCAACATACAGGGGGTTAGGTGGCTGAATCGTCGCCTTGATTGAATAAATTCCTGCGGGAACTTCGCAGGTATAAGGATGAGGGCTTAGAGGCAAGGGCAATGTTTGGGCCGACTGGCCCGAGTCGTCCATGATCTCGATTCTTGTGAAAGGGACTGCGTCTTGCGGATCTACTTCAAGAACTACTTCGACTGCTGGGGGACCGTCCAGCAAATGAAACGTGGGGTCGCCGGTCGGGTAGCCGCCAAGGGAGAATGCTTGATCAGCGCCCTGTATGTCCGTCAACGTCGGAAAGAAAGTAGAAAGCGCTCTGTTGAGCGACTGCACGGAGACATGCCACGCAACATTACCCTGAGCGTCTTCGGGTAGAGGAGTTCCGGCCGCACCGTTCAAAGACTTGATCAACGCCTTGCTGAAAAGGGTTTGGTCGTTTTTCATTGCGTAGGCTTTTACGCCGGGAATGGTTGCGAAGAAGATGGGAGCCTGGCGGTCATCAGAGCCACTCAACTCCACGTTGAAAATATCGGGAACCGTCATCTTCTCGAAATTCTTGAACGCCGAAGGTAACACCCGACAAGCATCAACGAAATAAAACTGGGTTCGCGCCATCTTCTTTTGGGTGCTTGCCGGCGGCGCCATCCCATTAAATATGTTAATAATCTCAGCGGCGTTGTGCAGAGTTCCTTCATTCGGGTCTCCGAAATCTTCCAGCAGCAAGACCCCGTCGTTGCGACTCCGCTGCACACCGTGGCCCGCAAAATAAAAAATCGCGACATTCTCATTGTTTGAACTGACGTCAGTACGCCACTGCCGCGCTTCGGATGCAAAGTTCAGTCGCAAACAGCGATCGGCTCCCACAGCGGAAAAGCCCGGCTCCGCTGCCACTTCACCCGCCGACGGTGAAAGCAAAAGCCGCACAGTGGCCAACGGCAAACCAAGATGGCTCTGGCGCTCGATCAGCCAGCGATAAATCTTGTATGCCGTCAGAGCTGTGGACGAGAGTTGCTCCATTCCGAAATTATCCGGGGCGGCAGTGCCACCGCCACCCGGGAGGTGCTGGTACAAACTTACTCCAGCAATAAAGGCATGGAGGCCAGGCT
>JBOGOU010000439.1:0-12435 GCA_050748205.1 Pyrinomonadaceae bacterium | reverse complement strand
AGGTAGAGAAGGTTCAATACGGGCGAAATCCGAAGGCTAGTGATTTTCCGATAAGCGACCGGGTTCTCGAGGCTTTCAGGAATTGGGTGCGTACTGATGTAGAGTCTCAACTGACTTCTGCTCAGCTTGATGAGGAGCTGGAGTTTGTGAAGCTGCGGTTGCGCGAAGAAATCGTCACCGCTGCGTTCTCAAACGATGCCGGGGCGCGTGTGTTGCTCGACGCCGATCCGCAAGTGTTGCGCGCGCTGGAGGCTCTTCCGGATGCCAAACGACTGGCAGAAAGCGTGCGCAGCGCGGCCTCGCAAAGCTAACGGCTCTAAATTTGGACCAAACCGCACAATGCATTTCAAGACCCTCAGTACAGGTCTGTTTCTAGCAACCCTTCTCGCTATTTGTGTAAACGCTCAGCAGGCCGAACAGAAGCAGGAGGCTTCGGGTCTAGCTCTGGAGATTGTCTACTACAAAGGCGCACCTCCTTCCTATCTGGCGGTACCAGTCGCGAGCAGTAAACCCAAAGGCGCCTGGTATGCGCGCTTCGGGCGAATCGCAAGTTGGCAACTTCCAGCGGGTCAACTTCCGATCCGAGCCGTCAATATCACCTCGCGAACAGATGGGGACGAGGTTGCTATTAGAGTCTCGGTGTTGCGCGGTCTCAAGTTTCATGACCAGGAGACAAGCGTTGCCACCTATAACTTGCGAGAAAAGGAGAGCGTCTTCGTCAAGGAACTGGAGCAGTTTGGAGTTGAGCCGTTTCGCGTGGGAGTAATAAAGGTCGCGCCGGGAATTCCGTCAATGCCAGTGGTGATAAGCCTTGTGCAGTCTCTGAGCATTATCTCGGCCGAACCACTGAACTCGACTCTACCGACCTACAAACTTACGCTGCAGAATCTTTCAAGTAAGAACATTAGCGCGCTGAGGATCGAAGTCCTGAATGCCGGCAAACTCGCCTTAAGTAGCACACCACATGGCAAGGACGGTTCGCCGCTAATTAATGCACGCGCCCTTCATGAGAGTGTCCAACCATTGGTGACACACGCGCAGCCCGGACCGGGAGGCTTTGCTCCGGTCGCGCCATCCGTTCAGGAAACGGTTATCTCGTCTCTTGTCTTTGAGGACGGCTCCTACGAAGGTGACCCTGCGGCCGCCGCGGTTTTCCGCTCATTTGTACTGGGTCGGAAGTTGGCATTGACTAGATTGCTTGCAATATTCGCAACCATGGTTGAAACCTCATCCATGAATCAGGAGAGCGCCGCAGAAATCGGGATGCTAAGGGATCGAGTACAAGCTCTTTCAAATGCAATTGACGAGGATGCGCTAGCAAATTTGCAGGGAGAGTTTCCCGCTCTGGATCAAGAAAAGAAAGCCGGACTGAGATCAGCGGCCGAAGTTGCCCTTCACAGCGTACAGAAAGAAATGCTCGACAGCCTGGAGGCATTTGAGAAGGCCCAACCAACTGGTCAAGGCGACTTTCGAGCGTGGCTGGCCAAAACCGAGGAGAGGTATCGAAGCTGGCTTGCTCGCTTGTGAGTGGGATCCTTGGACAGCTGCAATCCGTCGCATGCGCATCTTGCGCATGATTCACGGGCGAGACGCCCGTGCCACGTGCGCACGACTTGTATCAACTATCCGGTCATCACCCCATTTGAAAAAAGTCCTTTTCAATGAATAGAGCACTTGCGACGTGTCTGATCTTGCTTGCCACCCCATTTGCGTCAGGTTTTCAGGAAACCAAGGAATGGGTCAAGTTTGAGTCGACACCCGGACTCTTCTCAGTTGTCATGCCCGGTGCCCCCCGGGAACAAAAGGAAACCACAGACAGCCCTCACGGACCTTACACAACCTATCTATATGTGAGTCGCGCGGATGACGAAACGTACATTGCGGGCTGGGTAGACTACGACCCCAGGTTTAATTTCGATGCTCAGAAAGAGTTGGAGCTCAATCGCGACAACTTCGTCAAGGGGGTGAATGGCAAGCTACGGACCACCTCCGACATCGCGCTGGGAGACTATCCAGGAATCGAGTTTACAGGAACCTTCCAAAGCTCCTCATTCAGATCGCGTGTCTTCATAGTAGGCAAACGACCTTACATTCTCATCGCAATCTTTCCCACCGGCAAAGACAGTTCGCAAAACACGTCCAGGTTTCTTTCGTCCTTCGCGGTGACACTGAAACCGCCACAGTAAGCTGCTCACTCGATTATCCGGGCTATTACACACTTCAAATAATACGTCTCCGGCACGCCCATTAATATTGGGTGGTCGCTCGCCTGTGTTCTCTTTTCCACTATTTGAACTCGGCGGTGAGCATCGTTTGCGGCTTCGGCAATCAAGCCGAGAAACATGTTTTCAGACATGTGGTAAGAACAAGTGCAACTCACAAGGAAACCGTCCGGCTCCAGCAACTTAAGAGCGCGTAAGTTGATCTCTTTGTAGCCACGGGCAGCCGGGGCGATGCTGGCGCGATTTTTGGCAAATGCCGGCGGATCGAGCACGATGGTGTCAAACCTCTCGCCGGCCGTTTCCATATCGCGCAAAACGTCGAAGACATTTGCTTCACGAAACTCGACGTTGTTGATTTCGTTTAGCTGCGCATTGCGACGCGCGGTTTGCACGGCCTCGCCTGAAATATCAATGGCCGTGACGCTCTCGCACGGGCCTGCAAGGTAAAGGGCAAACGCGCCATTGAAGGTGAAACAATCGAGTCCTCGCCCATGCGCAATCCCGCGTGCTGCAAGCCGGTTCTCTCGCTGATCGAGAAATGACCCGGTCTTTTGACCACCAAGCGGAGCAACGAGGAAGCGAATGCCGTTTTCAATGACCTCCACCTCATCCGGAGCCTGCCCGTGAAGTGTTCCGGAAACAAGCCCCAGTCCCTCCAGATGACGAACGCGCACGTCATTTCTTTCCAGCACAGCTCGCGGTGCGAATTCCTCTACCAGCAATTCGACCAGCATCGGTTTGACAGCCTCGGTGCCCTGCGACAGCGTTTGCAGCACAAAGACGTCCTGATAACGATCGATAATCAGTGAAGGAAGGAGATCTCCTTCCGAATAAACCAGTCGACAAGAATTTGTGTCGGGCGACACACCGCCGCGCCTGGCGACAGCGGCGAGAATTCGCTCACGCCACCATTGGCGATCGATAACCTCGTCGGTTTGCGTCAACAAGCGCAGGGAAATTTCCGAGGCGTCGCTGAAAAGAGCCTGCCCGACGAAATTTCCATGCTGATCTCGAACAGTTACTACAGCACCGCCGGCTGCGTCACGCGCGTCAAGAACATCGCTGCGGTAAATCCACAGGTGCCCGTTGCGCACTCTACTTGCGCCACGCTTTGTAACTGTGACTGTGTTCATTGGGAACGTACAAATCTAACATGCCAATCGGTGAGAGGCTTAGCGGGCTTGTGGCCTTCTGGCAAACGTCGAAGAGAGTTCGGTTGTTAGCACCACTCAAATACGGAAATGTCCGCCAAGCTGAAGTATGTCGGACATTTGGTTTGCGTTTTTTCAAAATTAGGCTACTGGAAAAATCGCTCTAAATTGCGAGGCTGTAAGCACTATGTTAGGCTTCGTACGCTGCGCAAATTGAACTGCGGAATTTCCGACTGCGACTAACTAAGCCCAAACGCCATGGCGACTAAGACTGACGCTGAGCGTCGCGAGCACTTCGAAACTCCTTCAGGAATCGAACTGCCTGTCGATTTCAACCCGCACAACACTGCACCCCTCGACTACGACACAAATCTGGGAGCTCCGGGCGAGTTTCCCTTCACGCGCGGCATCTACCCGAACATGTATCGGGGCAAGTTCTGGACGATGCGCCAGTATGCTGGTTACGCCACTGCTGAGGAGTCTAACGCAAGGTTCAAGTATCTTCTCGCCCAGGGGACTACCGGACTCTCTGTTGCTTTTGATTTGCCCACACAAATTGGTCTGGATTCCGACGACCCGCTCGCCGCAGGAGAAGTCGGAAAAGTGGGTGTAGCGATCGATTCTCTGGAAGATATGCTGCGACTTTTTGACGGCCTTCCTCTCGACAGCATATCAACCTCCATGACCATCAATGCAACTGCGTCTACGTTGCTTTGCCTTTACCTTGCGGTCGCGCGAAAGCAGAATGTCTCATTCAACAAGGTCAGGGGAACGCTCCAGAACGACATTCTGAAGGAATATATCGCGCGCGGAACTTACATCTATCCGCCGGCGCCATCACTGCGACTCGTCACGGATACTTTTGCTTTCTGCGCCAGAGATGTGCCGAACTGGAACACGATCTCGATTAGCGGGTATCACATCAGGGAGGCCGGCTCAACGGCGGTCCAGGAAGTAGCGTTTACGTTGGGCGATGCGATCGCCTACGTTCAGGCCGCCGTGGATGCAGGTCTTGATGTTGATAAATTTGCGCCGCGGATCTCCTTTTTCTTTAACGCCCACAACAATCTGCTGGAGGAGATCGCCAAATACCGCGCGGCGCGGCGGCTTTGGGCGCGCATCATGCGCGAACGATTTGGAGCGCGCGATCCTCGCTCCTTGATGCTCCGCTTCCACACCCAAACTGCCGGCTCCTCACTGACTGCGCAGCAACCGGAAGTGAACATTGTGCGTACCACGATTCAGGCACTGGCCGCGGTTCTGGGTGGCACGCAGTCGCTGCATACCAACGCAATGGATGAAGCGCTCGCCTTGCCCACCGAACAGTCGGCACGTCTGGCCCTCAGAACACAACAAGTAATTGCCAATGAGTCGGGCGTTGCGGACACCGTCGATCCTCTAGCCGGCTCGTACGCTATAGAACACCTGACAGACGAGATAGAGACACGTGCTGCTGACTACCTTAAGAAGATCGACTCGCTGGGCGGCATGCTGCGGGCGATCGAGTTGGGCTACGTTCAGCGTGAGATTCAGGAGTCGGCGTATCGTTACCAGCGGGCGATCGAAAGTAAGGATGTGGTTGTGGTAGGTGTCAATAGCTACCAGGCGGAAGAGGAGTCTGCAGTTTCCATCCTGCGGGTTGATGCAGCCGTGGAACAGGAACAGATTGAACGCTTGCGCGCCTTGCGCGAACGCCGCGATGCTAACGCGGTCGAGACCGCGTTAACGAAACTTGAAGCGGGCGCCCGCGGCAGTGAAAATCTCTTGCCGCGAATTCTCGACTGTGTTGAGGTTTACGCGACCGTCGGCGAGATCAGTAATCGTTTGCGCCAGGTTTGGGGTGAGTATCGCGAGGCCGCCACGGTTTAAGTGGAATGGTTTGGAGTTTAGCCCCATTACACTTCGAAACAATCCATCCACGAAACAACACGAACGAACACGAAGATCTTTTAGTGATGTTTCGTGTTACTTGGTGGATCGTTTTTTGATTTCCAGGCGTACCTTACAGACAGACAGGTTAAGAGTATGAAATCAGGACACCAACTGGGCCAAATGAATCGACGGCAATTTAACAGAGCGTTAGCAATGAGTAGTGTCGCGCTGGGCCTGGGAGGCGTCACGGTCTCAGCCAGGAAGCCTTCTCCGCAGATCGCTCTTACGATGGACGATTTCTCTTGGGCGAACGCCATCAGGTTATCGCCTGAGGAGCGTAACCAGGCAATTCTTGGTGCGCTTGAAAAGCATTCCGTCAAAGCAGCTTTATTTGTCGTGGGACGAAATGTCGAAAGCGATCAGGGAAAACGTTTGCTGGCGGATTGGGACAAAGCGGGCCATCTAATCGCGAACCACACATACTCTCATCGCAATTACGGCGCACCAGCAATGACTGCCGTCGCCTACGAACAAGATATTTTGCGTGCTGAAGATTTGCTGAAGGCGTTTCCTCACTTCAAGAAATACTTTCGTTTCCCAATGCTGAAGGAAGGGGAGACGGCCGGAAAACGCGATGCATTGCGAAGTTCTCTCACGCAGCACGGGTATCGCATGGGATATGTAACCATTGACAACTCTGACTGGATCGTTGATCAGCGGTTGCGGTCGCGGCTGGAGAAAGACCCGAAAGCGAAGCTGGATCCGTATCGAGATTTCTATCTGCAACACATGTGGGACCGGGCTCAATATTACGATTCGCTCGCCCGCAAGGTCCTCGGGCGTGCCGTGAAGCATACGATCCTGACACACTTCAATCTGCTTAATGCTCTCTTTCTCGAAGACCTCATGCAGATGTTCAAGAGCAAAGGTTGGCAATGGATCGATGCCGAGGAGACGCTGGCTGATCCAGTCTTCAACGCCAGACCTAAGATCGTCCCGGCAGGAGAAAGCATCGTTTGGGCATTGGCAAAGGAGAGCGGAAAGATTCCTGCCAAGTTGCGCTACCCAGCTGAAGACGGCGAGTACGAGAATGCGAAAATGAACAAGCTGGGATTGTGAATGGCCCACTTATTAGAGGTTAAGAATCTCCAAACTCACTTCCCCACGCGCGCCGGACTGGTGCGTGCGGTGAATGACGTGAGCTTCTATCTGGACCGCGGTGAATTGTTAGGCCTCGTTGGCGAGTCGGGTTGTGGCAAGTCGATAACGGCGCTTTCGATCATGCGGCTGATTGCGCCTCCGGGGAAGATCGTCGGCGGCGAGATCATCTTTGATGGCAAAAACCTGTTAAAGCTTTCTGAAGAAGCGATGCGCGAGATACGCGGTGACGATATCGCGATGATTTTTCAGGACCCGATGACCTCGCTCAATCCTGTTTTCACCGTAGGAGAACAGATCGCCGAGGCGCTCCGGCTTCATCGCAAGCTCTCACGAAAAGCTGCGCGCGCTGCGGCAATCGAGGCCATGCGAGAAGTGGCGATTCCCGATCCGGCACGCCGGGCAGACGACTATCCTCATCAACTGTCGGGTGGCATGCGACAACGAGTGATGATTGCGATCGCCCTGGCTTGTGATCCCAAACTCCTGATAGCAGACGAACCCACTACAGCGCTTGATGTCACCATCCAGGCCCAGATTCTCGAGCTCCTGGATGGATTGAGAAAGACACGCGACCTGGCTGTGCTCTTAATCACCCACGATCTGGGCGTGGTGGCGGAAGTGGCAGATCGCGTGGCCGTGATGTACACGGGAAAGATCGTGGAAGAGGCGCCAGTTGAGGAGTTGTTTGCGCGACCAAGACATCCTTACACGGAAGGGCTCTTGCGATCCGTGCCGAAATTGACCGCCGAAGATGTAGCGAAGAAAAAGAGACTTGAGACAATTGAAGGTGTTGTGCCGAGTCCTACAGACCTGCCACCGGGATGTCATTTTGCGCCGCGTTGCCATTATCGAATGCCGCGCTGCACTGAAGAAGAGATCCTGCTTTACAATTTGGAAGGCGGGGTGAAAGTTCGCTGCGTACTATTCGACCTGGCGGCTGCGGTAACAGCGGATCATCAGGCCGAGCGTCGCCTGCCCGGCCTGGCTGATTAAACCGCCAAGACGCCAAAGGCGCCAAGATTGGGAATAGGGCAAGTGGGAATGACTCAGGGAGAAACGCTTCAACTAAATTGTATGAGTCCACTTGGCGTTCTTGGCGTCTTGGCGGTTGAGATTACTTGACTACCCAACAGCAACAACAACTGGTCAACGTAAGCGGTCTTGTCAAACACTTCCCCGTCGAAGGAAGCGACGACGTCGTGCGCGCTGTTGATGACGTGTCGTTCGAAATCCAGCGTGGCGAAACCCTGGGCTTAGTAGGCGAATCGGGTTGTGGAAAATCTACAGTCGGTCGTTGTTTATTGCGACTCATCGAGCCGACTGCCGGCAAGATTACCTTCGAAGGTCGCGATGTGCTCTCTTTGGGTAGGGTTGAGTTGAGACAGCTGCGCCGGGAAATGCAGATTGTTTTTCAGGACCCGTACGCTTCATTGAATCCGCGCATGAAGGTTGGCGACATCGTCGGAGAGCCATTGGTGATTCACGGGATCGGTACAAAGAACGATCGTCGCGAGCGCGTTGGTGAGCTCTTGCGCAGGGTCGGACTCGATCCTGATTACCGGAAGCGCTACCCACACGAATTTTCGGGCGGCCAACGTCAGCGTATCGGTGTGGCGCGGACTCTTGCCCTGAACCCAAAACTGATCGTTGCAGACGAGCCGGTTTCCGCTCTCGATGTTTCAGTGCAAGCCCAGGTCGTCAATCTGTTGCAGGATCTCCAGGAGGAATTTGGCCTCACCTATCTGTTTATCTCTCACGGCCTCGCGGTGGTCGAACACATTTCAACGCGTGTGGCTGTAATGTATCTGGGACGGATTGTGGAGATTGCCAGCGCGGCAGAACTTTACGCCCGGCCACTGCATCCATACACGCAGGCTTTGCTGTCTGCGATTCCAGTTCCCGATCCGAAGCGCAGTCGCGAGCGGATCGTGTTGCAGGGCGATGTGCCCACACCTATCAATCCGCCGTCTGGCTGTCGTTTCCGCACCCGGTGTCCGATAGCCATCGACGAGTGTGCGCGGATTGACCCGGAGTTGCGCAAAATTTCGCCCGGTCACAGCGCCGCTTGCATACGCGTCCCCGGCTGGGACAATGCTCGCGCGTCATATGAAACATAGATTTGCGAAGTTACGTATGAGGTCACGAAAAACACAGAAACATCTACCTCGGACGGAATGCCTTCTCCCCGTCCTCTTTCGCCAGGAGGAAAACAGAAAATGAGCGATCCGATTTCCGATCAAAGGCCCGAAACCTTTCAAGCACCGCCGCCCCCACCCGGACCTGAGCCAAAAGCACCCCGGCCGGTCAGACTACGCCTCGTTGGGATTGTCTCCTTTGTTGCCGGCCTACTCATGATTGTTGCCGGTATCGCGGCGATTTTGCCTGGAGGAGCCTGGACTGGAGCGGCCTTTGTCTTCTGGGGGATGCTATTGTTCGCCTTCAGCTTCATTCCCCTGCCTACATTAACTGGCACAGAAGAGCCGCCGATGTCAGCGATGGAAAAGCTGATGGGAATTTTCTATCAGCCCACTCGAGTCTTCAAAAATTTGAAAGCCCATCCACACTGGCTCGCAGCCTTCCTGGTCATCACAGTTGTTTCCGTTGTCTACGCCGTGGCCTTCGCGCAAAGACTCACTCCGGAACGCATTGTGAATTACACAATGGAGAAACTCGAACAGAGCCCCATCAAACCTCCGCCCGAGCAGATGGAGAAAACGAAGGAGGACGCTCTCCAGCAAGCAAAGCAGCCGATTCAGAGGTTCCAGACCGTCGCGAAGAGTTTCGTCGGCGTTTTCGTTTTGTATGCTGCTGTTGCCGCTCTGTGTTTGTTAGGGGTCCTGGTATTCGGAGGCCGGATTAACTACTGGCAGGCGTTCGCGGCAGTTCTCTACGCCGCCGTGCCGATCGCAGTCATTCAGAAACTTCTGAGTTTGGTCATTCTCTACATCAAAGACCCTGATGACGTTCACCCAATCCTCCACCAGGAGAGTCTGGTGCAAGACAATCTGGGCGTTCTCTTCTCGCCAGCAGAACATCCAGCGCTTTTTGTCCTTGCCTCCTCGATCGGGTTTCTGTCCTTTTATAGCCTCTGGTTAAGGGCCAAGGGGCTAGCCAACGCAGGATACAAGGTTAGCTCCACTGCCGCGTGGGGAACCACGATATCGCTCTGGATTCTATCGCTGCTTATCGGCTTGGTCTTTGCCACTCTGTTCTCGAGCTTTATGTCCTGAGGCTTCAAATCGGCCGCGGATTAACGCTGATAACACGGATCAGACCAAAGAAAGCCTTTGTTTTTGATCTGTGTCATCCGCGTTAATCTGCGGCCACTTCCTTTTTTCACACGTTCGGTAGTCGGTGGGATTCAGGCCGTCAGTCTCGACGTCCGCTTCGCAAGTTATTCGTAGCGAAGCGACTCGATCGGGTCCAGGCGTGCGGCCTTCCAGGCGGGCCAGAGTCCGAAGATGAGGCCAATACCAACGCTCGCGACAAAGCCGCCAATCGGCGCCCAGAGAGGAACGTAGGAGGGGATAAACAAACGTACCAGGAACGTCAGCAGCCAGCCAACTGAGAGGCCGACCAGTCCGCCAATGCCAGTGAGGGTAGCGGCCTCGATTAAAAACTGCCACATGATGTCGCTGCGTTTGGCGCCGATGGCTTTGCGCACACCGATCTCGCGCGTGCGTTCGGTGACGGAAACGAGCATGATGTTCATGACTCCGATACCACCCACCATCAATCCCACCGAAGAGATAACCACCATGGCGATTGCCAATCCCGCGGTGATCGAGCGAAAGTTTTCGAGAAAGCCTTCGGCAGTTTCCAGCCCGAAATTGTCGGGCGCAGCGAAAGGAACCTGACGCCGCACGCGGAGAAGATCGCGGACCTGGTCCTTCGCTTCTTCCATCAAGCCCGCCTTGGCGACGGCCATGATAAAAACATCGTCTTCGTTTGGTTTGAGCTTGTGCGCCACATTGTAAGGAAGGTAAATGACATTGTTCTGATCGTCACTACCGCCGCTGAAAAGAAACTGCTCGCGCTTTTGGAGCAGGCCAACCACACGAAAGTCCTGGCCGCCAATTTCCAGGGTTTGGTCTACCGGCGAACCGAAACGGAAAAAGTCGTCTGCCACTTTCGAACCAATCACGCACACATTCTGATTCGTGTCGTTTTCAAACTGTGAGAAGAAGCGGCCTTCGGAAATGATTTGAGTCCCGGCCTTTTCAAAATCAGGAAGCGTGCCTTGCAGGTTCACGCCGGCGGAGCTCTTACCGCCACCCGACACCATAATCTTTTGACCGAAAAAATTGCTCGATACATCAAGGAAGGGAACAGAAACCTCAATTGCCGGAAGCGTGGTTAACGCGATCGCATCGTCGTAGGTCAACTCCTTGCGCATGCGCTCTTCGCGGGAAAGCCTGCCAATGCGAATTCCGGGATTAAACTTGCTGATAAAAATGGATCGGGTGCCGAATGACTCGACCTCCTTCTTCACAGAGACGTCGATGCCGCTAATGAAGGACGCAATCAGCATCACGGTGATCACGCCGATTACCACGCCAAACACCGTAAGAAATGAACGGAGTTTATTGGCGAGAAGCGTTGACAACGCCATTCTCAAGTTCTCGTAAATGTCGCTGCGGATAAGTTTCATAAATCAAGAACGGTCTTATATTTTATTCAGCCCTTAAAGCCTCAATCGGATCCAGCCTGGCTGCCTTCCAGGCTGGAAACACGCCAGCCATAACCCCCACCGCCATGGAGACAGCGACGGCGAAGATAACGGCGCCCACTGAGAGAAACGTCGGAAAGAAAACCGCCGTCAATACGCGCCCGATAATCCAGGCGATGATTGTGCCGATGGCGCCCCCGATCGCCGACAAGGCTATCGCCTCAACCAAAAACTGTTTGAGTATGTCCATTTGGCGAGCGCCCAGCGATTTTCTGATACCGATTTCTTTTGTTCTTTCGGTGACGGAAACCAGCATGATGTTCATAATCACGATGGCCCCGACTACCAGGGCTATGGCCGGAACGGCAATGGCAACGAGAAAGATGGTTCCAAACAGTCGGTCGCGCAACCCAGTGATGGCGTCCGGCGTAACCATGCCAAAATTGTCTTTCTCGCCGGGCTGGAGCTTGCGGCGGGCACGCATGAGGAATCGCGATTCGTCGACCGCATCGTCGAATAGATCATCCGTCCTCGAGGTAGCTACAAAGTAAAGCGAGCGTTGCCGGAGCAATCCCCCAAAGTTATTAGCATAGGTTTTCAAGGGGATAATAATGAACGTGTCCTGCGGTATGCCGAAGACGGTGCCTTTCGCGACTTCCATACCAATAACTCGATAGGGCAAGCCACGAATAGAAATTTCCTGGCCGATTGGACTACCGGCAGGAAAGAGTTTGCTCGCGACGTCGGCTCCGATGTAAGCGACACGCTGGGCCGCATCGTTCTCCGGGTCGGCGAGGAAACGACCGTCGGCGATGTCTCGGTTCTCGATGTCCGCGATATTTGCGGTTGCCCCGGAAACAAAAACATCCGAAAGAATCTCATTGCCGCGCTTGACCTCGGAAGGAGTGCCCCGTGCCTTTGCGCCAATCTTGCCAATCAACGTCGCACGCTCCTTGAGATATTCATAATCGTCGAGGGTGAGCTCTTTATTACGTCGCTGGGCTGCGGCAATCGTATCGGTGTCTTTGAAATCCTCTAGCGGGTTGAAGCGTTGAATAGTAAAAGACTTGGCGCCGATGCCGGCGATCTTTTCGTCAACGTAGGTATTAAAGCCCTGGATGAGAGAGTAAACGACGACGACAGCCATGACGCCGATGATCATGCCCAGCAATGTCAAAGCCGAGCGCAACTTATGCGCCCAGATAGCAGCGATTGCCAGTTTGAGGGTTTCGATAAATTTCACGATTCAGCTAGTACGGTACACACCCTAATATTGTTGCGCCCCCGGGGCACTAGCTGGAGGGGGTAGCTCGTGCGCCACGAGACAGAGGTCCGGGGCAGTAGCCCGACTGTTAAGGAG
>JBOGOU010000438.1:0-3579 GCA_050748205.1 Pyrinomonadaceae bacterium | reverse complement strand
GAGGGATTCGAACCCACACTGTCTAGTTCCTAAGACTAGCGCCTCCTCCCGATTGGGCTACGCCGGCATGGTGAACCCGGCAGGACTCGAACCTGCGACGGGCGGGGTCCCCGCGCGGGCAGCCCGCGGGGGGTGCTCTAGTCGTTTAGGAAACGACTGTTCTGATTCCATCTGACATCTTAAGTAAGAGGGTCCTAAGCTTGGTTGCGGAGACAGGACTTGAACCTGCGTCGACGGATTATGAGTCCGTCCCTGGCGGCTTTACGACTCCAGTGTACTCCGCGTCAAACTTTTCAAACTGGCTGCGGCGGAAGGATTCGAACCTACGTAAACGAGTTTCAGAGACTCGCGCCTTCCCAGCTCGGCCACTCCGTAAGATCTTTGATTTGGTGGACCTGGCACGATTTGAACGTGCGACCTCGACCTTCGCAGAGTCGCGCTCTGATTCCGCTGAGCTACAGGTCCTACAAGACGGTTCCGGACGATTTCAACAACTGGCTCTTTTGCTTTCTTTCTTTCGCATGGTTCTTGATTATCCTGACATAGGCGTCGAAGAGCTCTTTGAGATTCAACTCCAAATTGAAGTGGTCCCCCAATGCATCGATCGCTTTTAGGATCAAGAAATGGGCTACCACAAAAGTGTTCTGATCCGTTTCTGGTCTTGCGCCTTCAACATATTCCCATTTGTCGTTTTCGTTGAATTTGACTCGACGTTCAATCGCTTGTGCGGTCGGATGGCTTTCCTGCATTGGAACGTAGTAACCAATCCAAATAACTGGCTCAAAACCTCCGGCCTCTCTTGCCATCTGAACGATATCTTTTCGAATCCACGTGTGGTTAATTCTGGTTCTTTTGCATGGTAAGCATTCTTCGACTTTACACACTTCGCATGCAGGGACTTGAAAGCGTTCTTTTACGTCTTCAAATTGTTTCTCGTATTCTTCCAATCGCTCAGATGGAATGGAGTTCGGGAAGTCCCGCAACACAGCCTTGATCTCTTTGCGACGACGCACATAGTAATACTTGTAATAGAGCTCGATGTGTTCAGGGTGCTTTTGCAAATAACAAATGGTAACCGTTCGTTCAAACATGCCTCGCAGTATTTTCAGTGCGCCAGTTGATAGACCGTTACCGCATAGGATCAAGATTTCATCAAAATCCTCGAACACTTGCCGCGCCAAAAAATAAATGACCTTGTCGTCCATAACTTTCATGCGGTTGGTAGCGCCACTTATCGCGCGGTCTTGAGCGGCTCTTATCTTTGAATACTCGTTCAACATCTCTTGATGGCGGCTTGAGAAATCTTCTTGAGCTTCTGTTATTCCAAAGAGAAAGCGCTTCGGTGTTTGCGGTTCTGACACCTTTTCGCGCTTGACCGCTTTCTGAGCCGCACGATGGCTACTCTTCTGTTTGCGTCCTAGTTTTCCCATTTTCCCTCCCTTCAATCCAGCAATAATGCACTCATAGTTCCTTTGTCGTGTAATGGAGGCAGCGATCAAGCCACGGCTGCCACTGACTATTGCTTTTGGCGGAGGCGACAGGAGTTGAACCTGCACACGCAGTGCGCCGCGATTTAGCAAACCGCTGCCATGCCATTAGGCGACACCTCCAATTTGTGAATTGGCGGAAGGGGCAGGACTCGAACCCGCAAGCGACTAATGCGCGGTAGTTTTCAAGACTACTGCCTTACCAGTTAGGCTACCCTTCCAAGAAGAATTTCGGATTGCGAATTGCGGATTTCGGATTTGCTCTTGGCTCTTTGCTCTTGGCCCTTTGCCGTTCGCGGTGTTGGCAGGGACGCTCGGATTTGAACCGAGAATCTCGATTTTGGAGACCGATGGTTTGCCGGTTAGCCTACATCCCTGAAGAAACTTTGGTGCATGTGGTAGGACTCGCACCTACGAAGTCACTCCGGACGCCTGATTTACAGTCAGGTGCTTTTGCTGCTCAGCCACACATGTCAAGTGGAATTCAGATTTCAAATCTCACACGAGAGATTTCAAGTCTGAGATCCATCTGTGCTACAAAATAGATGAAGGCAGAGAGAAACGTACCGCGAACACACTTCGAGGCACACTTCTCCTGAGGATGGCGACGCTCGGGACTCTCGACAAGCAACGGCGTTGTCATCCGCTGAAGGCTCCCTGCCTTCATCTCGCAAAAAGGTACTTCAATTGTCAAAAAACAAAAGGAGCGGGCTTTAAGCCTCCCAGGGAAGCTGCCCGCTCCTAAGAATTCTCGCGTTTTTGCTTTGAGATTTGGGAGCGGGAGGCCGCTCCCGCGAATTATTGCCTGATGTAACGGCTATCTATGGACTCTGCCTGTCTTTGTCCGAGTCCGCCGCCAAATGGATTGACGGATGACAAGCTCAGGCCCGATAAGCACACGCCACGCATACCGGTACACGGCTGCCGTTTGGTCGTATGTTCTTGGTATGTCCAGCTCGTCAACATTGAAAGTTTTTCCTCACGGTGCGCGATCACGTCATCGCGGGAACTGTCTTGTATAAGACAGGACCACCGATCCTGTCAAGAACTTTCTACCGGAAAACAATCTGCGAACTATCAGTCGCATTGGCTTTGATAACTCTACCGCTTGGTTAGTTGCCCTGCGTTCTTGGAACTTGATCTGCAGAGCTCCAAAATCGCTTTCATGAATCCAAGCACCCTTTTAGTTGCTTACCCTTGCGCAACCAAACAGCCCAATAGCCTAAACAATGCTTGCCGCGGCCTCGTTGACAGTCGAAAGATAGAGTCTTCGACGAGCACGGTCCAGGCGTTGATAAAAAGAACTGCGGTTAACTCGCAGTTGGCGGGCAGTTTCGGAATGGCTGCCCGTCTTTCCCCGCAACATGTCATAGAGATCCAGCATGGCATGGTCAAGAAAATCATCCAGGGAATCACCCTCGGTGTAGGCGGCGAATGGCCAGCGACCATTTGTTGAGCACAAGACAACGTGAGGATGGTTGTCGAGTGCGCGGCGAACCGCGTCTGCGTTAATGAGTGAGTCTCCCAATGTGCCGACCACCAGTTTCTCTACCACGTGGCGAAGCTGACGAACATTGCCGGGCCAGGGGTAATCAAAGAGAGCATCAATGGCGTCGTCTTCGATTTTCCGCGACACGGCCGATTTAATCTTCTGTTCAGCCTGATGTTGGAAATATTGCGTGAGCAACGGAATGTCGGACGTGCGAGCGCGCAGAGGCGGCGTGTTGATGGCCAGCACCGCAATTCGATAAAAGAGATCCTCCCGGAATCGACCTGCGGCAACTTCGCGCGCAAGGTTTCGATTAGTGGCCGCAATCACGCGTACGTCGATTTGAATCTCTGTGTGTGCACCCACCGGCCGCACAGCACCCTCCTGCAATACGCGTAGTAGCTTTACTTGCGAAGCGGTAGACATCTCGTCGAGAAAAATGGTGCCGTTGTGTGCGGCCTCAAATAGCCCCTTACGTCTTTGGTTTGCGCCGGTGAAGGCTCCGCGTTCATACCCAAATAGTTCGGACTCCATCAAAGTTTCGGTAATGGCGCCGCAGTGAACGGAAATGAATGGCATGCCGGCGCGGGCGCTTTGTCGATG
>JBOGOU010000437.1:0-2805 GCA_050748205.1 Pyrinomonadaceae bacterium | reverse complement strand
AACGATCTACCGCTTGGCTGTCATCCTCAACCATTCCCTTCAACAGCGTCCGCAGGTATCCCAGATAGCGCTCCACCGTCGCGCGCTCGAACAGTGACGTCGCATACACCAAACTTCCCACGATCCGTTCGCCGGCATCTCGCAAGGCCAACGACAGGTCGAACTGTGCTACTGCATCCATCGCCACACCCAGCGGCCCTAACTCCAGGTCTGCCATGGCCAGCCCTCCGCCGCCGGCGTTATGCTGCCAGTCAAACATCACCTGGAACAGCGGGCTGTGCGCCAAACTCCGCGCCGGCCGCGCCACCTCCACCACCTGCTCAAACGGTATGTCCTGATACTGCTGCCCAAAAAGCGTCTGCTCCTTGACACGCTCCAGCAGTTCGCGCACGCTAGGCGATCCCGACACGTCCAGTCGCAGCGCCAGCGTGTTGACGAAGAACCCGATCAGCCCTTCGATCTCCATCCGTCCTCGATTGGCTACAGGCGCCCCAACCACGATATCCTCCTGCCCCGACAGCCGTGCCAAGAGCGCTCCCCATCCGGCCAGCAAGGTCATGTACAGCGTGGTCCCGTGCTTCTTACTCAGCTCATTCAATCCCCGTGTCAGCTCTTCCCCTAGCTCCACTCTCACCCAGCCGCCGGCATACTCCTGCTCGGCCGGCCGCGGATGATCCGTCGGCAACTCCAGCAGCGTCGGCGCTCCCTCAAGCGCCCTCTGCCAGTACTCTCCCTGCTGCCGCAGTATCTCGCCTTCGATCCACTGCCGCTGCCACAGCGCGTAGTCCGCATACTGCAGGCTTAATTCCGGCAGCGGGTCTTCTTCCCCGAGTGCAAACGCCCCGTACAGCGCGCTCAACTCCCGGATCAACACACCCATCGACCAGCCGTCGGAGACGATGTGGTGCATGGTTATCAGCAGCGCATGCTCCGCTTCGCCAAGCCGTATCAGGCGCCCGCGAATCAGCGGCCCCGCTTCCAGATCAAATCCCGCTCTCGCTTCTGCCCTGACCAGCCGATCCAGTTCAGTCTCAGCATCCGACGCAACGATCAGGTCGTGTTCCACCAGATGGAACTGGCTATCGTGCGCCGCCGCGATGCGCTGCACCGGCTCGCCTTCGATGGCAATGAAGGTCGTGCGCAATGCCTCGTGCCGGGCCACGATCCGGTCCAGCGCCAGCTGCAAGGCTTCGCGATCAAGCCACCCCTTTAGCCGCCAGCCCTTGAAAATGTGGTAGGCCTCGCTGGCTCCCATCTGCGCCAAAAACCAGAGCCGCTGTTGCGCAAACGACAACGGCGGTCGCTCTCCTCGTTGGGTAACCGTAATCAGCGGTAACGTGGCAGGCGTGGACTTCTGCACGGCAGCAGCCAGATCGGCCAGCTCGGGATGCTCGAATACTTCGCGGATCGTTACGTCCACCTTCAAAGCCTTTCGCAGCCGCGAGACAACGCGTATTACCAGCAACGAGTGTCCACCCAGCTCAAAGAAGTTGTCGTGACGGCCCACTCGTTCCAGCTTCAGCACATCGGCCCAGATCTCCGCCACCGCCCGCTCGATCTCCCCGTCTGGCTCATCGTAAGCTCGCGCTCCATAGGTGTCTGTCTCCGGCGCCGGCAGCGCCTTCCGGTCCAACTTTCCGTTGGGCGTCAACGGCAGCTTCTCTAAATACACATACGCCGCCGGCGTCATGTACTCAGGCAGCTTCCCCGAAACGTGCTCCCGCAGTGCTCCAGTCAGTTGTGCTGCACTCCAATACTGTCCCGATATCCGAGGAGGAATCACATCACCCTCTTGTGCATCGCTCGCCCGGCGCGCATACACCGTATACTGGTTGGTCGCCTCCAGCAGTTGCTCCTGCTCCACTGCCTGTAGGAACCCATGGCCTTCCAGGAGCTCTTTTATCCGGCTTAACCTCCCCTCTAGGTCATGTACTTCCACCACGATCTGGCGGATCTTCTTCCAGTCTTCCTCTGCTATTCCTTCAAGCACCTCCATCTCGCTCTTCTGCACGTCGAGCTTCAGCAGGTCGATCCGTTCTATCCCCTCGGCAGCGATTACCTCCGAGAGCGCCCGTAAGGGACAGCTGTATTCCTCAGATTCCAAGCGTTCCTCGATCAGTTTCTCCAGCGTGTCCTCCGCAACTTCTTCCCCTGCTTTCTGGTTCTTGATGAAGGCCTTGATAATTGCCTTTTCCTCTTCCACATCGGCGTACCGCCCCGATATCAGCGAGTTGTGTTTATACCAGGCAAAGTTTGCCGACCCAGCTCTGTTTGAGACGCCACAATTGAACAGGCGCACCTTTCCGCCCGCCAGAGTCGTGTTGATCCTCAGGTTTTCATACACTGGCGGGATCGGCTCAAAGGCGTAAATGCTGGCTGCCGGCGCCTGTGCCAGCACATACAGGGTGAACAGGCCAATATTTGCTCCCACATCCATTACACACGCATCTTCAGCTAGCCTGATCCCATGCTGCATATAACTTTCACCTGCGAATATCTCTTCATAGACGAAGTCGGTCTCTCCTTTATTCTGGTGGCTTATCAGCATCCCGTTGGGCAACTCGTACCGAGTCCCTGGCTCAAGTTCCCCGCACTCCTCCAGCCGCAGGCCTTGCAACAAGGGATAAGCAGCAGCCTTCTCAGGCGTCACATACGCCACCAGCCGTTTGTCTCCAATAGTATCCTCGCGCGCCAGCACCACTGCTTCCCGTACTCCTTCGTGCTCCCGCAGGCTCGCTTCAATCTCTCCTGGCTCTACCCGGTAGCCGCGCAGCTTCACCTGAAAGTCGTTCCGGCCCACAAACT
>JBOGOU010000436.1:0-15266 GCA_050748205.1 Pyrinomonadaceae bacterium | reverse complement strand
TGACAGCCCTTTCATAGAACCGCTCCCGGTTCCGTAATGTTCGTACGCCCAGGGTCGTGTACCTTGATGAGAATTTCAAACTACGACACTGCCGTCCTCCGTGGTGAAATGCTTTTCCCGAAAAAGTCTCATACAATGAGGTAGCTCTGAACACCAAGATAACGGAATAACGAAAGATGTTGGAAGTTATTGGCTTAGGATGCGTGCGAGGCGACCGGAGATTATTCAGCGGCGTAAGCTTTAAGCTGATTGCAGGATCGGTATTGCAAGTACAGGGCCCAAACGGAAGTGGGAAAACGAGTCTGCTTCGCATGATCTGCGGTTTGCTTGCACCCGCCGAGGGTGAGATCCGCTGGCAGGGCACAAACATTCATTCGCTCGACGAGGAATATTTGACGTCTCTTACCTATGTCGGTCATCGCCATGGACTCAAGGAAGAGTTAACTTCAGTTGAAAATCTTCGTATCGCCACCGGTATGCTGGGCGTGAAGGTCAACCGCGAAGAGGCCGCGCGCATCCTTGAGGAGATGGGCCTTGCCGGTAGAGAGAACATGGCCGTCAGATTACTGTCCGAGGGTCAAAGGCGCAGGTCAGCCCTAGGCAGGCTCTTAGCTTGCAGGACGGCGCTCTGGTTGCTTGATGAAGTGTTCACATCCCTTGACAGATCAGCAGTGACGCTGGTTAAGAAATTAATCGAAGAGCATTTACGCAGAGGTGGAATGGCAATTATTGCTACACACCAGGAACTAGATCTGTCCGCAGGTTCGTTTCAGCGGCTCGAACTTGCGACGTGAGCGCTCCCTCCTCCTTGTTAATGTTTCGTTGGATCGTTTATCGCGATCTGACTCTGGCATGGAGACGGCGCGCTGACGTCCTGTCAACGCTCTTTTTCTTTCTGATCGTTGTCAGTCTCTTCCCTTTGGGGATTGGGCCTGAAACGCAGCTGCTGCGGCTGATCGCCCCTGGAGTAGTCTGGGTGGCGGCCTTGCTGGCTTCTATGCTTTCGCTGGGCAGGCTCTTTGCAAGCGATTACCAGGATGGGACGCTGGAACAAATCTTACTAACACCGCAGCCTCTCTATCTGGTGGTGCTGGGAAAGGTACTCGCGCTTTGGATCGTGTCGGGCGTTCCCCTCGCGCTGATGTCACCACTGCTCGGTCTTCAGTTTGGCTTATCGCAGAACTCACTATTGGTTCTCGCGTTGTCGTTATTGATTGGAACACCTGTTCTAGCGCTTATTGGATCCATTGGTGCAGCATTGACCCTGGGATTGCGTGGCGGCGGCGTGCTGATTTCGTTGCTGGTGCTGCCGCTTTATATTCCCGTACTGATATTTGGTGCTGGCGCGGTAGATGCGACTATCATCGGAGGGCACGTTCAGGGAAGCCTTTCTCTGCTCGGAGCGATGCTGGTACTTTCACTAGTTTTTGCGCCTTGGGCAACTTCGGCGGCATTGCGGATATCGTTGGAATAAAGACCAAAGAAATTACAATTCATGACTAGAGTAAACTGGTACAAGTACGCATCTCCCTCGGCTTTTTATCCGCTGGCGGGGAAAATGATCCCCTGGTTTGCCATCCCTTCGGCCATCCTATTTCTCGTCGGCCTGTATGTCGGATTCTTTGTCGCCCCCACTGATTTCCAACAAGGCGATGCGTATCGCATAATATTCATTCACGTTCCGGCAGCGTGGATGGGAATGATGCTGTATGTGCTGATGGCAGTTTATGCAGCGATCGGGTGGGCGTTTAATGCCCGGCTGGCCTCCATGATGGCTTCATCAATATCTATTACCGGCGCAATGTTCACCTTTCTGTCGCTGGTTACCGGTTCCTTGTGGGGTAAGCCGACCTGGGGTACGTGGTGGGCTTGGGATGCTCGCCTCACATCGACGTTGATCTTGCTCTTTCTCTATATCGGATTCATATCGCTACAGGCCGCGATTGATGATCCGCGTCGCGCCGACCGGGCTGCGGCTGTGCTGGCAATTGTTGGTGTTATAAACGTACCGATAATTTACTTTTCGGTTAGCTGGTGGAACACGCTGCATCAGGGAGCGACGATTAGAATACTGGGAAAGC
Source organism: Pyrinomonadaceae bacterium (assembly GCA_050748205.1). GTDB lineage: Bacteria > Acidobacteriota > Blastocatellia > Pyrinomonadales > Pyrinomonadaceae > PSRF01. The sequence goes on along the minus strand of JBOGOU010000436.1, from coordinate 13,185 downwards.
CAACTATTGCTGGACCGATGCTCGCGGCGATGCTGATCATGCTGGCTGCCTGTTGGCTTTACTCGATCGCAGTGGTGCTTATTCGCCTGCGTTGCATCATAGCTGAGCGTGAACAAAACGCTGCATTTCTGGCTGAGGCAAAGGCTTGAACTATTGAACCATATGACCTGGCAAGAATTTTTTTCGATGGGCGGCTACGCCTTTTACGTGTGGGGCTCCTACCTGCTTGCGGCGTTAGCGATGGGAGGCGAAGTAGTGTTGTTGCTGCGCCGCAGGAACTCGTTGCCCAGACAAACAACGCTTCAAAGTCAGGAAGGAACCAGGAACAAATGAAGCGACGTCATAAGAGAATTGCTTTTATTATCGCGGGACTCTCTGCTCTGGGAGTGGCGGCGGCCTTGATGTTGAACGCTTTCCAGGACAATCTCGTCTTCTTTTTCAGCCCCTCGCAGGTTGCTGCAAAGGAAGCACCCACGGGGAGGACCTTCAGAATCGGCGGACTGGTTGAGAGCGGCAGTCTGAAACGAGAGAACGACGGGTTGACTACACGCTTCACCATAACTGACACGGCAAAAAGCATCCCAGTGGTCTACAAAGGTATCCTTCCCGACTTATTCAAGGAGGGCAGAGGTTGCGTAGCCCAGGGCAAGGTCGGTGACGACGGCGTGTTCTATGCAGAGCAGGTACTTGCGAAACACGACGAGAACTACATGCCGCCGGAGGCGGGAAAGGCGATCGATAAGGCGAAGTATGCGCAGGAAGCAGCGAAAACAGTCGTGCCTGAGTGACTCTGTTTGAACATTCTAAAAAATTGATACCTGAAATCGGACAATTTTCTCTAATCATCGCGCTGCTGCTGGCGCTGACCCAGGCGACGCTGCCGATGATTGGCGCCAGCCGGGACATTAAGTCGTGGGTCGCTGTCGCCGCGCCGGCCGGACAGGCGCAGTTCATCTTCGTCGCGATAGCCTTCTGCTGCCTTGGCTACTCATTTATCACCAACGACTTTTCTGTTCTCAACGTCGCTACAAACTCAAACTCGCAGTTACCACTTCACTACCGGCTGGCAGCAACCTGGGGGTCCCACGAAGGCTCGCTACTTCTATGGAGTCTGATGCTCGGATTGTGGACGGTCGCAGTTTCGCTTTTTAGCCGGCATCTTCCGGAAGAAATGATCGCGCGCGTGCTGAGCGTCATGGGAGTTATTAGCGTTGGCTTTCTATTGTTCATGTTGCTCACGTCGAATCCCTTCACGCGACTGGTTCCGGCGGCTCCTGATGGACGCGATCTTAATCCCCTGCTCCAGGATCCAGCGATGGTGGCTCATCCGCCCATGCTTTACATGGGTTATGTGGGGTTCTCCGTTGCTTTCGCGTTCGCCATTGCCGCATTGATAGGTGGCCGGCTCGACGCCACCTGGGCCCGCTGGTCCAGGCCCTGGACTACTGTTGCATGGATGTTTCTAACGTGCGGCATCGCGCTTGGAAGCTGGTGGGCTTACTACGAGCTTGGTTGGGGCGGTTGGTGGTTCTGGGATCCGGTTGAAAATGCATCATTCATGCCCTGGCTCGTGGGAACTGCACTGATCCATTCACTGGCGGTTACTGAGAAACGCGGCGGGTTCAAGAGTTGGACTGTCTTGCTGGCAATCGCTGCCTTCTCTTTGAGCTTGCTGGGCACGTTTCTGGTCCGCTCCGGGGTGCTCACGTCGGTGCATGCATTCGCTACTGATCCAAAACGCGGCATCTTCATCCTCGCTTTCCTCACAATCGTGATCGGTGGCTCGCTCTTGCTCTATGCCTGGCGTGCTAAGCAGGTAGGGCTGGGCGGCAAGTTTGATGTTGTCTCGCGCGAGTCGCTTCTACTCTCTAACAACGTTCTGCTGACAGTAGCCGCCGGATCGGTTCTCCTCGGCACACTCTATCCGCTGATAATTGATGCTTTGGAAATGGGTAAGCTTTCTGTTGGCCCGCCTTATTTCAACACGGTCTTCGTGCCCCTGATGGTGCCTGCGGTTTTTCTGATGGGCGTGGGACCCATCGCGCGCTGGAAGAAAGCGAGTCTGCCAGAGCTGGCAGTGCGTCTGCGATGGGCTTTTGTAGCGAGCGCTGCAACTGCTCTACTGCTGCCTCTTGTTCTTGGTGGCTGGAAGCCGCTCGTTAGTCTCGGACTCTTGCTGGCCTTGTGGATTGTCACGACGGGCGCTTTGAATATCCGGGATCGAATCAAGGTCGGCACCGGCCAGCTGGGTGTTTGGCAAAAATTGCGCATGCAAAGTCGGAGCTACTACGGGATGCAACTGGCTCACGTCGGCGTGGCGGTATTTATTGTAGGCGTGACGATGGTTACCGGTTATCAAGCGGAGAAAGATGTGCGGATGAACCCGGGCGAGACTGTAAACGTCGGTGGCTATGACTTCCGTCTAAAAGGAGTTTCAGACGCCACAGGCCCAAACTATCGGGCGGCGCGGGCGGAAATCGAAGTGACTCAAAACGGTAAGTTCGTTCGCGCGATGTACCCGGAGAAACGCGCCTATCTGGTTTCGGAAAATGCGATGACTGAAACTGCCATTGATACAGGGTTGTTTCGAGATCTCTACATCTCCCTGGGTGAGCCTTTACCCGAAGGCGCCTGGAGCGTGCGGGTTCACTACAAACCGTTTGTCAGTTGGATCTGGGGCGGTGCGCTCTTGATGGCTATGGGCGGTGGGCTCGCTGTTAGCGATCGTCGCTACGTCCTGGCTGCTCGCAAACAACCAGCGAAAGTCACGGCGGCGACACCCGACCCGACCCCGGCGCTGGCGGCAGTGTCAGCAAAAGAATCATGACTCGCTACATAATTCCATTAGGACTCTTTGTTGTCCTGGTTGCATTCCTGGCCATCGGTTTAGGCCGCGATCCGCACGAGGTGCCTTCCCCCCTGATCAATAAGCCCGCGCCGGATTTTCAGTTGCCCCAGCTACGTGAACCCAATAAGACTTTTTCTGCCCGGGAGATGCGCGGTAAAGTCTGGCTTCTAAACGTCTGGGCCTCCTGGTGCTTCTCATGTCGTGAGGAGCACCCGGTCCTGCTTGAGCTCGCGCGCACCGGCACCTTGCCGATTTACGGCCTGAACCTAAAGGATAAGCGCGAGGATGCGCTTTCATGGCTCACCGAATTAGGAGATCCTTACGTTCTGAGCGCTGCCGATATCGAAGGCCGTGTGGCGATTGACTATGGCGTTTACGGTGCGCCGGAAACTTACCTGATCGATCGAAACGGCGTTATCCGGTTTAAGAAAGTCGGTCCAATTAGCCCGGAATTGCTGAACACCACGATTCTTCCGCTCGCCAGAGAGCTGAACAAATGAAGGGCGCCGCGTTCCATTTGTTCCTCCTTTGCTGCCTCGTCGTCAATGCGTTTGCGCAAGAAGCGAAACCTCTGGCAGACGATCCTGAGCTGGAAAAACGCGTGATGAATCTTTCTCACGAGCTGCGCTGCCTCGTCTGCCAAAACGAAACGCTGGCCGACTCACGTGCCGATCTCGCCGTAGACTTGCGAAACCAGATCCGCGAGCAGATGAAAGCCGGCAAGAGCGACAAAGAGATCATCGCGTACCTTACTGACCGTTATGGTCAGTTCGTACTCTACCGGCCTCCCGTCCAGCCCACTACATATCTGCTCTGGTTTGGTCCTTTCGCTCTGTTGATTGCCGGACTCATCTTGCTCTATCGCTACGTGAAACAACGGCGCGAGTTGATAGTTGAGCAGCCGCTGTCGGCAGACGAACGCCGTCGCGCGGAAGAACTCTTGAAAGTCAGGCCAGAAAAGGAGTCTGCATGATCTTCTGGCTCGTATGCGCGGTATTTGTCGCCATTGCTCTGGCATTTGTTCTTCCGCCGTTATTGCCGGGCGCCGGCAAGAAGGCGCATGACGCGGGACAGAAGGAAGCGAATATCGCCGTCTACCGCGATCAGATCGCCGAATTAACCACTGACCTCGGAAATGGCCTCATCAGCCGCGAACAGTACGAGCAGGACCGCGTGGAGATGGAGCGAAGAATGCTCGATGACGTGGCATCTTCAAGTGAAGGAAAACGAAAAGCTAAGCCGGAGCGTGAAGGTCGCCGTGCCGTTTATCTGGTTGCACTTGGCTTGCCCGTCTTGGCTGTGGCCATATACCTGCGAATCGGAAATCCGAACGCCACTTCGACGACAGTACCTTCCCAGCCTGCAACTACGGCTTCCGGCGAGGTTTCGCAACAGCGAATTGAAGCGAACGTCGCCGCGCTGGCCAGGCGTTTGGAACAGAACTCTAATGACGTTCAAGGCTGGATAATGCTCGCCCGATCCTACACTGCGCTCGCGAAGTACAAAGAGGCGAGCCAGGCATACGCGCGAGCCACGGCACTTAAGACGGACGATGCCGATCTCTGGGCTGATTATGCCTTTGTTTTGGCCACTGCGAACGGTGAAAAGCTGGCCGGTGAGCCAACGGAGATCATTGCCAAAGCTTTAAAACTCGATCCGGAAAATCCAAAAGCACTCGAGTTAGCAGGTATTGCAGCTTTTGAGGTCAAGGACTACAAGCGGGCCATTGATTACTGGCAGAAACTAATGAATAAGTTGTCCCCGAATTCGGAAGAGGCATTGTCGCTGTCACAAAGAATCCAAGAAGCACAAACTCGTGCCGGAAGTCCGCCGGCGAAATGAGGGCCACCGTTCGAGTGGCACAGACTTCAGTCTATGACTCAAGCTACCAGGAACGGTAGAACCAAATGTCCGACATGCTTCAGCTTGTCGTCAAGATTGGGAACTCTCAATGTGCGACGTTACGGGTAATATCATTGCTTGAGTGTTGCCAATCTCGACGACAAGCTGAAGCATGTCGGACATTTGGTTCGCGTTTTTCCAGGGTTCCAAAGCGCAACCCTGCGCTGAAATTGGCGAATGCTTTCAGCGTTTAGGACTGATGGGAGTTGACCCTCCCGAGTCTGCTCGCGTAGCATATCTTGGCACGGGGCTCCGCTTCGAATCGTATACCTCCTTATCCGAAAGGCATTTGAATTTTGGAAATTGACGACGACGCCAAAGAAATCGTGCGCGAGATAGGGACCGCAATAAATGAATCTGTAGAGAACTCGCCGAAAGTCGCCGAAGCGATCGAACGTCTGCGGGACGCAGGTTACGAGATGGAATTGACGCTGCGGCTCGAGATCGGCTTACGTCCTCATGCCGGAGATGACGCCGACGGCGAAACCGCACTGGACCTTACTGAAGAAGACGTGCAGGTGCTTCAGCGCATGAAGATCCGCATTGATCCTGAAGAAACCGTCTAACAGTAACCGGCAGTAACCGGCCAGTGTAGCGGCTTCCCCGGGGCAAACCCGGAGGCACAAGTTAGCCCCATCGCTTTGTGAAAGCGATGGGACCCTATACTTGTCAGACACACCTGCAAGTCTCAGCAACCGGCCGGCACCAAGAGTACAGAGCTCTATTCCGGTGGTTCTTCGGTTCCAGTTAGAGATTGCTGGCGCAATGCCGCCGCGCCAATCAACCCGCCCATACCCATCGATTCAACGGCAGTGCTCGGCACGATCATCATCGCACCCTTTACTTTCAAACCCTCGTAGAGCATGTTCATTGCTCGCAGGTGTAGCGCTGTCGGATTGTCCTGGTACGACTCCGCAGCTTTGTCGAAAAGATGTGCAATTTCAACTTCTGCCTGGCCCAGGATTATTCGTGCTTGTTTCTCGCGAGCGGCTTGAGCCTCGCGTGACATGGCATCTTGCAAAGCCGCGGGAATTATCACGTCTCGCATCTCCACGGATTGCACGGTAACACCCCAGGGATTCGATCGTTCGTCGATCAGTTTTTGCAGCTCTTCTTCTATTCGCTCGCGGCCTCTGAGCAAGTCGGTCAGAAAAGTTCTGCCGATGATGTCGCGCAGTGCGGTCTGCGCCGCCCAGCTCACCGCCTGGGGATAGTCCTGCACTTCGAGGGCTGCCTTCTCCGGATCGTAAACCATCCAGAAAAGCACCGCATCGACATTGACGGGAACGGTATCCGAGGTCAGCGTTTCTTCGGCGGCAAAGCTCGTTGTGATTACGCGCTGATCAATCCAGGCGGTCACGTTATCCACGAACGGAATGATCCAAAACAACCCCGGACCTCTCAAACCGATGTATTTGCCAAGCCGCAACACAACCGCGCTTTCCCACTGCTTGGCAACTTTCGGCGCCTGCGCGGCCAGTAGTCCCAAAATCAACCCGACGATGATCCCGGCGGGGTTCCAGGTCACGAGTGAAGCCAAAACACCGAGCACCAACGGCGACAAAAAAGCCATCGCCGCCACAACGTTGAAATGCGGCGCGTTTGTTGCCGGTAGATTGCTACGTGCTTGCACCAGGCCCATATTGCTAGACATATTTTCTCAGCTCCTTTTTGCGCCTGCTTTGAAGGTGGCCAATCAGATCGTCGAGAGAAAACCCAAGGGCTCCGCTCTCGGCGATGACGCGGTCAGCAAAATCTCGCAGCTCGCTGTCATGTTGCCGCTTCTGATTTGCCTCGAAATGGCGGGCGCTTACAAATGTTCCTACTCCCCTGCGGGTCTCGACGATTCCGGAGCGCTCCAGCTCCGCGTAGACCTTGGCTACCGTATTGGCATTGATTCGCAAGTTCACAGCCATTTGCCTGACTGTGGGCAATTGCTCGCCGATGCTCAATTTGCCGACGGCGATCGCGAACTGAATAGCCCGCGTCAGCTGCGCATAAAGCGGCGTCGGGTCGGTCGCATTGATGTAGAACATCTGGCTCATTTCTACTTGTACTACGATGATAGTACAAGTTAGGTTTCAGGATTTTGAGAGGGCGGGGTTCGGGCGCGCCGTCGCTCTTGCTGCGGTCCCATGAGGTCAGTACCACCTTGCTCGCAGTAGCGGGTGGGTTTTCGCTCACAATCACAAACGCTTTGGATTATGAGGTCAGCGGCCCGAGTGGTGGGCACCTGCTTGAGCGGCCAGACTGCATCACCTACCCGCTACCGAGGCTGTGAAAAAATTTAGCCACAGATTAACGCGAATAACACGGATCAAAACACAACCAGAACATTGGTCGGTTTCTTAAGTTCTTTTCTGTTCTGATCCGTGTCATCCGCGTTAATCTGTGCTTCTGGTTCCGTATTTGAGTGGCGCCAACCAACTGAACTCTCTTCGACTTTGCAAATTAGACACCACCCCACACGAGCAACATTTGGCGCAACTTTAGCTCGTATGTTATCTTGATTGGCTTTTTATCCTGCCAGATTTTTTCGCCTTTGGCTCGAACAGAGGAGTTCAAGAAGTATGGCTACGCCTAGCGGAAATGCGAGCACAGACGCCCACGGCAAGGTAGTTCAGATTATTGGTCCGGTGGTGGACGTGGAGTTTAGTGAGAAACATCTCCCGCCAATTTATCAAGCGCTGCGGATTGTATCAGACGGCTTCGAGGTCCCGACACCTATCGACGTTGTTGCGGAAGTGCAACAACATCTTGGTGAGGGACGAGTGCGCACAGTCTCGATGGTCCCTACAGACGGCATGGTGCGTGGCATGAAAGCAATCGACACGGGTGGACCGATAACAATGCCCGTAGGCGAGGGGACCCTGGGACGGATACTAAACGTGATTGGCCAGCCTGTGGATAACCTCGGCGACGTAAAGCATACGGAGCGCTATCCGATACATCGTCATGCTCCCAGCTTCGAGGAGCAGTCGACCGAGCTACAGATGTTTGAAACCGGCATCAAAGTCATCGATCTCATTCAGCCTTTCGTGCGCGGGGGCAAGATCGGTCTCTTCGGCGGCGCGGGTGTGGGAAAGACCGTCATCGTGATGGAGCTGATAAACAACATCGCTAAGGCGCGTGCAGGGTTTTCGGTCTTCGCCGGAGTAGGTGAAAGAACGCGCGAGGGAAACGACCTGCTGCGAGAGATGGTGGAATCGAAGGTCATCAACTTCGGCGACAACTTCTATCACCACATGGAAGAAACAGGCGAGTTTGACATGACCAAAGTCGATATGAAGGCCTTGGAACAGTCGAAAGTGGCTCTGATTTACGGCCAGATGACCGAACCGCCCGGCGCCCGCCTGAGAGTAGCGCTGTCAGGTCTGACAGTCGCCGAGTATTTCCGCGATCAGGGATTGGACGTGCTGCTCTTTATTGACAACATCTTTCGCTTTACGCAGGCGGGCTCGGAAGTCTCGGCACTACTGGGCCGCATGCCTTCCGCCGTGGGTTACCAGCCGAATCTGGCAACGGAAATGGGCGAGATGCAGGAGCGCATCACTTCTACAAAGACCGGATCGATTACTTCGATTCAGGCGGTGTATGTACCGGCGGACGACTATACGGATCCGGCTCCGGCCACTACATTTGCGCACCTTGACGCGGTCACCGCGCTCTCGCGGCAAATCGTTGAGTTGGGAATCTACCCGGCCGTGGACCCACTCGCGTCTTCTTCACGCATTTTGGATCCGCGCATCATCGGCGAGGACCACTACAACACTGCCCAGGACGTGAAGCGCGTTCTTCAGCGTTACAAAGACCTGCAAGACATTATTGCGATTCTTGGTCTTGACGAGCTCTCAGACGAAGACAAGCTGATCGTTTCCAGAGCGCGCAAGATTCAGAGGTTTTTCTCGCAACCGTTCTTCGTTGCCGCCCAGTTCACGGGAGTGGAAGGGAAATATGTAAAGCTCGAGGACACGATCAAGGGCTTTCGGGAAATCGTTGACGGCAAGCATGACGATCTTCCGGAGCAGGCATTTTTCATGGTGGGTACAATCGAAGCGGCTATAGAAAAAGCTAAGACTGTGGCGGCTGGATGAGGAATTGATCCGAAAGAAGATGACGCGGAGACACGGAGACACGGAGACACGGAGACGCGGAGACACGGGACGCGGAGACACGGAGAACGGAGATGGGAGAACCAGGAGACGCGGAGAAATGGAGAAGAGAAGACGCGGTGATAAAGAGACGGGAGATTTCCTCCGCGTCTCCGCGTCACCCCTTCCCCGCGTCTCCGCGTCACCCCTTCCCCGCGTCTCCGTGTCGCCCCTTCCCCGCGTCTCTTTAAGGGCATGGCACAACAACTTCAACTTGAAGTAGTCACACCGGAACGCCGCGTGCTTTCTGAAGCGGTAGACATGGTGACGGTCCCCGGCCTGGGCGGCGAGCTGGGTATTTTGCCGGGTCACACGCCACTGATTTCACAGCTGCAAACTGGTGTACTTACTTATACGCAGGACGGAAGAACTGCTCAGCTGCACGTTTCAGGCGGGTTTATTGAAGTCAGAGACGATCACGTTTCGGTCTTGGCTGAGATCGCCGAACGTCCCGAAGAAATCGATGCGGCTCGCGCCCGGTTGGCGCGGGAGCATGTGGAAAAACGCTTGAGCGCGTGGAGCGGGACAGAAGAAGATTTTGAAAAAGCCAGGGTGAAGCTGGAACGCTCGATGGTCCGCTTGCAACTCGCATCGGGAGGCGCTGGACGCTGACGGGCGACAGAGTCAAAATTGTTTTGATGCCTCACGTAAAATTGGCATAGTCAGTGGTTGATTCCAACCAACGAATCTCTTAACAACAATCCCTTGATCCGATAGAGTGCTGAAGACAATGCTAGTCTCCTCAATCGAATCGCTGGTCGGTTGATGAACCAAATCCGGCAATAGCTTCGACCATCTCGCGCACGGCTCGTTCGAGTCCAGTGAAGACTGAACGCGATATTATGTTATGACCGATGTTGAATTCGGTAATCTCCGCGATCGTCGCCACCGCGCCAACGTTGCGATACGTCAGGCCGTGACCGGCCGCAACATGCAATCCAAACTGTGCGGCTAGCGCCGCCCCCTCTCGTAATCGTCTGAGCTCCTGGGTTGCGTGGATTGCGGTCTCACCGTGGATGCCTCGCCCTCCAAGCGTTGCTTCAGCATATGCCGCGGTGCACAACTCCACCTGCTGCGCTCCTATTTCGCGGGCGACTTCGATCTGCTGTGGATTTGGATCGATAAAGAGGCTCGCAAGAATCTTGGCCTCGCGCAAACGACTCACCGCCGCGCGCACGATCGCTATGTTTGCTTTGACGTCCAGTCCTCCCTCTGTAGTGATCTCGTTAGGGTTCTCAGCCACCAACGTAACGGCGTCTGGACGGGTCTCGAGCGCAACCTTCAACATGTCTTCAGTCGCGGCCATCTCGAGGTTGAGATAGGTTGCGATGGCATCGCGCAGCATTCTGACGTCTTTGTCCTGGATGTGACGACGGTCGCCGCGCAAGTGAACAGTAATGCCGTCAGCGCCTGCCTGTTCACAAGTCATTGCCGCGGCGATGACACTAGGTTCAGGTGCACGTCGCGCTTGCCGGACGGTAGCCACGTGGTCAATGTTTACGTTAAGTCGGGCAGTCATTTAGCGGTGTTTAGTTGTTACTGCTCCCGGTTGATTTTATTATTGCGCTGCTCTGAAGTATAGCCGAGGCACTCTCACTCTCAGCTCAATCTCTGAGTCGACGATTCCCGCGCAGCTCTGATAGCTTTGTCGTAGACTCCACGTCGCGCTTGTTGGCGAATTAGTCCCACCTCACGGAGCATCTTTAGGCTATCGCTTGCCACGTTCACTTTACTTCCTTCGTAGTGATCCCAGCGCACCGGTACCTCTCTGACTTTTAAGCCCGCACGATGAGCGACGTAAAGCAGTTCGACGTCAAAACCAAAACGGTCGATCGTCGCACCTTCGATTATGGGCCGGCAGACACTCATCCGAAAAGCTTTAAAGCCGCATTGAGTGTCCCAGAAGGGAAGACCTGTTGCCAAGCGCACTAAGAGGTTGAAAACGCGACCACCTTGCTCTCGTCGCCACGGTTGATGCACGCCAATCAGACCGCGATCCAAAGCCCTCGAGCCGATAGCTAGATCACACTGACCGCGCACGATCGGCTCGACCAATTTGGGCGTTTCGGTGATGGGCGTTGAAAGGTCGGCATCGGAAAAGAGGGCCACGTCTCCGCGAGTGGCCAGCAACCCCAACCTGACTGCGCGTCCTTTGCCCAGGTTTGATTGATAGCTGAGAACGGAAGTTCGTACTCGCTGAGCCGCGGAAAGTATATCCCGCGCGACGTTTGCCGTGTTGTCCGTTGAGCCGTCGTCGACCACAATAAGTTCAGACTCTGGAACGCGATGACTCAGATAGTCGAGAAACTTGGGCAAGGTCAGCCCGAGGCGCGCCGCTTCATTGTAGGCCGGGACTACAATTGAAAGAGATATCGACATAAAGAGGTCAATATAACATGGGCCGTTTTGAAACCGGTGGAGCTTGAGCAAACAGAGATTAGTAATTCTACAAGGGTGGTCGCTTAGATAACCTGTAAAGCCCACCAACGGCAGTTGGTCGATTCTTCAGATCCAGCCTATTCTCTCGCGTCCGGCTTTAGTTCATACTCCGTCATTTTCCACGTGAAACAAGCTCAGAAGGCCGGACCTGAAAAATCCACCAACTGCCAGTTGGTGGGATTCAAAAACTCGATCACCGTTCTTTGTAGGTTGGGCTTGAACGATCCACCAACTGCCGTTGGTGGGATTTAGAGTTTTGACACAGGTTCTACCGCGTGGGGTGTTACTGGCCTTCATTGGAACCGCAGCATGAATGATTGCGAGTAATCTAGGGCACTAGAGGACCCAACCACTTCGGAAGTAGACGTCTCACTGTGTTATATTCTTCCGTGGGTTGCCTGTTCTTAGGCAGGAAACGGCATCAAAGCACGTAACTGAAAATGGCCAGAAGATTCGTCATAATTGCGGGTGTAATCATCCTGATCGCGGCGGTTGTAGGCGGTACAATCGGCAGCTCCCGTCGACTGCGGCGCTCGGTCTCATTAGGAGGACCTGCCCCTGACAGGCCGGCGGAGGAAATCGAGAAGGATTACATCGAAGCCGTATCAACTATCTCCTCCAGCTACTCCGGCGACATCGACTATGAGAAAGCAACCCAGGCGGCAGTTCAGGGCATGCTCTCCACGCTTGATCCTCACTCGATGTACTTTCCCTACAACGAATTCAAAAAGTTGAAAGAGGATCAAGACTCGCGCTTTTACGGAATTGGCGTAACTATCGTGCAGCATCGCGACGGGGTCTACATTCAGTCTGCGGTTGAGAACACTCCGGCCGCACGCCTCGGGCTCAGGTATGGTGATCGCATTCTTGAAGTGGATGGGAAAGACGCGCGAGATTGGTCGAGCGATCAGGTATCGAAAAACGTACGCGGTGGGCGAAACGAGCCCGTAACGATTAAGGTTGAACGAGCCGGTTCGGAAGCACCGCTTTACTTCACAATAGTTCGTGACGCGGTACCGCTGCCTTCAATCCGAAATGCCTACATGGTCCGCTCGGGCACGGGTTACATTGGACTGACGGGAGGATTTCAGCACACCAGCGACGAAGAGCTGCGAGAGGCGATTAACAAACTGGAAGGTCAAGGAATGCGCCAGCTGATCCTGGACTTGCGTGGCAATCCTGGAGGGTTGCTTGACCAGGCCATCGACGTGGCCAGTGAGTTTCTGCCACGAGGTGAGGTTGTCGTCTCCGTCAAGGGTCGCAGTGAGTACAGCGAGCCAATAGTTTATAAATCGAATGGCTCAGATCCGGAAGATGTGCCTCTGGTCATACTGATTAATCGAGGCACGGCCTCAGCTTCTGAGATTGTCGCAGGCGCTATTCAGGACCACGGCCGTGGCTTAATTGTTGGCGAAACCAGTTTCGGCAAGGGATTGGTACAACGTGTCTTTCAGTTGCCCTTTAATACCGGACTGACCCTAACAACCGCCCGCTACTACACGCCTTACGGTCGATCGTTGCAACGCGACTACTCAAGCGGCTCGTTTTACGACTACTACGTCAGGCACGACATTGAGGAGACAAGGCCTCAGCCGGCTGCTTCGCCCGGGATGCGGGATCCTGAATTGCCTCTAACGCAAGCGTCGCCTACGCCTCATCCGCAATCCGGTCCGGCAGTCAAAACCGCGGCGGGCCGGGTGTTCTATGGTGGTGGAGGAATCACCCCCGACATCGACGTCAAGCGTCTGGATTTCACTCCCGCGCGCAACAGAATTGCCGAAGCAGCGTTTCAATTTACCCGGCAACTGGCAGCTGGTCTCGTACCTGCTCTGGAGTCCTACAAGG
>JBOGOU010000435.1:0-2744 GCA_050748205.1 Pyrinomonadaceae bacterium | reverse complement strand
GAAGGCCTTAGAGTTCTACAACCAGGTGCTACCCATCTACAAAGCCGTCGGCGACAGGGCGGGCGAGGCCAACACGCTCCTTAACATCGGCATCGTCTACAACGCCCTCGGGGAGAAGCGGAAGGCCTTAGAGTTCTACAACCAGGTGCTACCCATCTACAAAGCCGTCGGCGACAAGGCGGGCGAGGCCAACACGCTCTACAACATTGGCAACGTCTACAACGCCCTCGGCGAGAAGCAGAAGGCCTTAGAGTTCTACGACCGGGCCCTGGCGCTCTTTCGTGCGTCCGGTGATCGAGGACGTGAGGCCCTTACGCTCTTCAACCTCGGCAACATCTACTCCGACTCAGGCGAGAACCAGAAAGCGCTGGATTCCTACAGCCAGGCGCTGCTGCTCTTTCGTGCCCTCGAGAACCGCCTGGGTGAGACTACTGCGCTCTACAACATCGGCAACGTCTACCAATCCTTGAGCGAGCCGGAGAAGTCGTTGGAGTCCTTCAGCCAGGCACTGCCGCTCTACCGTGCTCTCGGCGACAAAGGCAGTGAAGCTGACACGCTCATCGGCATCGGCAATGCCTACGACTCTCTGGGTGAGTATCAGAAGGCGCTTGATTACTTCAACCAGGCTCTGACGATTCAACGTGCGCTCGGTGATCGCGGCCAGGAGGGAGGCACGCTTCATAGCATCGGCAATGTCTACAGCCGCTGGGGCGAGTATCAGAGAGCGCTCGACTATTACAACCAGGCGCTGCCGCTCGAACGCGCCTTCGGCAATCGCCGCACTGAAGCGTTCACACTCATCAAAATCGGCGAGATCTATTCTGGCCTGGGCGAGAGCGAGAAGGCGCTCGACTTCTATACTCAGGCCTTGCAGCTAAAACGTGCTATGGGCGATCGCTTCGGGGAGGCCGACGCACTCATTAACATCGGAGCTCTCTACTCTAAGCTGGGCGTGAACCAAACGGCGCTCGACTTCCATACTCAGGCGCTGGCAATCAAACGCGCCGTGGGCGATCGCGAAGGTGAAAGCCGCACACTTTCGAGCATCGGAAGTTTGTACTTTAATCTGGGCGAGTATCAGAAGGCTCTTGATTATTACAACCAGGCTCTGACGCTCGCCCGCACAATCGGTGATCGCGCCGACGAAGCGACCACACTTAATAACATCGGCTCTGCCTATTCCCGCTTAGGCGAGAAGCAGAAAGCGCTCGACTACTACAACCAGGCTCTGACGCTCGCCCGCACAATCGGTGATCGCGCCGGCGAAGCGACCACACTTAATAACATCGGCTTTGTCTATTCCTTGCTGGGCGAGAAGCAGAAAGCGTTCGATTACTACAGCCACGCGCTGCCAGTCGAAAGGGCCGTAGGCGATCGTCGCGGTGAGGCACGAACGCTCGGCAATTTCATGATCTTATCGAGCGAACGAAATAAGCCTGCGCTAGCCATTTTCTATGGTAAGCAGGCCATTAATATCTACCAGCAGTTTCGTGGAAACATCCAAGGCCTGGCTAAGGAGATTCAAAAGACCTATCTCCAAACCATGGAAGGAAGTTACCGCCGGCTCGCCGACATCCTCCTTTCCCAGGGGCGCCTATCAGAGGCCCAGCAAACACTGAATCTTTTCAAGGATCAGCAGTCCTTCGATTTTGACCGGGATCCGAGGAAACAAGCGTCGCTACTGACGCTGACGCCCCGTGAGTCGCTGATGCTGAAGCGTTATGAACAGGCGGCGGATCGCTTTGGCACAATTGCACAGAAGGTTACAGAACTGAAGCGCAGCATTGCGAAGGGCCAGCCAACACCGGACCAGGCTGCGCAATTGCAGCAGTCTGACGTGGAACTCAAAGGTGCGGCCGACGAATTTCGCGGTTTTCTCAGGCAGGTCGAAAATGAGTTTGCTTTGGCGACTGCTGACAAAGACAGGATTGCCGAAACCGCTGACACGCGCGAATTGCAGACTGCACTACGTGAACTTAACGAACAAACTGGCCAGAAAGCTGTGGCTGTCTACACCCTTGTCGGTGACGACAGTTTTCGTGCCCTGGCAGTAAATGCCGATAGCATCACAGCTGCGGCTCAGCCAATCAAAGGTGATTCGCTGAACCAAAAAGCCCTGCAGCTTTGGGGATTGTTGCAATCCGAGAGGTATGACCCAAAGCCGTTGGCACAAGCGGTGTACACCGACGTCTTTAAGCCGATCGAAGCGCGACTACCGAAAGACACTGCAACCATTCTCTGGTCTCTCGACGGAAATCTGCGCTATCTGCCGATGTCGGCTTTGCACGATGGCAAGCAGTATCTGGTTGAGCGTTACAACCACGTAGTCTTCACACGCGCTGATCGTGAACGAATGCTGCGAGCAGTGAGCCCGCGGTGGACCGGATTGGGATTGGGCAGCTCAGAGGCACAGACAGTGGAAGTGCTGGGGGACAAGATCAGTTTCAGCGCCTTACCAGGAGTGAGGGCGGAGTTGCACGCCTTGTTTCGGCAGAAAGGAGCAGCGGGTGGAGTTCTTGATGGTGAGGTGCTACCCGATGCTCGCTTCACGCGCGCAGCGATGCTGGCGGCTTTAAAGCAGAAGCGGCCGCTGGTGCATATCTCGAGTCACTTCAGTTTTCGACCGGGAGATGAGGCGCGCTCCTTTCTGTTGCTGGGGGACGGCACGGCGATGACGTTAGAGGAGATGAAGCAGCAGCTCGATCTGTTTGCCGGCGTGGAACTGCTAACACTTTCAGCATGCA
>JBOGOU010000434.1:0-15177 GCA_050748205.1 Pyrinomonadaceae bacterium | reverse complement strand
ACCGTCGCGTAATAGCTGCCAACGTGAAACTCCACCGGGCGAGCCGGTGGTATCTTTTCACCGGGCGAGCCGGTAGTATCTCTCTACCGGACGAGCCGGTCGTATCCTTTCAAGCCGGTGGCATCTTCCTAGCACCACACAACTCGACTGTCTCTATCTCTGAATCTGTGTAATCTGCGGAATCTGTGGATTCTTCTTCGGTGATTTGGCCGTAGTCCATGTGAACAACGCGGTCGGCCCATTGCATTGCGTAGGGACGGTGGGAAATGATGATCGTCGTTACATTCTGCAAGTAACCATCGAGCCCGCTCAGAAGCCATCGTTCGGTGAGTGCATCCAACGCAGAAGTGCATTCGTCGAGAATGAGGATTCGTGGCCGCTGAAGCAGTGCCCGGGCCAGCGCCACACGCTGACGCTCGCCACCCGAAAGACGATTACCGCGCGGACCAAGAGGCTCGTCCCAGCCTTGCGACAGCCTGCGTATGACGTGCTCCAGTTGCGCCAGCCTGGCAACCTGCTCCAGCTCACCCTGACTTGCTTCAGCGTTCCCGTAAAGCAAGTTCTCGCGCAACGTTACATCGAACAACACGGGATCCTGGGGCACAAAGATGATCGACGACCTTAGACTCTTGAGTTTGATGTCTCGAACATCCAACCCTTCCACCAAAACTTTCCCATCTCGAACGTCATAGAGACGCGCAACCAGCCGCGCAATCGTGCTCTTGCCATTCCCGCTCGTGCCCGCCAAGGCGACTCGCTCTCCAGGATTCACACGCAAGTTCACGCCCGTAAGCACTGGCCGGTCCGCGTGGTAGCTGAAGGAGACGTCCTGCAACTCAATTGCTCCCGATGCATCGGGCCGCAGCACCAAAGCCCCTGGACGATCCGGCATGGTCATTTCGGCTTCAGTGATCTCCATCAAGCGACGCACACTGGCGCCGGCGCGCTGAAGCTTCGAATAGATATCTACGACTCCGTAAAGCGGAATGAAGAGTTGAAGTGTGTAACCGTAGAACGCGACCAGGCCGCCCGCAGTCAGTGTGCCAGTGATTACCTGGTAACCGCCGTAACAGAGGACGCTCGCCATGCCTGTGACAATGATCAGGTACAGAAACGAGCCGAAGAAAAGCTCAGTCGCTCTTCTTTTGATCTGCGCGCGGACAGTATCAGCCGATATACGCGCGAAGCGGCGCGCCTCCCTCTGCTCACAGGAAAGGAGTTGGACCTGGACGATCGAAGAGAGATGCTCTTCGAGAAAACCAATCATCTTTCCCGATTGTTCCTGCACCGAGTCGGAGGCGTGGCGCAGCCGATTGTGAAACCGGTGGCGCACTAAGATGAAAATCGGGATCAAAGGGATCACAATGGCGGTGAGTCGATAGTTGAGAACCAGCATGGTGGTCATCACAAGCGTGAACAGGGTCACCATGCGCAGCGCGCTGGGGATCACTTCACCGCTGAGAGTGCCCACCTGGTCCACATCAGTTTGCAGACGGTGCAACGTATCGCCGAGAGAGCGGCTTTCATGGTATTCCGCGGACAGCCGCTGCAGGTGGCGCAGCAAACTCAGCCTTGAACGGAAGGTCATCTTCTGGACGGCGCGAAAGTTGAGCATCGCCGCCAGGCTGTCAAATCCCAGCCGGCCCACGAGAGTCAGAAAAAACGCTACGGCTACCAGAGGCAGCAAGGCAAGCCGCCGGCGCGGAATCACATCGTCAATCAGGAACCTGATGATCAGCGGGTCGAGAAGAACGAGAATGCTGGCGATGACGATGCAGAAATAGCTGCCGAGGTGCAGCCGCAGGAAGGGTTTCACTCGTGAGGCAAGCCACCTGAGCTCGCTGTAGCGCTTCATGGTATCCACAGACTTCGCAGCGCGGCCTCCGCCCAAATCAGTAGTTCACGCAAAGACGCAAAGGGGCAAAGACGCAAAGAGGAAGACGTATTAGACGCATTAGACTTTGCGGCTTTGCGTGAAATTCTTGCTCCCAAGACAAGATTCTGCATTCTTGTTTCACAGACTCAAGGCACTGTAGAACGGGTGTCGGTAAAAGAGACAAGTATCGTTTCTGTGCTTGGTATTCTAAGCAGAGGGTGGTTTTTCTATGATTTCTTGGGGTTATGCAGACGTGAACGTGTCGATTCTTGCTTATGATCCCAAGCAAGGTGAAGAATTTCGGATTGCGGATTTCGGATTTCGGATTTAAAGGAAAGTTCAGATCCTATCCAACAAGACAAATTTCGGATATGCCAAATGACAAATGGATCCTGTGGACATGATCTGAACTTTCCTTTAAATCCGAAATCCGAAATTCGCAATCCGAAATTTATGAAAATGACTTGCTCTTATCCGGCGGTGCTTTTGGCGCGAACCGTCCTCTCCTCTTTGATCAACTCTGACGAATCTTGACCGACGCAGCGCGTCTCGAACCCAGTCACGCGGCCAACAATCTCAGCCTCTTTCGGATAGGTGAAGCGGCGAATCGTCGCCGGGGAAGAATGATGCGGAATTATTAGCAGTTGGTTTCCGTGCAACTCACACCAGCCGCAGGCATAGCCATGACGCAATTCTATGAAGTAGATCGGTCGCTCATACTCGTTGTGCCAGGCGATGGGGTGTAAGTTGTTCTGGCCGACGTCGAGCCATACGAATGAGCCCGGCCAGATCAGCGGATACATAGTGAAATCGTTCAGGCCAACGTAGCCATAGCTGATGGGCACGACTCCGCGATCCAGCTCTGGAACTATGGGCTTGGTCCCTATTTTCGTAGGTCCAGGAATCAAGCTTGTGCCGCGCTTGCGAAGACTTGAAGCGAGGATTCTCGGCACATTCGCTGCATGAGAGTCATCCTGCAATCCTTTTGACAGCAGTTGGGTCACTTGCGGATTAGCAACGGGCTCGTATTTCTCAACCTCATCTATGTCAACATCGTAGAGTCGAATCAGATCGACAAACTTGACGTGATAAATCACGCTCAGGCTGAACAGTTTGCAAATACTCGGCTCTGATACGCCCTTCTCCAGTTGCGCCAGCCAGCCGTTGGAGATGCGAAACCTCTTGTCCCCTTTGGCCTCGGCGATTCTCTGGCTGGCCTGTTCGACCTCACGAACCGTTACGTTGCGAATCTTCCGGAGCGACTTGAGCTTCTGACCGGCTGGCATGTAATCCTCCATCGGGAAACAGAAGGTAGCTCTGGGACAATCTCAATAAACGTGAACTACAGAAGATTGGAGCACCGGCATTCGGGTGGTTCAGCGACCGCGATGGGCGTGATCGACCCTTCTCCAATTGCCGGGTGAGAGTCCGTAGTCTTCAATCGTCGTCAGCTTCTGGGCGGGTTCTTTTTCAGGGAGAGTTCTGGTAGCCGTTTCTCGGTTATTAGTGTGAGTTTGGATCTCAGCGATTTCTCATTGCTCTCTGGTTAAGGTCTTCTTCACCGATTTCTATTGAGACTTTAGGCTTCAGCAGCATGGCCAGGGGGGGTTGCTGAGGATGCTGCAGGCCATTCTAATTAAGTCCGGCGCGGAATTTAGCAGCGCTGCAAGTAAGTGCCAAGAAGGTTGTTTCTTTGTCCGGCATCATGGAAAACGCGGTCATAGCTGGAGAACGGGCTAAGCCCTTAACGAGTAAACACTTCGTGTGAGTGCGAGAGGCATAGCCGCCAACTTTTGACCTTGACAGTGAAGTGCTGCATCACGTTGAAGAGAAGGCTCTGGAGAACTGATACTTCCGGGTGCCCGCGCAAAGTATTTATGCGGTGCGTGTTAGCGGCTGGAGAACTCATGTGAGTTGTTCATTATCCCGGACAAAAAGAATTTCGGATTGCGGAATAGGAATTTCGGATTTCGGATTTCGGATTTCGGATTTAAAGAGCTATCCACAACTTTAAAAGCGCGCAGTCAGGAAGGGGGCAAAGCGCAGCGCGCCCCCGCTCAAGATGCAGTGCCATTTAAGATCAACAGTGACCATCCAAGTCGTAATGAGGCGAGGTTGTCACTCCACATCAGAGTGATCACTCAAATAAGTAAGTTTCTGCCGAGATCAATACTTTTCAGCTTGAGCGGGGGCGCGCTGCGCTTTGCCCCCTTCCTGACTGCGCGCTTAGTTCTGTAAATCCGAAATCCGCAATCCGAAATCCGAAATTCCTATTCCGAAATCCTCCCGCTATTTCCTGAAGAGCAGCCCAACTACCTTACCGATGATCGTTACTTCGCCGCGCTTGAACTCCTCACGCACGTGTCCTGACAAAGGATGCGGCACCAGGACAATCTTGCCGCCAGGCGCATTTTCCAGGTAGGAACAAGTCAGACGCTGCGGTGTCAACACATAGAACAATTCGCGCTCGTGGTAACTTACATTCTCCGCAGGTCGCACCTCCGTTAAAAGCGTGTTCACCAGCAGGCGCGTACCTGGCGGCGCTACTGGCGACGCGTAAGTATCGTCCTCACCAACAATCACATAAACCAGATGCAGCGGATAGATTGGACCGAGATACTCAACCTCGACGCTTGCCCACCGCTCGACAATTCCAGCAAGAAACTGTGACTCAATCAGGCTCGCATCGCGCAGCATAATGGGCATCCTTACCGTCCGCTGGCGAGTAACTGCGTCGCGAGTCAACTGATGGGTGCGAGCACTACTCGTTTCCAATTGCTCAGCGAAACGCCGCTCTGGTTGTAGCCCGATCGCGGCATCCATCTCAGCGCGCGAAAGGTGCAAGATGATTCGCAGGCTGTCGAGCTTTGCCGTACTCGCTTGCCGGATCCTTCCGCTGATGATGTTGCCAAGGGTTGACTTACCAATGCGCATGTCAGGGTTTTCGTTCAGGGTCGCAAGCCGGTTGCTTTCGGAAACGATGTGCTTGTAGCTGAGGCCCAGCAGCTTCATTGACTGCAGGATCAACTTACCGAGCGGCGAAACCGTCTGGCCCTGGGGCCTGCCGCGCTTGAGCTCACCCGACCGGCGATCCTTGCCAAAGGGCCGCGGCGCCTGGTTCGCGAGCAATCGTCCTGACAGCGCTTCGCGCAGCATGACCCGCAACTGCTCGTGGTCAATTGGCTTGGTGACGAAACCCGACGCCAGCTCTGCTGCAGCGTCGAATGCACTGCCGGCGCTTTCATAGCCGGCAATGACGATGATCACGGTTTTGGGTGACTGTCTCTTAATCTCGTTCAGCACGCGCATCCCGGAGCCATCGGGTAATTTGAGGCTTATGACGGTGGCTGCCGGCCGCTCTCTGCGGACTAGCTCGAGAGCTTCAGCAACTGAACCGGCTTCGCTCGGGCGGTAACCCCAGTGGCGCAACGCTTCGCTCAATGAAGACCGGATCATCGGATCGTCGTCGACAATCAGGACTCGCGTGCGCGCCGCCACAGTTTCACTTGACAACGGCGCCGGCTCGTCACGACCACCAAGCATACGACGAGCTGCAGCGGAACCTCCCTTTGCGTCGTCTCGATCTCCGTCGGCAAAGAAGCGGGTGAGAGGAAGTGAGGTAAAAATCATATGAGGATGAACTCCTTGACGTAACTAAGTGGGATTAGTAATGAGCTCCTGATGAGTCAGAGGCTCGAGTCTCCTGTGAACTACATTGTTCATATACCTGATGAGGACCGGGGGACGCGAAAACAGCAAGGAGCACGCAGGGCGTCGTTCAAGCAGGGGGAACGACGATCAGGTGCTTGTCTACTACAAACTCATAAGATGCAAGGAACAATACATCGATCGCTGAGGCCTTGAGCGACTTCATATTACACTACCATTGCGCTCTTTGAGAATTGTCCCAATGAGCAATAGACCATGTCAGAGCCTCCCGTGCCGAGCCAAGTTCCATCGCGCGAGAAAGGCTACTGGTCGAACTAGAGCCAATGAATCAAGCCTGTCTCAGCGCGGCAACTCCTGGGGCAAGTCTGCGATTGCATAAGCCAGCACTGCCATGACAGCGGCATTCTCTGCTAACTCCCGGGGAACAACTTTGTCCAGGGTGTCCGCGGCAGTGTGATGATAGTTGAAATATGTGCGGCTATCCTGCCAGAGACCGAAAGCCGGCACGCCCGCATCAGCGAGCGGGGAGATATCGGTTTCGATTCCTTCTGTGAATCTCGTTAGGCCAGCGCCAGAACTTTGCAGGACCTTTGATACTCGCGCCAACAGTGGTCCTACGGTTTGCTTCGCTTTGATATTAAAGCCTAATGGATGGCCTGCTCCGAGATCACTCTCAATCGCCGCGACGTGATTTGGTAGTTCCGCCGCGTGAGTTTTAGCATAAGCTCTGCCGCCAACGCCTCCGTACTCTTCACTCATCCACGCGATGACACGGATTGTTCGCTTAGGGCGTAGCTTAAGCCGCTGAAGCAACTGCGCTGTTTGTAAAGCCATGACGACTCCAGCCCCATCATCAATAGCTCCAGTGCCCAAGTCCCACGAATCCAGATGTCCCGAGACGATCACTATCTGTTCGGGGTGTTCCGTTCCTTTGAGGTCAGCGATAACGTTATAGCTCACCGCATCCGGCAAGCTCCGCGGCGTGAGTTTCAGATGCAAGCGAACCGGCCCCTCCTTCACCAGGTCTGCTATCAGCTCCGCGTCTTCCGTTGTGACTGCACCAGCGGGGATCCGCGGCGCATCATTTGAGTAGCGAATGAAACCGGTATGCGGTAACCGGAAACCAGAGCCGCCTGCGGACCGAACCAATGCAGCTATCGCGCCTAATCGTGCCGCCGCACTGGGGCCAGTCGTCCGATAAATGGCTACCTGGCCGTAAGCTTCACCGCCAAAGCCCTGCGCAGCCATTTGCTGGTCGAAAGGACGGTTGAAGAGAACAATCTTGCCTTTCACTTTTTCTGAACCTAATTCTTCCAGCTCTTCAAAGCTGTGGACAGTAACAACCTCTGCGGTCAAACCATTGGAGGCGGTGGCTGTGCTTCCGCCCAGCGTGGTCAGCACGATTCTTTGAGTCGGTTCGCCCGACAAATTGACCAGCTCCGCTGTCTCTTCCCCGCGTACCCAATGGGGCACGGCTAATTTTTCCAAGCGCACCTCCAGACCGAGTCGTCGCAGTTCGCCCGCGACGTATTCGACTGCCTCTTGCGCCTGCGCGGAACCACTCAGACGCGGGCCAATCCTACGCGTGATGTATGCAAGCTGATCGTAAGCGTAGTCGCTGGTAAGAGCAGCTTGTTGTATCTGCTTGAGTTCAGCAATCAGTTTTGGCGAATAGAGGACCTGGGTACCTTGTTCTGATCTTTGCAGAGGAGCCTGCCTGACGCCACTCGCGCTGGAAAGAGCGATTATCGAAGGCAAGACGAACTGAAGGATCATTTTCGAAAGCGGCCTTCGCAACGGAAGCGGTCTATTGAAAGCAGTGTTTTTTAAGTCCTCTTTGCTAGTTCTGATTGCCATATCCTGATCGTCCTTTTCGCACTAGTTCGCGAAATCGATTTTGATTCCCCCGCCCCTGACAAGGGCCCGCTCATAAACGATCACAGCGGAAGCCACGTCTTGCAACGCCGTTCCCGTGGAATCGAAAATGATAATCTCTTCGGCTGACGCCCGGCCCGGTTTCTTTCCGGCGATAACCTCACCGAGTTCCGCGTGGACTTGTTCCCTGGTCATCAAACCCTGGGCGAGAGCGTGATGAAGTTCTCCAATGGTCGCGCACTGTTCCACCAGGTCCACAACGAGCTTGCTCGACGGCAATAGTGTTGGGTCCAGTTCCTGCTTCTCTTCGTGATCCGCGCCCACGGCCGCGATGAATGTTCCGGGAGCGACATCTTCTGTCTTCAGGAAGTATTGCCTCGATGGTGTGCATGTAACGCAGATGTCGCTCTTACTGACCGCCTCGCCGAGATCACTGACAGCGTGCACCTTTATTCGCAGTTCATCTGACATTTCCTGTGCGAACCGTTCGGCTTGCTCCCAATCAGTGTCAAAAGCACATGCGCTCTCGAGGTCGCGCACTTTAGCAATCGCTCTTAGGGATATCCTGCCTTGATTACCACAACCACAGATCGTCACTATGGTTGAGTCAGTTCGAGCAAGATAGTTCGCCGCCACTCCCGTCGCCGCACCGGTCCGGATGATCGTAATCTCCATCGAGTCCATCACGGCCAGCGGACGACCATTTTCACCATCACACAAGACGATTAGGCCCTGGATAAGGGGTAGCCCGAACCGTTGCGAGTTGTGCGGGAAATTCGCGTTCACTTTTGCCGCGAAGTAGGAGCGTGAAAGCTCCAATAATCCAGCCTTGATATGAAAGCCGCCGTCGTGCGCGTGGATTCCAAGAATGCCGGGTGGCAAAGTCTTGCCTTCGGCATGTAACTTGAAAGCTCCTTCAACCGCCGCGATACACTCTTCAATGCCCAGTAGCGTTGCAACGTCGTAGCGAGTGAGCAGAAGAGTTTGTTCTTGCTTCATTAGGCGACCTAGCTCACAACGCCGGAGAAAAGATGGTCGAGCTGCGCTCCCGGCTCCACTTCAACCGGGTCATGGCCTTTGCGAAAGATTCGCGCTCCAGAGGATCCTCTCAGAAAGGTAGAACCCTTTTCCACTCGCACCATTGCGCCCTCTCGCAAGCCTGAGACCGGCGTATCGTTCTCCTCAAGGAATTGAAGAATCCGCTCCTCCTGAGTTTCTCCCATGTGCGTTGAATTCGGATCCGGATCGAGATAGTGCGGACTGATCTGAAATGGAACCAGTCCGAGAGCCTCGAACGAAGGCGGTTGCACGATCGGCATGTCTTTGGTTGTCTTGATCGTTGGACCAGCGACATTTGCGCCGGCACTAGATCCAATGTAAGGCATCCCTTCAATTACTCTACGGCGGATCAGTTGCAGAACATCAGAGTCGTACAGCGCCTTCAGGAGTCGAAAAGTATTGCCACCTCCGATGAAAATTGCCTCAGCTTCATTTACCGCTTGTTGCGCTTCGGCGGCTGTGTGAATCGATTCCAGACCGTAACCCATCCTCTGGAAACGTTCTCGCGCCATTGAGGCATAAGCGTCGCGGTCGTAAAGAGCGAACGGAATAAATAAGATTTGAGCCGCGTTTCCAAGGAAGTCGCGGATTTCTCCTTCGGCATGATCGAGATAACCACTACCGTAAAGCGTGGAATTGCTGATCAGCAAGACCCGCTTGTCATTGCTCTTCATTCCTTCCTCCATCGATTCTCTAAACCAGGGCTCGGCCTGCGGCATATAGGATGCCGCCAGCCATAGCTCCGAGCGCCACCTTTGCTACGTCAACCTTCAATACAATGATGACCAGGAAAGCGATCAGCACCATGACGATGGTGGGGATATCCACTAGCGCTGCGGGAATAAGGTCGAGCGAGACGACGATGATCACGCCCACCACCGCGGCACTCGCACCCGCCAGGAATGCTTGAATCGATCGATTGTTGCGTACCATTTCGATGTACCGTGCGCCACCTAGAACGAATACGAAGGATGGCAGAAATACAAAGAACGTGGCGATGATCGCTCCTCTCAATCCGCCCGCGAGAAAACCTGTAAAAGTAGTAAAGAGCATGAACGGCCCAGGTGTCGCGACGCTCAGAGCTACGCCGTCAAGTAATTGGCCGTTAGTTAACCAGTGGTGCTGCTGGACCGCGCCACGTTCCAGGAACACAATCGACGCATAGGCCCCTCCAAAACTGAACAGCCCGGTCTTGAAGAACAACCACGCCATCTGAAACCAGCGCGAGTCTGCGAACGGCAGCAGCGCGATGAGGCCGCCGATCATTGTTGGCAGTGTCGCGCCTGAGCGGCGGATGGTGGGCCAACCTTCCGCCCACATTAGGTTCAGCACGCCAGCTGCCAATAGGATCAGTAGAAAGTTGATTCCGACAAACCGCATCCCTATAAAAGCGCTGGCGAGCAACGCCCCGAGAAACACGTTTCGGATCGACGCTCGACCAAGCTTGAGACTGCCTGCTCCGATAATCCCCAGCACCGCGGGTTTCAAAACGTAGAGCACGTTGTTCACTTGCGGGAGGCTTCCGTAAGCGACATACAGCCGGCTCAGGACGATCATTATTACCGCGCCCGGGAGAATGAAGGTGAGGCCTGCCAGTATCCCGCCCACAATTTTCCGTTTCAGGTAACCGACGTAGATAGCTAATTGCAGTGCCTCCGGACCGGGCAGCATGTGGCAGAAGGCCATGATCCTTACGAACCGGTCCTTCGAAAGCCACTTACGCCGCTCCACCATGTGGTTGTACATCATCGTGATCTGCGCCACAGGTCCACCAATGTTGACAAAACCGAGCATCAGAAAGTAGATGAAGACTTCTCGCCAGGAAGGCATCTGATCGCCTGCGCCAATTGCCGTCTCCTCGCGTTTCGCTTCGTGGTCCACTCAGTTCACCTTGGCCTGTTCGGTCAGATTTCGCGATCATCTCTTCCTCGAAGGCTTGCCGGGACGCGTTTTCGGGCCACTCTTCTTCTCTTCCTGCTTGCTCAACAACGCATAAAGCCCATCAAAGACAATGCCAGTTTGTTGCAGCAGCTTGCGGTCGTCTCTTAGAACCTTGCTCAACCCGTCAATGATTGCATTTAGCCCCGCTGCTTCCAGCCGGTGAAACTTGTCGTCCTTCAGATCGATGTCGTGGACAATCTCAGCAGTTTCGCGCAGGGCTCTGATCTGAAACAGACCGAACCGTTTCAGCATCGTCTCGAAGGTGCAGTCTTCACCGTGGTGAGTGAACTCAGCTCCGAACATGTCGAAAGGAATCGCCCCTTCGATCGTCTCTCCGTCAGCAACGAAGTAGAAGCGCGGACGTTTGTCGATGAACTGTCTGATCAGCCAGGCGGTAGCCAGCCTGTCAATGTGCAGATTGCGCCGTGTGACCCAGCGCCGGCCTTGATACTTTGCAACGTCGAGAGTCCCGCTCTTCGCCTGCGAGAGTGCGGCCTTCCCTGCGGGGCCTTGCGCTGCGCGAATTGCTTTCTGGCTCCGCTCATAAGCATTGAAGGCGCCGGCACTACCGTGAGCATCAAAGAAGTCATTGGCCGCAATGCGCTCAAGGTCGGTATGCAACCTCTCGATCGCAGTCTCCTGGGCGGCCAACCGGCCAGCGGACAGATGTTTCCCTCGTGACTGTTCCCTAATCGCTCCTGCCAGACCGTCGAATTCAGCAGCTAGAGTCGCAAATTCCTCATCGCGCGCCTTTCGAAAAGCGGCAACGATCTCTCCATCTGTTGCGCCTTCGACCGACCCGGCCAGGAAAACCGCAGCCTCGCCACCCGCCGATTCGATCTCCTGCTTCAACCACTGAAAATCTTCATGCGCTTTTTCTGTTGCTGGCAAAACGTAGACAGAATTCTTGATTGCCACCGCGCCGAGCTTTTGCAATTTGCGCCAAATGCGTACGCGCAGGTTAGTCGGCCTGGGCGGTAACTGGTGGATGAGCAGAATCCAATCCTGCCTCGATGTTTTGTTCTTGCTTTTCATAGCTCAGTAACGTGCATCGCATTGTAACGAGTGTTACTTCAGAATACAAGGCACGACCCCAGGGTCGGTGTTTGTCCTAATTTGAGTTCGGCTAAGGGAAACAGACGATCCGCAAAACCACACGAACGCTTTGAGATCTGAAATTTGAGATCTCAGATCTCAGAGTGTTTTCGTGGATCGTTTTGATTTTCACGGTCGAAGACCTCGACGCAGTCTTCGCGCGGGCCAAGGCGCTCGGCTGCCTCTCTAAAGAAGATGTGCACGGAGTCTCCGGCGGCAGCATCAGCGTGCGGCCGTGGGGTGAGCGATCGTTCTACGCCGAGGATAAGTGGGAGAACCCGCTGTGCTTCGTCGAGGCTGGGACGATCTATCCGGGTTGAGTTCAGCGGTGAATCGCGACGACCCTGACGCTGCGGTCGCGGATCCAAGTCAAAAGTCTGCTAAAACTTCGAGTTAAGGCTGGACGCCTGCATAAGCAGGAATCGCGCCGCGCGCGGCGTTCTTATAAACAATGCCGCCCTTCATCACAAATACGACGCGCCGAACGGCCGTAATGTCCTTCAACGGGTCCCCATTGAGCGCAATGATGTCCGCCTGCATGCCGGGCGCAAGTGAGCCGATCTGATCGGCCATGCCCAGCGCTTCCGCTCCCAGCGAGTTGGCGGAGACCATCGCCACCATCGGGTCCATTCCGCCATCGCGCACGCGATCAATAAACTCCTCCGCGTTGCGCCCGTGCGAGCCCGCCAGGGCGTCTGAGCCGAAAACGATCTTCAGTCCCGGAGTCTTTACCGCATGTTGCATGAAGTCGTGGTAGATCGGGATGATCTCCTTAACAGCCGAAAATGCGTCTTCCGGGAAGCCGGGTGTGCCGACAAACTTTTCCTTGTTCAGAAGATAGTTCTCCAAAACCAGGCCGGCCTGCGGATCGAGGTAAGTGCCTTTCGCGGCCATTAATTTCAGATCGTCGTCCGTCGCAAGGGTGCCGTGTTCAATCTCTGTGCAGCCCGCAACGGTCGCGGCCCGGACAGCATCTTTGTAAGCGTGCACGAGCGTGCGCAAGCCCTGCTTCTTCGCTTCATCACAGGCCGCGTTCAGCTGCTCCGGTGACAGCGTCATCGCGCTGCGACGGACGCTAAACGCCGCGAAGATCTTGATCACGTCCGCGCCCGCTTCCTTTTGTTTCCGCACAAACGCCCGGATTTCATCCGGCGTCCCAGTCTGCTCGCCTCGCCCCATGAGTGGCTCGACAGCCGTCAGGATGCGCGGCCCGGGGAGCAAGCCTTTCGCGATGGCATCGCGCAAGGGAACGTCGACGGGCGAGCCCAAGCTTTGCACCGTCGTGAAGCCCGCCATCAGCGTCACCCAGGCATTCGACGCGGCTTGATAAGCGGCATCCTGCGTTGTTCCTCCCCCGCCGGCATTTCTCCCATCCTTGCCGAAGCTCCAGGTAATGTGCACGTGCGCGTCAATCCAGCCCGGCAACACCGTCAGGCCACGCAGGTCGTAGTCTACCGGCCCGGCCTTTGGGTCAATGGCGACAATCTTTGCGCCCTCGATCACGATGCGTGTGTTGCGCAGCACGCGGCCCTTGCCATCCAAGACCGTGCTCCCGGCGACCACTATGCGCTTCTGCGCTGGCACGATGGGTTTGCTCGGCGCGGGCGTCTGTGAAGGAACTTGTTGCGCCAGGGCGCAGACGCCAGGAATGCTGAGGATGCATAGAATGATCTTGGCGGATCTCATAATCGCTCCTGAAGTATAGTGCCTTAGTTATCCGCAATGGCATCTATTGAGGACGCCTCTTCCGACGGGCTTGGAATCCAGGATCGAGTTGGATCGCTCGTTGAAAATGTTTTTCAGCGAGCTCGTTCATCCTGAGGTTTTGCAGTCGTAGGCCGATCATCCAATGGTAGAGCGGATTGTCGGGGGTGAATTGATCGGCTTGTTTTTCATGAGTGATTGCTTCCGCTGATCTGCCCAGCGACGCTGCGGCGCCCGCGAGTTGATTATTGGCTAAAACAAGGCGCGCATTTCGTTGCACGGCGTCGCGCCAAACGGAAATGGCTTCCTCCTTACGGCCCATTTGCCAGAGCGATTCGCCCTTTTCCTCGCGAGCGAGAATCAGATCGTCCCGCTCCGCCAAAGCCTGATCCAGATTCGCCCGCGCAAGCTCGTAACGGCCCAAACGGTTCAGGATCGTGCCGCGATAATACAGGCTCATGGCTTTGGCCTGTCCTCCCTGGTGAGCCGCGGCCTGTTCGAGCAACTGGACGGATTGCTCGGCGTCTCCAGAGAGATATTCAAACCAGGCAAGCTTCGCCAGCGCCTCGCTGTTTACAAAGAAGCCAAAATTCGAAGCCGCTTGAAAATGGTTTTTTCCTTCGCCGATATTCTCGCGATCGATCGGACTGAGCCAGGGATCGGGATTTGTCTGCGCTAACGCCAGCTCGTCGGGGATTTGAATTTTCTGAAATGCGCCATCGCCTTCGTATTCGTGATAGCGCACCCAGCCACTGTGGGCATTCAAGCCGATCCATACAACCGCGAAAGCTGCAAAACCCCAGCCCGCTTCGCGAATTCTGCCCAAGGACTTCAAGTTGAACCGGTAAAAAGACAAATCTTTTGCCCGGATCAGTTTCCACGTTTTTAGCGTGAGAAACGTCGTGACCGCCGCACAACCGAGCGCCATCAAGAATGGAACCAGTTGGTAAACGCCTCGGACAGCCAGGAAACTTCCCAGAAACACGACCGCCCCAATGATTTCTTCAGGCCAGGTCAGAGAGTAGTTTTTCTTAATCGATTTCGGAACGGCGATCGTGGGCTTCCCAAAACCAAAATACAAGGCATCATTGGGACAGACGCTGATGCAATCCATGCATTTCATGCAGCCTGGATCGACAACCATCCCGTACTGGTTCACCGCTGCGTGGACGAGAACGTTCGAAGTGCAGGTCGCCGTACAGTGGCCGCATTGATTACAGGCGTCGGTGACGCGGATTTTTCCGGGCGCGAGTTTGTCAGCGAGACTGAAGAACCCGCCATAAGGGCAAGCGTAAGTGCAAAAGCCTTTCGATCCCAAAAAATAAACGGTCATGAAGCCGCAGATGAAAAGAAAAGGAATGGCGACTGCGACTGTGGGAAAAGTCGCCCAAAAGTTGCTGGTAACGAGGTGATTGGTGAATTCCGGGATCAGTGGTGCGCCGTCTGGGTTCGATAAGGCCCGAGAGACCGTGGGCCAAACGAACATATATAGAGCGCCGATGAGCGGGACAAAGACCAACAGCCTCGACCGAAACGGCTTTGGAACGAGGCCCACCTTCTTTAAGAACCACGCGCAGAAGTCCTGCAGAGCCAGGATGTGACAACCCCAGCCGCAGACAAAACGTCCGAAGATTAGCGTCGCTAAAATCGCCAGAGCAAAAAAGATAAAACCCGCATTGATCGCACCCTGCTGGAGTGTGGACATGGTCTCAGAAGGCTCGATGGGCGAAATCGTCGTGCCCATGATCCGCCACTGAATGATGTGAGCGATCATCAGCAAATTAAGAACGATGAGTGCCGCCGCCCGCCAGCGGCTGGTTCTTGATTTGCGAATACCGCTTTCCTGAACCGGGGAATTCTTTAAAACAGGGAGCTGAACCGACCTCTGTTTTTTCACCTCCCGGCTTACACAACCGCTTTTCATTAAGTCTTCCCTCACTCTGCGCACAGGGCAGCAG
>JBOGOU010000433.1:0-2335 GCA_050748205.1 Pyrinomonadaceae bacterium | reverse complement strand
TACCGATGATGTTTCTGTCGGCAAACGTCTGGGAATTTCCAAACACTCGATTGCGGCAAGTATCGTAGTTAGCCGTGACTCGGTTCTGTGCTTCGTCCAGTACTCGCAGCTCTCCGGTATTCTGCGGAATACATCCAACGCGGTAGTCGCAGTTGAGTGACCGGAGAATCTCATGTTCCGTTTGTCGCACCCGAAAGTTTCAGAACTACTCGCCAGTTTCGTCCTGAATCTTCAGTTCTATAGACATTCTTGCCCCCGAACAACCAGCCCTGCTGCGAATTCACGAAATGCACTCGATTGAAAACCGATTCGCCCTGTCGTAGTTGTACTGGCTGCCAGCTTTGGCCCCTGTCTAAGGTGTGCAGCACAGCGCCAGTAGAGGTTTTTGGATCTCCGGTCCAAACTCGACCGGCTGCCCAGCCCTCTTCGGCGCTGACAAAGCTAATGGAGATGATAAGGAAATTCCCATCGGGACTTGGAAGAGGCAACCATGTTTTCCCGGCGTCGTCGCTGCGGTAAAGTTTCGTATAAGGCGGAACACTTGCGAAACCACTCACCCATCCTGTGTTCTGACTAATGAAGAAGACATCGGTTATGTTGGTGTTTTTCGCAATGGGAATCAGATGCCAAGTGTTACCGCCATCGGTAGTTTGGTAGATCTGTCCTTCAGAAGTGGCGGTTACCCATCCAATTTCGCGATTAAGGAAGTGGGCCTCTCTGGGTTGTCCTTCAGCTCTTGGATCCAAAACAGAGAAAACTTGTTGCCAATTCCTACCACTATCGTCCGTACGCCAAATCGTAAAGGTCTCGACAATCCACCCGCGCTGTTCGTCCGCAAAGTTGATTTGGTTTGAGGACATAAATTCCCAGTCGTGAGATTTGACGCTTCTGAGCTGCGAGACTGCGGCCCATGTCTGTCCGCCGTCACCGGAGCTCCAAACTTCACCCTTGCTATTTGTTGCAAAGCCACGCTTTTCGTCAACAAACCCGATACTCTCGAATCTACCTCCAATATTGTTGCCGGGCACGCTCGACCAGCTTTCGCCTCCATTCTTGGTTACCATGAGCTGGCCTTCACATGCGCTGACAAGCCAGGCGTTTCCGGATCCGACGAAGGCCGCGCTCTTTATTTGCGGCCTATCTTCCAAATTTGAATAATCTGTCCTTTCGTTCTCGGTACAGGCCATCATGCAAATCAACAGGAGTACACTGGTGCATACTCGAGCGACAAGGCTCACAATTGGTCCTTTCAAAGCTATTACCGACTGAGGCGTTAGGTATTCGTTCATTAGCTGTTACCTGAGAGGTTTAGCCTCTCATTTCTTTAGAAACCCAAAACATTTCTCCCGGATAGCGTCGTAATCTCCCTCTGCTATATGAACCCCAGTCAACGCATGCTTGAGTTCATGCAGGATCACTTCTTGCTGGTAGAGCTCGGGATTAAGAACGATCAATGAGCCCTTCGTGAAGTGCGCCGGTCCAGGATCAAAAAAACCCTCCCAAAGGTAGATGGTGTCTGCTGAACCCGCACCGCCTATCTTGATTTCACCCGGTGGTGGTCCTCTTTTACCAAATGGGTGTGGGTTGTCATTGCTTTTGAATCTAAAACCTCCTCCCCTCTCGAGGTCGTCAAGGACTTTGAGCGGGTCGAACTGAGAATTACCCTTTATAAAGTCAAAACACTCGCCCGTCAGTAGCGCGCGCGCGCCGTCTATCGCACGTGTCTTCACTTTTTCTTGAGCACCGGTTAGGCTTCTTGAACGGTCAGTTGGATCGGGACCCGGACGAGGCACCGGGTTCTGCGGAAGCAACCGGTCTGATGCTTGTTTGTCGTAAGCCTGCCGATAAGCCTGATGCAGTCTGCTACTTAGCTCGACGATCGCCAGGATGCGGGCGGCTTCATAAAGTCGCGAACCCCTGACGCGAGTTTGGAGATAACTCCGCGATGGCCCAGACGATCTTCTTTTCTCTTTAGCTGCTGTTGCTGCTGGTGTCATCAGCGGCAAGTTTAGCAGGAACGACTCATCGAGGGTTAGCGTCAAGCTTACTCTTTAGCTGCTGCTTTAGCTGCTGCCCGAGGTTTCATTCAGCGACCACGCGCAGAGTGCGGATCGGGACAGGCAAAGGCCTTGCCCGCCGTTTGAAAACGGCTTACAGGTCAATTGCGGGCGCGAGATTTCGGCGTCTCGGGCAAAAGGAGCGGAGCGCGGCGCGGGACGTGCTGCTTTTCCGGCACGGCCCGTGACGCGCGGAGCGACCCAAGCCGCGATGGAACGCGACCAGCTGCGCTACAGGCTCAAGCTTGATAACGCGACAAGTTGGAATGGACCACGGA
>JBOGOU010000432.1:0-1024 GCA_050748205.1 Pyrinomonadaceae bacterium | reverse complement strand
GACTTGAAGCGGACGCGCGCTTCCTCGAGGATGTCAACTCAGACGTGCGCATCAGAGCCGGACGATCTTTCGTTCTTGACTACGAGAATCTCTTCAGTGATGCGCACAACCAAACGATCGCTATCGTCAATAAGATACTAGATTTCCTAAGGCTCGACACCTTTCAACCGGCCATCGTGTCTCAAATCCTTGAAATATTGGACGTACGTACTAGTGTGACAGCATCTGACTCACAGAACCTTTATCGACTTATCCCCAACATCGACCAAATTGAGACCGAACTGGGGTCAGAGGCGACTGGCTGGCTATTTAAGGAACCGGAATGCCGGAAAAACCATGGGAATTAAGCGTGGGAGTGCGTGCGAGTTCGGCTGTTCCGAACGGAGGCACCGAGGGTGAGCACGAGCTTATTTCTGCGCTTCGGCCATTACCTCCTGGGGTGCGAAGCCGCGGCGAACCGGATTCCTGTCTAGCTAACACTCCTGCCATATCCCCCACCGCAACGATTAACATTGGCAATTGTTTACCGGAAAAATATAACCGAAGAATTTATCTCGGCAGTAATGGTATCTCGGAGCATCACCGGAGTGGTTGGGCGTTCGCTCTCGAACAGCTACGTGACCTTCATGCGCTGGACGGAATGAGCTTTGACGATTTTGTCGAGAAAAAGTTCTCTCGGGCGGGCCGTGCAAGTGCTAAGGACGCATTACCGTACACCGAGCCTTGGGTCGGCGTTCTACACAACCCCCCTGGGGTCCCTCACTGGTTTAACACCAACGAACAGGCGCCACAGTTTATTCTGCGAGACGAGCGATGGCTGAGAAGCTTGCCGTACTGCCGCGGACTATTCACACTGTCGACGTATCTGCGCGACTGGCTGGCGCTACGTGTACCGGTGCCAGTCGAGAGTCTTATGCACCCCACAGGTCCTCCAGACCTGAGTTTTAGCCCCTCAGCATACCGGGAGAATCGCAGCCAAGGAATTGTTCAGGTAGGTTGGTGGCTCCGAAGATTCCACTCTCTA
>JBOGOU010000431.1:0-3730 GCA_050748205.1 Pyrinomonadaceae bacterium | reverse complement strand
CTCGGACCGAGAAGAGGGGCGCGCATTGGACCGGGACAAGGACAGTGAACAAACGCGACCCGATGATCACCGCGACGAGGGGCGCCCACCGAGGGACGCCCCTACAATGGTTAGGGCATTCGATTTGGTCGACCGGGCGCTGGATCGGTTAGCCCGAGAATACGAAGACAAACTGGCGCCGGCGATTCCCCGGGTCTGGCAGGACGGAGTCAACTCAATCAGGGCAGATTTACGAGAATGGTTGCGCCGGATGGCGGCCTATGACGATGGCTGGGTGCCCGAAAAGTTTGAACTGTCGTTCGGGCTGACTGACCGCGGGCCGCGGGACTCTGATCCAGATAGCGTAAGTGACCCGGTAGAGATCATCGGCGATCTCAAACTAAGGGGCTCGATAGATCTTGTTGAGCGGCACTCAAGCGGGAAGTTTCGTGTGACCGATCACAAGACCGGAAAGGCCCGCGCCGAAAAGGAAACAATTGTGGGTGGGGGGAAATACCTGCAACCTCTGCTCTACGCACTTGCCGCTCAGAAAGTACTAAACCAGCCAGTGGAGTCCGGACGTCTTTACTACTGCACTGCCGACGGTGGCTTTGAGGAACGCGTTGTTGCTCTCGATGAATTCAACCTGCAGACGGTTACTTCTGTCTTGACGACGATCAGGCAAGGGCTGGCGGATGCATTCTTGCCAGCGGCTCCTGAGAAAGGGGCGTGTGGCTGGTGCGATTTCCTGGCGGTATGTGGAAGCTTTGAAGAAATGAGAACTCGCAATAAGCCGAGTGATCGGTTGGTGCAGTTGAAGGGGATCAGGGAACTGCCGTAGTAAGGAGCAGGAGGCAGGGGCAGGTGGCAGGCGGCAGGAGCAGTAGGCAGTAGGCAGGAGGCAGACGGCAGGAGGCAGACGGCAGTGGCAGACGGCAGGAGGCAGACGGCAGGTGGCAGGGGCAGACGGCGGAGGCAGACGGCAGGAGGCAGACGGCAGGGGCAGACGGCAGGAGGCAGACGGCAGGAGGCAGGAGCAGGTGCCCGCTTCGGCTTTGCCGCCGGATGTGAAGCGGTTGGCTTTGCCACGCCGGCAGCAGTGTTCCTTACTTTTTGGGCTATGCCCTTGGTGCCGATTTGAGGGCCAAGCCCGAACCACGGGCGCAGCCCGGAAGATAAGAGGAGCCAGGTGACGGCGCGGCACAGCCACTGCCTCACATCCGGCGGCAAAGCCGAATCCGGCAGTGGCGTCTGACATTTGGAGCCGAAAGAGCGAAAAGTATTTTGAAGGATGGCAGATGACAGGAGAAAGGCATTCGTTAGCCGATCAGCCGGCACGTGACCGCATTCGCGATGACCTTGACACCACTTTGGTAGTTGAGGCGGCGGCAGGCACTGGCAAAACCAGCGCGCTCATCGAGCGCATGTTATCTGGTGTGATTTCCGGCCGCGTGAGCCTCGCCAGGACGGTTGCTGTTACCTTTACAGATTTCGCAGCTGGGGAACTGAAGTTAAGACTGAGGCTGGCAATCGAGGGAGCCCGGCACAAGCATGAATCCTCACCGCGGATAACGGAATTACTGACCCAAGCGGTACAGGAGCTTGAGGAGGCTCGCATCGGGACTATCCATTCGTTCTGCGCCGACCTCTTGCGAGAGCATCCGGTCGAAGCAGGCATCGATCCACTGTTCGAGGTTGCTCCTGATGACTTAGCGTATCCGCTTTTTAATTTGGCCTTCGAGCGATGGTTCGAAAAACAATTGGGCGGCCCGGGTGAGGGAGTGAGGCGAATTCTTAGAAGGCTTCCACGAAAAGAGTTTGGTGGTAGGCGGACTGGAACTCTGACACGACGACCGCGTGAGAGTGGGCCAAAACCGATCTTACGGACGGCCGCGTGGGAACTGGTAAGGGAACGCGACTTTGCAACGTCCTGGAAGCGGTTCGAGGGTTTTGATCGCGAGGCGGACATAGATGCGCTTGTTCTCGAGATGCAGGAACTAGGTGAGTGGTCAGACGTCGGTCATCCGGAACAATGGTTGACGAAGTCGCTTGCTTATCTGAAACGCTTCGTTTCGGAAACTACTCGTCTCGAGTCTCTGGGTAACGCTCGCGATTATGATGGTATTGAAGCACGATTGTTTGGATTCCTGCCTGCATGGAAGTCAAAGAACTACAAAGCCTATTTTGCCAGGGACACTTTTCCAAAGGAGGATCTGTTGCGTCGCCGTGATGAACTCAAAGACCGTGTCGAGCAGTTCGTCAACAAAGCAGGTGCTGATCTCGCGCCTCGACTGCGTGAAGAACTCTGGCCGGTCGTTGAGGAATTCGAACGATTGAAAGAGCGAGCCGGTTTTCTTGATTTTCTGGATCTGCTGCTCCGCGCACGCAACCTAATCCGGGACAATCACGAGATCCGGGCCGAATTGCAGCAACGCTTCACTCACATCTTCGTAGATGAGTTTCAGGATAC
The DNA here is from genome assembly GCA_050748205.1 of Pyrinomonadaceae bacterium. Classification (GTDB taxonomy): domain Bacteria; phylum Acidobacteriota; class Blastocatellia; order Pyrinomonadales; family Pyrinomonadaceae; genus PSRF01. The sequence goes on along the minus strand of JBOGOU010000431.1, from coordinate 1,281 downwards.
CGACCCTCTGCAAGCCGACATCCTGATGTTGCTTAGCGCAGATGATCCTGATCAGCACAATTGGCGGAAGGCACGACCAGTGCCGGGAAAGCTCTTCATTGTGGGCGATCCCAAACAGTCGATCTACCGTTTTCGACGCGCGGATGTCGCTCTTTACCAAGAGGTTAAGCGGCAAATATTGGCCGCAGGAGGTGCGCTCGTTGAGTTAAATGTTAGTTTTCGCGCAGCTCCGGAGATTCAACAAGCTGTGAATGCTGCTTTTGCTCCAGTTATGTCAGATGAGTCTTCAACGCAGGCTCACTATGTTCCTCTGGCGCCGTTCAAAACTCCTCTGGATACTCAACCTGCGATTGTCGCCCTTCCCGTCTCCCAGCCATACGGCGACTTTGGAAGAGTTGTCGACTGGAAGATTGACGAGTCGCTACCCAAAGACGTAGCAGCATTCGTAGATTGGATGGTGAACGAGAGTGGTTGGACTGTTACTGAGCGCGAGCGTCCAGAACGAGTGCCGCTTCAGCCTCGACACATTTGTCTTTTGTTTCGGCGTTTGCGCCACTTCTCTACCGATGTAGCCAGGCCGTATGTGCAAGCTTTGGAAGCTCATCGTATCCCGCACTTGCTGGTGGGGGGCAGCTCGTTCCATTCGAGAGAAGAAGTGGAGGCGATCCGCAACGCCCTCAGTGCGATTGAGTGGCCCAATGATGAACTGGCGGTCTTTGCCACGCTGCGAGGACCACTCTTCGCCTTTACCGATTCGCAGTTGCTGGCCTATCGCAGCCGATGCCTGACCATACATCCTTTCAAGCAACCACCTGCTGACTTGCCCGAGTCTCTGGTCGAAATTGCTGAAGCGCTTGGGATCTTGCGAGAACTCCATCGCCGGAGGAATCGCCGTCCGATTGCCGACACCATTGGAACACTTCTGGCTGTCACGCGCGCACATGCCGGATTTGCCAACTGGCCCACCGGTGAGCAAGCACTTGCTAACATCATGCGTCTGACGGACATGGCGCGCCGAGCGGAGCGCAACGGGTTGATCTCTTTCCGGGCATTTGTCGACTGGCTTGATGAACAAGCTGAGAGCGGGGATATCGGCGATGCACCAATCATGGAAGAGGGAGTCGACGGCGTTCGCATAATGACGGTGCATAAAGCTAAAGGCCTGGAGTTTCCTGTTGTACTGTTGGTCGACATTACGGCGAAAGACTCGCGCGAGCCGTCCAAATGGGTCGACCAAGCATCCGGATTGAGTGCTATGAGGCTTGCAGGCTGCACTCCGAT
>JBOGOU010000430.1:0-3619 GCA_050748205.1 Pyrinomonadaceae bacterium | reverse complement strand
GCCCATAGGCGTTTTCGGACACGGCGCGATCCATCATCGCTGGCGTCTCGATCACCGCAATGCGATGGACGTTTCACTCCATCCTGACGGACCCGAGGGGCAGGCGTTGATAAATTTCTTGCGAGCTAACGGCGTTCCCTTCCTTGCCTTCCGCGCGGCGATTCCAGGCACCGCCACCGGCCCCCACATACATATCGGCAGACCATCCCACAGGTTCTAGCAATCTCCGAGCCCCTAGGTTGAGGTGCCACTCTAACTGATTGAGATGCGACTCAACAGGTCAGCACCACCTCGCGGTCGCGGGTGGGTTAAGCCTCTGGAAATCCCACCAACGGCAGTTGGTGGATCGTTCAAGTCCGGCCTACAAAAAACATCGTGTCCGACAATTTTGAATCCCACCAACGGCAGTTGGTTTGTTCAAGTCCGGCCTTCGTTGCTGGTATCATCTTAAGGTGATGAAGCAACAGGTTGGACTTGAATAATCCACCAACTGCCGTTGGTGGGATTTTGGCACTTAGTAGACGCCTTTCTTGTAGGCTGGACCTGAAACATCCACCCACTTCCGTGGGTGGGATTTGAAAACTCACCTGCTCGTCACCTTTGGCCGGACCTGAAATATCCACCCACTTCCGTGGGTGGGATTTGAAACCGTACCAGTATCGTCTTGCAAGGATTCCTGGAAGAGGCAATATTAAATCCCTATACTATGCTTGCGGAGCATAGGCAAAAAAGAGTAAGGATTAGTTTATGAATGCCAGGCCTGTCTCGCCTGACCTCAAGAGCAATAAGAATGTGTTCAAACAATTGATTCGCGAGAGGTGACAATGCCGGAACTGCGTGGCCAACAAGCAACAGACGAAGTCAAACAAGAGTGGACGCTCGCCTACAAACTCTACTTGAAAGCGCCTGGCGACCCTCGTAACCAAAAGAACGATCGCTCGGAACGTATCAGCTACGTGGCCCGAGAGATGAATCTGACGCACAAACAGGCCAAGCGACGTATCAGAAACTACGAGTCGTGGCAGCGCAATATCAAAAAGCGTCTGGTCGATCCGTAGGTAGACCTACCGCTCTCCAAAGGGCTGTCCTCCCGAGCCCTCTGTAACTAAAAGTAACAATAACGTATCGGGCGGCGATGGAGTTTTGGTGTCGGCTGAAGAACGCAGAATTCAGTGAAACTGTTTGGTTTCGTGTTGTTTCGTGTGACTTGGTGGATTGTCTCCTGCCCGGGTTCAAAAAAACGATCCACGAAATCACACGAACTAACACGAATAGAACAGGAAATGGATCACCGCCCACCCCTGCCACAGCTCCCTGCCGATTCATAATTCGGAAATTGAATCCAGACGGAATTAATGCCTCCAAACTCGGCTTTTTAGGCGTTTTGAACGCGTTCAAAAAATGTCTTGACAACCTATCCTGTGAGGCGTAGGCTGCCTGTAGTTGAACGTGTTCAAAATTTGGAAAGGGAGGCTCGCTATGACAATCGGAATAACCACCTACCTGATTTACCTGGCCGTAAGTATCGCTCTGACGATCTGGGTTGCCCGTACTCTTCACAAGAACGGGCGCGTCTTCCTCGTTGACGTGTTTCATGGTAACGAAGCGCTGGCCGATTCCGTGAATCACCTGCTGGTGGTCGGCTTCTACCTGATTCACCTCGGCTACGTAAGCATCGCATTGAATCTCGGATACAACGTAGACACAGCGCAAGACGGGATCGAGGCGCTGTCGATGAAAAGTTGGCATGGTCCTGCTTGTACTCGGAGCCATGCACTTCTTCAACCTGTTCATCTTTAGTCGCATGCGGCGCCGTGCCAATCTGCGGAACGGACCACCGCCTGTAGCTCCCGATGGATACACGGTTGTACAGGAGGCGTGATCATGCCTGTACTAACAGTATTGTACGACCCTTTGTGCGGACTGTGTCGTCGTGCTCACGGCTGGCTCGCCGAACAACCGAAGCTTGTAGACCTTGATCTAGTGCCGATCAATTCAGACGAAGCCCATCGCCGCTTTCCTCAGCTCGATCACCGCCTAACGCTGACGGACTTGACGGTGATCAGTGAGCAAGGCGCAGTTTACTTTGGCCCCAAGGCCTGGCTTATGGTGCTGTGGGCTCTCGCGAAGTATCGCGAGTGGTCTTACCGGCTCTCGTCTCCCGAGCTCTTGCCCAGCACAAGGCGAGTGGTGTCGCTGATCTCACAAAACCGGTATCAAATTAGCAGGGCCACAGGCCTGGCGAGGTAACTACATGAGCCATGTCGGACGGGCGGTTGCAACTAACAAGGGTGGCCAGACCAAAGCGCTGATTCTGGAGACTGCTTTGGAGATGTTCCAAGATCGCGGATATGAGGCCACCACGATGCGGGCTATCGCGCAAAAAGCCGGAGTTTCGCTCGGCAACGCCTACTACTACTTCCCGTCCAAGGAACTTCTCATTCAGGCTTTCTACCATCGCACGCACGAGGAGCACTTGGCCGCATCAGCTCCAGTGTTGGAAAAAGATCTCAGTTTGAAAACGCGCCTGCTTAGCGTGATGCGTCTTAAGATCGACACGCTTGAGCCATATCACGAGTTTGCGGGCGCGCTTTTCAAAACGGCCGCACATCCGGAAAGCGCGCTAAATCCTTTCGCTGCCGATTCCGATCCGGTGCGCCAGGCAAGTATCCAGTTGTTCGCAGAGGTGGTGGAGAAATCAAAGGCGCGCATACCAAAAGATCTGAAGACCGAACTCCCTTACCTGCTCTGGCTTTATCACATGGGCATCATTCTATTTTGGATACATGATTCGTCACGAAAACACTCGCGCACGTATCGGTTAATAGACCACACAGTTGATCTGGTGGATCGGCTGATTTCTCTGGCCAGCAATCCCCTTATGCGTCCTTTGCGAAAAAAAGTCCTGGGCCTTATCGACGAATTGCGCGAGGCATTGCCGGAAGATTCAGAGAACGCATAGACAAACTGCTGAAAGGTAAGAAAATGAGAGTCGCGATAACTGTGAAAGACTTGAGGTGCCGTGCCTGAGCCTGTTTCCAACCCGATTGTTCTCTACGATGGCGTCTGCGGACTGTGCAATGGTCTGAACCAGTTTCTCCTCAAACGCGACAAACAAGATCGCCTTCGTTTCGCATCGCTGCAAAGCCAGTTCGCAAATTCGCTGTTGCGGCGTCACGCGATAAATGCCGTAGACCTTAACACTGTCTATGTGGTGGTTGACTACGCTCAACCAACTGAACGCCTGCTCGCAAGATCGGATGCCATCTTGCACGTGCTGCGGCAGCTGGGCGGGGTTTGGCAAGTCTTTCGACTTGGAGGTTTCATACCAAGGGCGCTGCGGGATGCGCTCTATAAAGTAGTGGCGCGCAATCGCTATCGCGTTTTCGGGAAATATGAAGTCTGCCTAATGCCTGAAGAAAAATACCGAAAAAAGTTTTTCGATCTAGCAGTCTCTTCAGCTCCGGAATGAGAGGGAACCCGGCTTACCTCTTCTTTGTCGTTGAAACCCGAATGGCAGTTTATGATGACTTCAATAAACCGTGATGCCATGGATCAGAGCACCGTCTGACTAAGATAGGTCGGCGACTTTAACTAACTGTTTTCCCAGGTTCTCTCC